>NZ_DASVSO010000208.1:0-7353 GCF_036388035.1 Archangium sp.
CCGGGGCCGGAAGATCGGCCCCGGCGCGCTTGCGGGGTTCGACGAGTAACCCGATTTGCGTTAGGCTTTGCCCACGCAGTCAACGACGGGGGAGGTCTGCCTTTGACACCGCGGGGTTATCGTGAAGAGGAGCTCGTAGCGAACCGGGCCTCGGTGCTGTTGTCCGGAGGGACGGAGGACGAGCGACGCACGTGGGCGGCGGCGGCGGCGAGAAGCTTTTCCCATGAGGGGCCACTGGTGGAGATCCGCCAGCCCGAGCAGGTGAGCGAGGCGCTGCGCAAGCCTCGGGGGGTGGTGTTCATCCCCGATGTCTCCCGGCTCACGCCGCAGGCCCAGGGGCTCATCGTGCGCTGCCTGCAGACGCAGGAGGAGCGGCCCAAGGTCATCGTCGGCCTCTCGGGCGCCGTGGAGCTGGCGCGCGGCAGGGGCACGCTGCGCGAGGACCTGCTCTACCGGCTGCACCTGGCCCAGGTGGACCTCACGGCCGAGGGCATGCGCGAGACGCTGGCCCAGCACCGGGCCCGGCTCGTCGCCGACGAGGCGGCTCGCAAGGCCGAGGCCGAGCGGCTCGCCGCCGAGAAGGCCGCGCAGATGAAGGCCTCGGGCGTGTCCGTGAAGAACTCGCGGATGCGCAGCAAGGTGGTGGCGCGTGCCACCACCTCGCCGAAGGTGACGCGCAGGTAGCCAGAGCCGGGTGGCTCAGTGGCGAAGCTTCTGTCCCCGCTTCGCCTTGAGGCCCGGGCGGGCCGTGACGCGCTTGGGCGAGGCCTCCGCGGAAGTCGTCTTGCGACCCGAGGCCTGGGCCGCCTTGCGCCGTTTGGGCGTGTACTCCGGCAGCTCCACGTCGGCGCGGACCTTCAGGGGATGGCGCGCCGGGCGGGCTTCCTTGAGGCGCTCGTGCACGGCCTCGACCTCGGCCAGCACCAGCTCCGCCGTGGCTCTGGCCTCGGCGGACGGCTCCTTCTGCGGGCGACGGCTCTTGACGGGGCGGGCCTCGACGGGACGGGCGGGGATGGGGCGCTCCGGGGCGGGCACCTCCACCTGGAAACGACCGGCACCCCGGACGGGCTCGCGCATCACCCGCATGACCCGCTCCCGGTCGGGTAGCAGCTCCTGGAGCCGGTCCATCACCTTCACCGCCGTGACGGTGCCCTCCACCACCAGGCGCACCCCCTCGGTGCCCACCTTCACCGCCGTCCCCTTCAGCCTGTCCACCAGGCGCGTCGCGCTCATCAGCATGGCGTGTCCTTCCCTCTCCAAATGGTCCCTTTCCGGCCAAGGTATGCACGCGGGGGAGGCTTGGAAGCATCGCGTCATGGCCTGGGCCCCGGGCGAGCGGTCAGGCGCCGTTCCGCCCGCTACTCGCCGCTGCGCACCAGCTGCTCGGCGTCGCGCAGCAGCCGCTCCACCGCGTCGTCGTGCTCGCTGTTGTAGTAGCCGCGAATCTCCCCCGTGCGGTCCACCAGCACGAAGTGGCTGCCGTGGAAGATGCTGGCAATCTCCTGCGCGTTCTCCTCGTCGCGGCCCATGGCCATCTTGAAGCCGCCGACGATGATGTCCTTGAGCTGGGTGTAGTCCCCGGTGAGGAAGCTCCAGCGGGCCGGATCCGCGCCGTACTTGCCCGCGTAGGCCGTGAGGCGCTCGGGGGTGTCGTACTGGGGGTCCACCGAGAAGGAGACGAGCGCGAGCGGCCCGTCCAGGCCCGCCGTCTGCTTCTGCAGGCGCGCCATCTTCTGGGTGAAGACGGGGCAGATGGTGGGGCAGCGGGTGAAGATGAAGTTGGCCACCCAGGGGCGGCCCTGGAGCTGCTGGAGCCCGAAGGGCTGGCCGTCCTGGCGGGTGAAGGAGAAGGCCGGGAGCCGGCCAAAGCGCTCCAGGGGCTGCTCGCGCGGGCGCAGCAGGCCCACCGCGAGCACCACGCAGCACGCGGCGGAGGCCAGCGCCACCCACAGGAAACGGTTGGCGGAGCGGGGCCCAGGAGGAGTCGAGGCGTCGGTGGACATGGGAGGTGGCCCGACTGCTAACGGATGCGTCCGGGACACACAAGGCCCGAGGTTCCGGGGCCGCCCCCTCCCTCCCCCGCCGGGCTTCACGCTTCCCGGGTGTCCGCTACTCCCACCTGGGATGGGACCAGGGGGAGGGGCAAGGGTGCTCCGCCGGACGCCTTCCAACACTCCCGCCTCATCCCCGGTGCATGAGCGGGCGTCGCCGTGCTCTGATGGGCCGGAGCCCAGCGCCATGAAGGACACTCACGAGCCGCCAAGAACTCCGACCGGGGGGCCGGAGAGTCCGGCCCCAGCGGGGTTTGATCCGCTGCTCGACGGCGTCACCGACGGCATCCTGGTGATGGACCGGCAGTGGCGGCTCACCTGGCTCAACGCCGTGGGTGAGCGGCTGGTGGGCCGCACGCGCGAGCACCTCCTGGGACAGGAGCTGTGGGCGGTGCTGCCCGAGGTGACCGACAGCGCCTTCGGTCCCGCGTGGCGCCGGGCCATGGAGGCGCGCACCCTCGTCTGCCTGGAGGACTTCTTCGCCCCGGCGGGCCTGTGGCTGGAGACGCGGGCCTTCCCCTCGGGCGAGGGGCTCGTCGTCTTCACCCGGGACGTGACGGAGCGGCGGCTGGCGGAGAACGAGCGGGTGCGGCTGCTGTCGGCCGAGCAGCTCGCGCGCGCCGGCGTGGAGAACGAGCGCGCCCGCTACCAGGAGATGCTGATGCTGGCGCCCGCCTCCGTCAGCATCACCCGCGGCGCCGAGCACCGCTTCGTCTTCTCCAACCTGCTGCACCGCCGCTTCTACGGGGGGCGCGACCTGGTGGGCCTGGCCGCGCGCGAGGCCCTCCCCGAGCTGGAGGGCCAGGGCGTCTTCGAGGTGATGGACCGGGTCTTCTCCACGGGCAACTCCTACGTGGGCCGCGCCCGGCCGGTGCGGGTGGTGTCGCGCCCGGGGGCCCCTCTGTCCGAGGAGATGTTCTTTGACATCGCCTACCACCCGCAGCGCGATGGCTCCGGGCGGGTGGAGGGCGTGGCCATCTTCGCCTACGACGTGACGGACCTGGTGCGCTCGCGCCGCACCGCCGAGGCGCTGGCGAGGGACCTGGGGCACAGCGAGGAGCGCTTCCGCTCGCTGGTGACAGCCACCTCGGACATCATCTGGGCCACGCCGCCCTCGGGCGAGTTCGTGGAGGAGCAGCCGGGCTGGAGCGCCTTCACCGGGCAGTCGCGCGAGGAGTGCCAGGGCTGGGGCTGGCTGGAGGCGGTGCACCCGGAGGATCGGGAGCCCACGGTGCGCGCCTGGGAGGCCTCGCTCTCCACGCGCACGCCCTTCCAACTGGAACACCGGCTGCGGTGCTACGACGGGGCCTACCGCCACATGCTGGCGCGCGCGGTGCCGGTGCTGGAGAAGGACGGGAGGGTGCGCGAGTGGGTGGGCGCCCACCGGGACATCACCCGCCAGCGCCAGGGCGAGGCCGAGCTGGAGCGGCTGCTCGCCCGGGAGCAGCGCCACGCCGCGCAGCTGCAGGGGCTGGCCAGCGCGGCGCTCGTCATCAGCGAGGCGGACTCCATCGAGCACGTGCTCGAGGCCATCACCGAGCAGGCGCGCGAGGTGATTGGCGCGCACCAGGCCATCACCAGCCTCACGGTGGAGGGGGGCTGGTCGCGGGCCATCCACGCCACGTCGATGTCGGACAAGTATGGCGCGTGGCGCGACTGGCACGAGCAGCCGGAGGGCTCGGGCATCTACTCGTGGGTGTGCCGGCTCAACCTGCCCATGCGGCTGAAGCAGGGGGAGCTGGAGTCCCACCCGGCCTGGAAGGGCTTTGGCCGGCACAAGGGCAAGCACCCGCCCCTGCGCGGCTGGCTGGCGGCGCCGCTGGTGGGACGCGACGGGCGCAACCTGGGCCTCATCCAGCTCTCGGATCGGCACGAGGGGGACTTCAGCGCCGAGGACGAGGCCATTCTCGTGCAGCTCGCGCGCATGGCCTCGGTGGCCATCGAGAACACGCGGCTGATGGCGGAGACGCAGGCGGCCAACCGCGCCAAGGACGAGTTCCTCGCGGTGATGAGCCATGAGCTGCGCACGCCGCTGACGGCGGTGCTGGGCTGGACGCAGATGCTGCGCAGCCGGCAGAGCGACGCCAAGGCGGTGGAGAAGGGCCTGGCCGTCATCGAGCGCAACGCGCGCACGCTGGCCCAGCTGATTGAAGACGTGCTGGACGTGTCGCGCATCATCACCGGGAAGCTGACGCTGCACCGCCGGGGCGTGGAGCTGGTGGGGGTGGTGCAGGCGGCGGTGGAGGTGGTGCGCTCGCACGCGGAGCAGAAGAACGTGACGCTGGCGCTCGAGGTGGACGTGGGCGGCAACGGCACGGCGATGCT
Source organism: Archangium sp. (assembly GCF_036388035.1). Lineage (GTDB taxonomy): Bacteria > Myxococcota > Myxococcia > Myxococcales > Myxococcaceae > Archangium. The sequence continues at coordinate 4,377 of NZ_DASVSO010000208.1, forward strand.
GGTGGGAGACCCGGGGCGCCTGCAGCAGGTGTGCTGGAACCTGCTGGTGAACGCGGTGAAGTTCACTCCGGCGGGCGGGCGGGTGGTGCTGAGGGTGGACCGCGACGAGCGGGAGCTGCGGGTGCGGGTGACGGACACGGGCAAGGGCATTCGCGCCGAGTCGTTGCCCCATCTCTTCGAGCGCTTCTGGCAGGCGGACGGCTCGGCCACGCGCGAGCACGGCGGGCTGGGGCTGGGACTGGCCATTGTGCACCACCTGGTGGGGCTGCACGGGGGCGCGGTGCGGGCGGAGAGCGCGGGCGAGGGCAAGGGCTCCACCTTCACGGTGACGCTGCCGGTGCCGGCGGTGCTGCCCGAGGCGCAGACGGACGCCCTGCCGGGCGCGGAGTCGGCGGTGCCGGCGGTGAAGCTGGACGGGGTGTCGGTGCTGCTGGTGGAGGACGCGCCGGACGCGCGCGAGCTGATTGCGTTGATGCTGCGCGAGCGGGGCGCGCAGGTGAGCACGGCGAGCAACGCGGGCGAGGCGATGGAGCGGCTGAAGGCGTCACTGCCGGACGTGCTGGTGTCGGACATCGGCCTGCCGGGAGAGGACGGGCACGCGCTGCTCAAGCGGGTGCGGACGTGGGCCGAGGCGAGGGACCAGTGGGTACCGGCCATTGCGCTCACGGCGTACGCGAGCGCCGAGGACGCGCGCCGGGCCTACCGCGCGGGCTTCCAGGTGCACCTGGCCAAGCCGATAGAACCGGCGCAGCTCATCGAGGCGGTGGCGCGGCTCGCCGGACGCGGAGACGCGGGCGCTCAGGCGGGGTGAGGCGCTTCGCGCAGGGGGTCGCCTCCTCGGTCCTTCACCTCCAGCGCTGAGAATCTTCTCCTGGAGTGAGGATTCGCCCCTGTTTCCAGGTGCTTGCGCACTCCCGGTGCGGGGTGGCGCGACTTTTTTTCGCCCCCCAAGCAACCTTTTCTCGTTCCACGCGAGAATGGGTCAACGCTGTTTCTTCGACCCCTTTCTTTTCTGGAGTCCCCCGTGTCCATCCATACCGTTCGCAGTGGCGACACCCTGTCGGCCCTCGCCAAGAGGTTCAACACCTCGGTCGACAAGTTGGCCAAGGCCAACAACATCAAGAACGTCAACCACATCCAGGTTGGCCAGAAGCTGACCATCCCGGACGGCTTCGATGCTCCTCGCACCAACAAGCCCTCCAAGTCCGGCGGCGACAAGTTCGACAACGCCCCCGCCACGGCCTCCGGCGGCAGGGCCGGCCCGGCGCGCGATGACGACGGTCGCAAGTTCCCCACCTCCGCCGATGGCACCCCCATCTTCCGTCAGGGCGATGCGCAGTGGGGCGGTCGCGCCCTCGGCACCGGCTCGTCCATCAGCGCCGCCGGCTGCGCGATGACCTCCACCGCCATGGCGATCAGCAAGATCTCCGGCAAGGTCATCAACCCCGGCGAGCTCGACGCCCACCTCGACAAGACCGGTGGCTACTCCGGTAACGGCCTCATCTGGGGCCAGGCCGCGAAGATGGCCGGCCTGGGCGCCTCCAAGGTCGCCTTCAACGCCAGCAACATCAACAAGCAGATCGACGCGGGCCGTCCCGTCGTCATCGGCGTGGACTACAAGGCCGGCTCCAACGGCGGCGCCAACGGCACCGACCACTGGATCACCGTCACCGGCCGCAAGGGCGACACCTACTTCGCCAACGACCCGGCCACCGGCAAGGAGATCTCCCTCAAGATGCAGGGCGGCCGGCTCGTGGGCGGCCCGAGCAACTACAAGAGCACCGGCGAGCTGGTGACCTTCTCCGGCGGCAACCCGAAGCCGGGCACCGCTCCGGCCGGCGGCAACACCGGCCCCGTGGCCGGCCAGCCCTCGGGCGGCGCTGGCTCCCTCAAGGGCATGAGCCTGCCCGCGGGAGACCTGGAGAAGGGCGCTCGCGGCCCGGCGGTGGAGCAGCTCCAGAAGGCCCTGGTGAAGGCGGGCACGATGACCCAGGCCGAGATGAACACCGGCCCGGGCGTCTTCGGCCCCAAGACCGAGGCGGCCCTCAAGGAGTTCCAGGCCAAGCACGGCGTGCCCAACACCGGCTACTACGGGCCCCTGACGCGCGCGGCCTTCGAGAAGCTCGGCGCCAAGGTGGGCGGCTCGGCCGGCCCCGGCCCCGTCACCGGCCCCACCGAGCCCGGCGGCAAGGGCGGCCTGTCGCTCGCGCAGCTGCGGAAGATCATGCCCAACCTGTCGGCCGCCAAGGCCGAGCAGTACCTGCCCCACCTCAACAAGGCCATGGCCGAGGCCGGCATCAACACCCCCAAGCGTCAGGCCGCCTTCGTCGCGCAGCTCGCCCATGAGAGCGGCGAGTTCCGCTACATGGAGGAGATCGCCTCCGGCGCCGCCTACGAGGGCCGCAAGGACCTGGGCAACACCCAGCCGGGTGACGGCAAGCGCTTCAAGGGCCGTGGCCCCATCCAGCTCACCGGCCGCGCCAACTACACCGCCGCCGGCAAGGCCCTGGGCCTCGACCTGGTGAACAACCCCAAGAGCGCCGCCACCCCCGAGGTGGGCTTCCGCACCGCCGCCTGGTTCTGGAACACCCGCAACCTCAACAGCTACGCGGACGCGGGCAACTTCAAGGAGATCACCCGCCGCATCAACGGCGGCTACAACGGGCTCGCCGACCGCCAGAAGTACTACGCGCGCGCGCTCGACGTGCTCACCTGAGCCACGCGTTGAGCACGGCCCCCGTCTCCTGAGACGGGGGCCTCCAGAGGACCGCGGCCAGCGCCGCGGTCCTTTGTCGTTTCAGAGGGGGACCGCCGCCGCTCCACCCCGGTGGCGTGTCAGGGCTCGGGCTCCTCGCGGGCGCGCAGGCAGATGGCGGTGACGAGGGTCAACACGCCCATGGCCAGCGAGAGGATGCGATCTCCCGAGTCCACCGGGAGGCCGCCGAGGTGCCCGTTGAGCCCGAGCACCAGCCCCACC
>NZ_DASVSO010000209.1:0-1660 GCF_036388035.1 Archangium sp.
GCCTCCACCTTCGCCGCGTCCACCGAGCGCCCCGCGCGCCAGTCCAGCAGCGCGTCCTTGATGGCGTCATGCACCACGCTGCCCGCCCACGCGTAGCGGTTGCCCAGCTTCTTCAGCACGTACAGCTCGCGCACCTCCTTCGGTGCGGCCGACTCCCAGCCGCCCCAGGAGCGGTAGTAGTAGTAGTAATACGCCCGCTGGCATTCCTGGAGCTTCTCGTGCCGGCTCTTGGACCAGGAGAAGTCGTTGCTGAAAGCACGTCGCATGGAGGCCGCGCATCCTAGACGGACCCTCGCTTCTCTAGAAGATGTACAGGCGAGCAGGCACGCCCCCCCAGGTCCTTTTCCGGCTCGGGCGAGCCGCTAAGGTGCGCGCCGCCATGGCGACCCAAGACTTCAAGGACAAGGTGGTGCTCATCACCGGTGCCTCCAGCGGCATTGGCCGCGCGGCGGCGAAGGCCTATGCCTCCCGAGGTGCCCACATCGTGCTCGCCGCCCGTCGCGAGCCCCAGCTCCAGGACGCCGCGCGCGAGGTGGAGGCACTCGGAGTGCGGGCCCTCTCCGTGCGCTGCGACATCACCCGGGAGGAGGACGTGGCGCGGCTCGTGCGGGAGACGGAGGCCGCCTTCGGTGGGCTGGATGTCCTCGTCAACAACGCCGGGCTCGGCCTCTATGGCCCCGTCGAGGCGTTGGGCGAGGCGCAGCTGCGCCAGGTCTTCGACATCAACTTCTTCGGCCTGGTGCGCGTCACCCGCGCCGCCCTGCCCCTGCTGCGCAAGCGCGCCCCCGGCTCGCAGGTGGTCAACGTCAGCTCCGTGCTGGGCCACCGGGGCCTGCCGCTGCTCGGCGGCTACGGCGCCTCCAAGGCCGCGGTCAACCTCCTCACCGAGTCGCTGCGCGCCGAGCTCGCCACCGAGGGCATCTCCGTGCTGCTCGTCTCCCCGGGCCTCACCGAGACCGAGTTCCGCGACGCCCGCCTCAACGCCGAGGGCTGGCAACAGGACACCATCCCCTTGAATGCGATGAGCTCCGAGGCCGTGGCCTCCGCCATGGTGCGCGCCAGCCGCCGCAAGCGCCGCGAGACGGTCCTCACCCTGCCCGGCCGCGTCATGGTGCTCGCCAACCGGCTCCTCCCCGGTCTCTTCGACCACGTGGCCCGCCGCATCGCGAATCCCGCCAGGAAGCCATGAGCCCTCCGCGCAAGCGCAAGGAGCCCACCCCCGAGCGCCTCATCGCGCCCGAGCGCCGCGACTCCCTGCGCGCCCGGCTGCTGGAGTGGTACGACCGGCAGAAGCGCGACCTGCCCTGGCGCCGCACGCGCGACCCGTACGCCATCTGGCTCAGCGAGGTGATGCTGCAGCAGACGCAGGTGGCCACCGTCATCCCCTACTGGGAGCGCTTCCTCCAGCGCTTCCCCACGGTGGAGGCCCTGGCCGCCGCGCCCCTGCCGGACGTGCTCGCCGGGTGGCGGGGGCTCGGCTACTACTCGCGCGCGCGCAACCTGCACCGCGCCGCCCAGGAGGTGGTGGCCCGCTTCGGCGGCAGGCTGCCCTCCACCGCCGCCGAGCTGCTCACCCTCCCCGGCTTCGGCCGCTACACCTCGGGCGCCGTAGCCTCCATCGCCTTCGGTGAGCCCGCGCCCCTCGTGGACGGCAACGTGG
>NZ_DASVSO010000210.1:0-25191 GCF_036388035.1 Archangium sp.
CCCAGCATCACCTTCAGCGGGCGCGAGCCATTCGCCCACTGCGCGAAGGCCCCGTCCTCGCGCACCACCAGCAGCGGCACCGGCAGCGCCGTGGCCAGCCGATCCACCGTGCCGCCCAGCCCCAGGAAGGGCGAGCCGCTCGTGGGCCCCGCCGTCACCACCAGCGAGGCGCCCTTCTCCTCCACGAAGCGCGCCAGCTCCGCGGAGGGCTCGCCGGCCAGCAACTGGTGGCTCACCCGCGCCCCCAGCTTCTCCAGCCGCCGCACCTCGTCCACCAGCGCCGCGCTCGCTGTGTCCTTCAACGTCTGGCCAAAGGCCCGCGCCAGGTCCCCTGGCAGCACGTGGACCAGGAAGAGGGGCTCGTCCAGCCGGCGCGCGAGCTCCGCGGCGGCCGTGGCCGCTCGCTGTGCTGCGTCCGAGAAGTGGGTGGCACAAAGGATGGTCATGGCTGCTCCAGTACGAAGGCCCCCGGGGCCTTGGGATGGCGTTGCTTCACGTCCTGTGCCACCCACTCTAAGCCATTCGAAGGAAGTCTCCTCAGAGGTAACGCACGGCAGGTGCGAGCGGGCGGCGCAAAAGCCGCGTCCGGGCGGCGGGCCTCGGCAAAGCCTGCGTGCCCGTCCCCGGAGCACCCGAGCGGCGGGAGTCGGCACCGGTCCAGCATCCCTAACTTGAAGCGGAGAGGCCTGGAGGTTCCCATGTTCCGCTGCTCGTCCTGTGGTGCCTTCAATCGCGTGCGCGAGCCCCGTCCCCCCGGAGAGCCCACCTGCGGTCGCTGCCAACGGACGCTCGACCTGTCGGGTGCCCCCCAGGAGGTGGATGGAGAGGCGCTGTGGCGGGCAGTGCTGGCGTCACCCGTTCCCGTGCTGCTGGACCTGTGGGCCCCGTGGTGTGGCCCCTGCCGGGCCGCCGCCCCCATCCTCGCCGCAGTGGGCCGCGCCCAGGCGGGTCGTCTCCTCGTCCTCAAGCTGAATACGGAGGAGCAGCCCCAGGCGGCCAGTCAGCTCGGCGTGCGAGGCATTCCCACCTTCGTCGTCTTCTCCGGCGGCCGGGAGGTGGCGCGCCGCAGCGGGTTGATGCCACAGCCGGAGCTGGAGCGTTGGGCCCTCTCGGCGTCGCAGGGCGGAGGGCCGTGGGCCTCGGCGTGAGGCCCCTGAGCGTCACTGCTCCTTGAAGATGGCGACGGAGGGCATGCCATCCTGCCCCATGTAGCCGCGGTACATGCCCGACGAGTTGAAGGGCATGGCCACGTTGCCCTGCGCGTCCATGGCGATGACACCGCCCTCGCCGCCCGCCTTCACGAGCGTGTCCATCACCACCGAGTGGGCGGCCTCGGGCAGCGGCAGGTCCAGGTACTCCAGGCGCGAGCAGATGTCGCGGGCCACGGTGTAGCGGATGAAGTACTCGCCATGGCCGGTGGCGGAGACGGCGCAGCGCTCGTTGGCGTAGGTGCCGGCGCCGATGACGGGGACATCGCCCACGCGGCCGAAACGCTTGTTCGTCATGCCTCCCGTGGAGGTGCCCGCGGCGAGGTTGCCGGACTGGTCGAGCGCCACCGCGCCCACGGTGCCGAACTTGTGCTCACGGCCCGCGGGGTGCTCCCAGAAAGTGGAAGGCCCCTGGGGCTGCCCCTGCTCGGGCGGCGTCTGCTGCTGCTGCTTCTCCGCCTCCAGGGCGCGCTGCAACGACTGCCAGCGCTCCTCGGTGTGGAAGTAGCTCTCGGGGACGAGCTCCACGCCCTGCTGCCTGGCGAACTCCTCGGCGCCCGCGCCAATCATCATCACGTGCGGCGACTTCTCCATCACGGCCCGCGCGAGGGCGATGGGGTTCTTCACGTGGCGCAGGCCCGCCACCGAGCCGGCCTCGCGGGTGCGCCCGTTCATGATGGCGGCGTCCAGCTCGTTCTTCCCATCGTGGGTGAAGACGGCGCCCTTGCCGGCGTTGAAGAGGGGCGAGTCCTCCATGACGCGGACGGCGGCGGTGACGGCATCCAGGCTGGTGCCGCCTTGGGCGAGGATGGTGTGGCCAGCCTGGAGGGCCTCGGTGAGGACAGCGCGGACGGCGGCCTCGCGCTCGGGGGTGAGGGACTCGCGCTTGATGACGCCCGCACCGCCGTGGATGACGATGCCCCAACGGGGGGCCGGCTTGGAGACGTCGTCGGAGGAGCTCATGCGCTGATCTTCTTCACGCCGGGTGGTGAGGGCAGTGGAGCACCCGAGCGGCAGGAGCAGGGCCGCCAGGGCGGCGGCGGAGAGGGCGCGACGGAGCGGGAAGGACATGCGGGGAATCTCCGGGAGCTGTGGCTGGAGTGCGGGTCTACTCCAACTCGCCCGGTGGCTGATGGGCCTTCCCGCCCCACCGTCCACTATCCCGAGGCACTCGCGGCCTACATCGCCCCAGGTGTTACGGAGAGGGCAACCAGAGCGCCTCGAGTTCCAGCTCCACGGCCTCGAAGGGCTCCGCCCGGATGCCCTGGTCTCCGCCGTGATTGCCGACGAGTACCCAGCGGTCCTCCTCGCGACGGAAGATCTCGAGCGTCCGGGACACCGGATCGATGAGCCAGACGTGGCCCACCCGCTCGCGCATGTACACGGGCATCTTCCGCACCCGATCGAGCACCGCGGTCGACGGGGAGAGCACCTCACAGACCCAGTCTGGCGGAAGCGTGAAGAAGGACGCATCGGGGTACACCGGCATCCGCGTGTGCTTCCATCCGGCCAGATCCGGGACGAGGACGTCCTTGCCGAAGTGGAGCTCCGGCTCGTCGATGATCCACCAACCCCCCGGGCCCCCCCGACCTCGCTGGAAGGGCCCGGACAGCTCGCCACCCAGCGCCGAGCTGGCGAAAGCGTGACGGCTGGCGGGCCGGGGCGAAGCGGTGAGCTCGCCGCCGATGAGCTCCCCCACCACCGTCTCCGGCAGGGCACGGAGATCCTCGTACGTCGCGGGCTTCTTGACCGTGGTCGTCATGCGTTCCGCGGGGAGCAGACCACGACCCCGCCAGCCTGGGGAAGCATCCTCTTGGGACATGATGGGTTCCATGACCTTTGAAGTAACATAGTCATCAGGGGAACCTCCAGGGTAATCCGCATCCGAGTAACTCATGAAGTCACCCCGTCTGAGCGCTCGTCCTCAGCGCCTCCCCGCCCGTCCTCCCTCCAAAGTCACGACCCCTCCCATGTGAGCCTGGGCCCACACCTCCGACCTCCCCTCCCCACGAGCCGCTGCGGGCTGGGCGCGGGGTGTGCATTTTTGAAGGGAAGGTGGGGGCTGGAGGCGGCGCGAACCGCTTCGGGCGCAACGCTTGCGCCCCAGGCGCGCAGCCGTTGCACGCCAGCCCGTCCGTACTCGGGTCCCTCCCTCGGAGCGGGGTTGGCACGGGATATGGAATGGGAGTGGGTGTCATGGCTCGCATCCTCATCGCCGTCGATGGCTCGCCCCCGTCCCAGCGGGCACTGGAGTTTGGTGCCTCCCTGGCGGCGAAGCTGGGCGAGGGCGTCGTACTGCTCCACGTCCGGCCCCAGGCGGCGCCCGAAGCAGGCGGCGGCCCGGGGACGCGCTCCGAACCGCGAGCCTCCCACCCCGGCGAGCTCACCCCTCTGCTGGAGGCCCTGGCGGACAAGGCCCGCTCGCACGGCGTGGCGGTGGAGACGGAGCTGAGGGTGGGAGACCCGGCCCTCGCCATCCACGACCGCGCGCAACTGGCGGACGTGCGGATGGTGGTGATGGGGAGCCGAGGCCAGGGCACGGTGGCGCGACTGCTGCTGGGCAGCGTGGCCACCCAGGTGGTGCACACGTCGAGCAGACCCGTGGTGGTGGTGCGGTGAGCGGGCCTGGAGGAAGCGCGATGCGGCGGATACTCGTGGCGGTGGACAGCAGCCCGGTGGCGCGCGAGGCGGCGCGGGTGGGACTGGAGTTGGCCGAGGGCGTGGGCGCGCAGGTGACACTGGTGCACGTGCTGCCCACCACGGTGGCCGAGGGCGAGACGGCCGACTTCGCCGCCTTCGAGCGCGCCTGCGAGGACTACGCGGCCGGGCTGCTGGCGGAGCTGCGTCATCTCACCGGCCGGAGCGGACCGGCCACGGACCTGGCCGTGCTCCACGGCGAGCCGGTGGAAGCCATCTGCCAGGCGGCCGCGGCGGCGGAGGTGGACCTGGTCATCGTGGGCACCCGGTCCCGGGGGACGCTCGCGCGCACCCTGCTGGGCAGCGTGGCGGACACGCTGCTGAAGCGCTGCCCCAAGCCGCTGATGGTGGTTCCCGAGGCGCCCAAGCAGGTGCGGGCCCGCGAGGAGGCCTCGGAGGAGGCGCTCGCCGCGGCACTCGGCCCGTCGGCCCAGGGCGTCCCGGGATGAATGGACCGCCTCCGACCACCGCCCGGAAGGAGGCCCCAAGACATCCCGCCGAATGCCCCCGAGGGCTGGAGCTGTCCAAGCTGCGCCCGTGCCCGCGCGGAGCCCGAACGCCCCTCAGTGGACGATGAAGTCGAACCGCTCGATTGCCGCCTTGAGCGCCTCCTCGGTCGTTCCCGAGCGCTTCGCTTCGGCGGGCGCGTAGAAGGACCACGCCACCGTGGTGGGCAGGTCCTTGTACGGGCCCTCCAGGGTGACCGGACGGAAGCGCCCCGGCCACTCGACGCTGGTGAGCTCACGGCCTCTGCTGATGGGGTCGAGGATGGTGAAGCAAGGCCAACCCGGCAGGCGCAAGGTCCGGGGGTCACAGCTCTGGAAGCGGCAGAGATCCAAACGCGCCTCCGAGAAGTCGCAGTCCACCACCTCGCCGTGCTCCCACCATTTTCCGTGATCGGGCCACGCACCGAAGTCGCAGCCATACATGCGACCCTTGAATCGGCAGCCCTTCAGTGAGGCACCCGTCCAAGAGAACCCCTTCAACTCCTGCTTCACCTCGATCTCACAGTCGATGAAGTTGGTTGACCGGATGAAGAGCCGGCTGGTGGGCACGCGCACCAGGACCATGCATCGCCGCAGCGTCAGCTTCGGCCCGAGATAGATGATGCGATTCGTCTCTGCCTTCAGCTCCAGCCGCTCGTCCTGCAGTTCCTGGTCCTCGTAGAGGATGTTGCCGAGCCACATCTCCGCGCCCCTCAGAAGAAGATCATCCGGAAGAGTTCACCGAACATCCGCCGGCCATGCACACCGAAGTTCTCCGCCGTCCCGGAGAGCACCTCGTATTGATGCCCCCCCGGTCTCGGATCCCTCACATCTACCCCCCTTTGGTTCCAGATCAGGTGCGGAAACTCGTCCTTCAGTTCTCGGTGCACCCAACGCCCGCGGGCCAGTCCCTCCAGATGGGCAGCACTGCGGTAGTTCCCCGCCTCGCGCGCCTTCTGGATGACTCTCACCTCCTCCGGTCTGAGTTGGTGGGGGCCCCACTGCCGTGCTATCCGATTGGCCGCCGCCTGTAGTTCGTCCCCCAGTGTGTCCTCGGCAGGAAGGTCGTTGAGCCCCTTCCCACGCGGCAGGTGCCACCGTTGGCCGTTGCCGAGGATGACCTGCTGGTTGCCGCCCCGATGCCGGATGGCGATGGTCCCCGAGTGCCCTTGAGAAGCCACCGCCGCGCTGTTCTGGCTGAGCATCGCCCCGGCGATGGGACCCTCGGGTGACGTGAGGATCGCGAGCGCGCGGTCCGAGGCAGTCACCGTCTCCACCGCCACCACCTGCTCCACAGCCTCCGTCACGGGCATCCGGAAGCCCTGGGCCGCCCACTGCGCCTGTGCCGGGCCGTACCTGGGGAGTGAACGGAGCCGCGCCGCCACGTCTCCAAGCGTGCGTCCACTCAACGTGGCCACGGCCAGGATCATCGCCCGGGCCGCGTCCGCCCCCATCACCCTCCCGAATTCCTCGCCGGCCTCGCGTAGCTCGGCGAACGTGGTGGCCTCGTGCGCCCGGTGCGCCATGAGCGCCCAGCCATCCACCAGACCCCACACCGCATCCACCCCCAGCCACGCCACCAGCAGCACCGACAGCGCGGCGGCCACCGCCTTCGTGCTGGGTTCTGGCACCAGCCAGAGGGCCAGATACAGCCCGGCGGCCCACACCCATGACGAGAGCACCGCCTGCGGACTCAACTCCCTCCCCAGTGCTTCCCGCGTCTCGTCCAGCACGGTGCCGAAGGCCAGGGCGAGCGTCAGCGTGCGCCGATCATCCGTGCGCAGGTAAGGCCCGTCATCGAAGAGCCCCAGGCAATCGCCGCCACCGCGCCCCTCGCACCAACCGAGGTACCTGGCCCGCAGCGCTGCCTCCGCCTCGGGGACGAGAGGGCCATTGTCGTCCAGGGGTACCAGGCTGAGGACGCGGCCGCGGTACACTTCGGCGAGCAGCTCCTCCTCCGGCATGGCCTGGAGCAGCCGCCGCGCGGACTCCTGGGGTGTCCCCTCCACCCGCAGACGGTTACCGAGTTGCTGCACCGCGCGCTGAAACTCCGGCCTCGTGACGGCCACCACCCGGGTGGAGACGTCGCCCGGCGCGAGCACATCCACTGCGACGACGAGCACGGGCGCACGTTGGGAGGCCGCCAGGCGGGCTGCCTGCGTCTTGGACGCCAGTGGCTGCTGACCGCTCATATGAGCGCGCGTGGCACACGCGGCATGGAGGAAGAGAACCATCAGCGCCAAGGCGCCTGACGAGGCCCACCGCGATGAGCCCCGCTCCGCAGAACCGCGACTCTTCTTCATCATGAGAGGCACCTTTCCCCCATTGCACCCCCCTCAGAGGATGACCCCTCGCGACCCACTCAGTGCAGGAGGCCCGCGCCCTCGGGCTGGGCCCCCGAGGGGTGCGCCGCCGCGTGGGACAGGGGCAGCCGCACCCGGAAGGTGGAGCCCACACCGGGGCGGCTGTCCACCTCGATGCGGCCCCCATGCGCCTCGACGATGCGCCGGGCCACGGACAGGCCGAGCCCCACGCCCGGAGCCTTCTCGCGGGCCCGTCCCGAGCGCCGGAAGGGCATGAAGAGGTTGCGCATCTCCTCGGTCGAGATGCCGATGCCCCGGTCCACCACGGACAGCACCGCCTCCTCGCCCTCGCGGCCCACCACCACATCCACGCGGCTGCCCGTGGGCGAGTACTTCAGCGCGTTGCTCACGAGGTTGTGCAGCACCTGCTCCACGCGCGTGGCGTCGCAGCTCAGCAGGACGGGCTCCTCGGGCAGGTCCAGCCGCAGGTCATGCGAGGAGCCTCCCGCCTGGTACAGCTCCGCCACCTCGCGGGCCAGGTCGCGCGCGTCCCGCTCCTCCAACTGGAGCTCGAAGCGGCCAGCCTCGATGCGGGTGGAGTCGAGCAGGTCCCCCACCATCCGGTCCAACCGCGACACCTGGCGGCGCACGAGGGCCATCGTCTTCTGCATGCGCTCCTCGGGAATGGGGCGGCCGGAGGTGACGAGGGCGGCGGACATCTTCAGGGCGGACAGGGGGTTGCGCAGGTCATGCGCCACCCCGGCGAGGAAGGTGAGCTGGTCCTCCTGCTGACGCCCCAGGGAGTTGGCCATCTCGTTGAAGGTGCGGGCCATCTCGCGCAGCTCCGTGGGGCCCTCCTCGGGAGCGCGGGTGCGCTTGCGGCCACTGCCAAAGCGGCGCATGGACTGGCTGATGTGGAGCAGGGGGCGGAAGACGGAGCGGCGCATCCACAGCAGCAGCCCCGTCCCGCCCATCACCAGCAGGGCGGCCACGCCGATGCCAATGACGTCGGCGAGGTAGTCCAGACGGGAGGCCTGCGCCTGGGCGGCCTGGGCCTCGTGGACGTTGAGGGCGACCAGCTGATCCAGCGGAGCGAGCGCGGTCTCCAGCCGGGCGTTCAGCTCGGGAACTCCCCGCTCGGGAGGCAGGCCCAGCGTCTGGGTCCGGGCGACCCGGTAGGCGGAGCTGGCCCGCTCGACCTCGGCGAGCAGCGTCCGCTCCCGCTCCGTCTGCGCGGTGCGCACGGCCTCGGCGAGGTGCGCTTGCAAGTTGGACTCGGCCCGGGCGAGCGAGTGGACGGACTCCTCGCGGAGGGCCATGTACGGGTTGGACAGCCGATGCAGCTCGAGCAGATCCACCTTGAGATCCTCGGCCAGGTGGACGCCTCTCGACGCGGCCCCGAGGCTATCGGTGGTGCGGTGCAGGTAGCTCGTCAGGACGACGAGCGAGGCCGCTGCCACGAGGGAGAGCATTCCCAGCACCACCACGGCCGTGGTGATGACCCGCTTGAGGCTCATGGCGCCTCCGGGCGGAAGGGACACAGACGGTGCGGAGCGCGGCGGGGGCAGCAGGGGTCCACGCGAGTCCTCCCGGAGTCGAGGGCGCGGAACTCCGCGCCGTACCTTCCCAACAGGAAGATGTGTCCGGAAAGAGCCACTCCGCGTGGCCCGGTCGGAGAGCATCCGAGGAGGCGGGAGTGGAGGGAGGAGCCGCCCCCCACTCCCGCAGTTGCCCGGGTGCCGGGCTCACGGGCTAGGCGCCAAAGCCCCCGAGGGCGGTGCGGCTGAAGCTGGCGGCCCCCTGGCTGACGCGGACGGCGGACTGGCTGAAGACCTGGAAGGCCTTGCGGATGTCCTGGGCGCTCTGGCCGGGGGTGAGGATCCACTTGTCCTCGATGCCCATCTCGCGGAACACCTGACGGAAATGGGTGCTGCCGTCGTCGATGCCCATGGCGGCGACGATGTGGTTCTCCGCGCGGCGCAGGTCATTCACGAGCGAGGCGACGTCCCGGGCGCGGGCGTTCTGCGAGTGGCAGTCGGCCCCATCAGTGATGAGGAGGGTGACGGTGCGGGCGGAGACGCCGTTGCGGGTGAACTCCTGGGCCTTGGCGAGCACGGTGCCGAGCAGGACGACGGCCTGGTCATAGAGGGGCGTGCCCTTGTCCGGGTCGTAGTTCTTGCCGTGCATGCGGACGACGTCCTCGAGGGGCCGGAAGGGATTGAGGACGAAGCCGTTGAGGTAGCGGGTGTGGAAGAGGATGCCGTCCTTCTGCTGGCTGGAGAGCAGGGCGTCGAGGACGAGGTTGTGGCCATCGCAGACGGTGCGGGCGTGCCCGGCGTGCTGGATGGAGCCGGAGTCATCGGGCATGACGGTGACGAGGACGACCTCGCTGGCCTGGACGTCATCGACGCTGATGCCGAGGCCGGCCTGAATCTGCGCCCCGAGGTCCACGACGGTGAGGGCCTGGAGGGCCTGGGGGCTGAGGACGCCCTCGGAGTGAGCGGCCTGGAAGAGCTGGGAGACGTTGGCGCTGCTGCCGTTGCCATTGCTGGACTGGGAGCTCATCTGAGACTCCTTTCAAGAAGAGAGAGGTGGGTAACGTCCGTTACGCGATGCGCAGGTCGGGCCAGGCGGCGAGCGGGTCGGTGGACTTCACCAGGTGCATGCCGGCATCGGCGAAGCGCTTGAGCGCGGACTCGGCCTGCGGGGTGAAGTCGGCGGCGAACCCGCCCTTGCCATCGGGGACGGTGACGGCCGACATGCAGTCGGTGAGCAGGTACACCTTGCGAGCGAGCGCGGCGTCCTGGGCCACGATCTCTCCGAGCAGGTCATCAATGGAGCTCTTCACGCAGTGGCTGGCGGCCTGACCGGCGATGACGACGGCATCGGCGGTGAGGAGCGTCTTGAGGAACTGGGTATTGCGCTGGGCGAGCGGCTGGCCGTCGTGGCGCGAGAGGACCTCCGGGCGCAGGACGGAGTAGTTCTCGGTGAGGGGGTTGCCACCCTTGACCTCGGCCCAGGACTGGGCGCCGCGGGCGAACGAGTGGAAGAGGCGGGCCTCCTGCACGACTCCGGCGATGGCGTGCCCGTCGCCGCCGAGGAGGCAATGCGGGGGCCACAGGTAGAGCGTGTACTTGCCGGCGCGCTCGAGCTCCTCGCAGTAGTACTTCACCTGCTTGAGGAGCCAGGGGTAGTTGCCGCCGCAGAGCCACTTGGCGACAGCGGGGTTGGGGCGCACCTGGCCGCGTTCAATCTGCTCGCGGGTGATTTCGCGGTAGGCGGTGAGGGGCTGGTCGTTCTGGTCGACCCAGAAGGACGGGAAGAAGATCTGGTAGGCGAAGTGGGTATCGAGCGTGGTGGTGACGTTGGTGAGGGCGCCGAGGTTCTTGTAGATGAACTCGGCGATGCGGCGGCTGTCGTCGATGGCGCCGCGGCCGCTGCGGCCGGCGACGTAGAGCGAGCCCTCGGGGAAGCAGAAGTCCTTCTGGACGTCGATGAGCAGCAGGTGGAGGTTGAAGGAGTCGGTGGCGGCGGCGGAGACGCCGTGGGCGCCGCGCCAGGACTGGGCCTCGGCCTGGAGCGCCAGGGCGTTGGGGCCGTAGCCGTACGCGGCGGCGTTGGTGGGCTTGTAGAACGACGGAAGCGGCAGCTCCTTCAGGTTCGACGTGGCCTTCATGATGCGTCCCTCCGGGGTAAAGCGGGGGTCGGCGCCTTGTGCGTCCACCCTTCGTGTCTCAACAACACCAACATAGTGTCCAAACAACACCATGTCAACTCAAGTGGGCCCGATTTGGAGGGGGCTCGGGGTACGACGAAGTGTCAGGTCATGCGCAGGGCAGTGACGTCCTGGCGGCGGCTTGAGACGGATGGTTGAACGGCTGGCGGCCAGCCACGAACAAACTCCCACCAGTGGGGGGCTGGTGGTAGGTTGCCCACATGTCCCGTCGTGAGCTGTGGCAGGAGCTGTATCAGCGATTCGATCCGGAGCGCCCCGCCGATAGCCGGTGGCGTGCCGACCGACCGCACAGCCCGGCCCGGCGCATCATCGAGTCGCTGGACATGCCTTTTGGCGACCCACGCATCCTGCTGACAGGGACCGTCGGGACGGGAAAGACGACGGAGCTGATGCGCGTGGCGGAGGCGCGCAAGGACAGGGAAGTGGTGGTCTTCCTCGACCTGGCCCGGCACTTCTCCGAGGTCGTCCGAGATCCCGCGGCACTCGACCGCATCAGCTCCTGGGAGGTCTGCTTCCTCGCGGGCTTGGCGCTGATCGCCACTGCTCAACAGAGGCTCGGGTACGATTTTCCCGCTCACTACATTGAGGAGCTCAAGACGGCGTGGAACGCGCTCGCTCGCGCGACGGATACTCCGCCAGCCCAGCTCGACATCGGAGCGCTCGCCAAGGCGACCCTGGGCGTGATGGCCTCAACGGCTCCCGTCCTCGCCGAAGGAGCAACCGGCACGGGGCTCGCCACGGGATTCGCGTTCAGCGGGGCCATCGCGGGAGCCGTGAGCAAGTGGATGGCGCCCCTGGGCCTCAGCAAGCAATTCCTGCCGGATCAGAACAGCCACGTGCAGACGTTGCTCGCTTGCGTCAACGTGCTCGTCGGCCAGATTCAGCATGAGCACCGCCGGGTGCTCTTCGTCATCGACGGCCTCGACCGCATCCGCAACATCGAGCGGGCCAAGGAGCTGTTCGTCGACTCTCAGCTCATCGCGCAGCTCGCGTGTCCGGTCGTCGTCTGCGCGCCGTTCGCCCTCCGGCACCATCCCTCGACGGCGGCCGTGCGCGGCTTCGAGCCGCTCGCGTTGGTGAACGAACCCGTGCTGCTCCACGGAGATCCGACCCGCCATGGCGAGGGAGTGCGCTTCTTTTGCGAACTCTTCGAGCGACGTACCGCTGACCTGGGCGCGGAGAACCTCATTGCCCGCCCGCTCCTCGAGGAGCTGGCCTACCGCTCGGGTGGCCGTGCCCGCGACTTCGTGAGGTTCATCCGGGAACTCTCCAAGGAGTCATGGCTGGCGGATGCGCCGGTTGCTACAGAAGAGTTCGTCCAGAAGGTTCTGGACCATCAACGTCGACTTCGAGAGACCGGACTGAACAAAGGGCACATCGAGCTGCTCGAAGCGATCGCGAACGACCCGGAGCACCGGCTGCCAGCCAACCCGCTCGCGCAGGAGCTGCTCAGCTACCAGACTCTGTTGCCCTACCCCAACGAGTCCGAATGGTACTACCCCCACCCGCTCCTCACGATGCACCTCGTCCGGCCGAAGCAGCCTGGCTCGACTCCCTGAAGCTCGCGCTGGGGCTGTCGCGCTCGGGGCTGCTGCTCCTGGTGGACCACGCGCGTCCCGCACTGCTGGGTGAGTTGGTTCGCGCGCTGCTGCCGGAGCACCCGGGGCTGGAGGTGCATACCGAAGTTCAGCGGGTGCTCGATGTGCCCCATGGGTCCACGCTGGTGCTCGTACCGCGAGCTGAGGACTCCGACTGGCTCAACATCAACCGGCCAGTCTTCGCTCAACGCGAGCTGCGGGTGGTGCTCTTCTGTGACACCGAGACGACCATCGCGCTCGCGCGGCAGGCAGTCGATTTCTTCGATTGGATCTCCCATCGGGTGGAGTGCCCGAACCGACCGCCCTCGTTCGCGGTCGCGGGTATCCGCTGTGCGCTCGCGGCCCGAGCTCCCGGAATCGTGTGGAGGGGCGGAGATCTGGAGGCGGCATTCACCGCTGCGCGCCCACGCGGCAAACTCCACAAGGTCAGTGCCTCGCGTCCCTATTCGGAGATGCTCGCGGAGGTGCAACAGCATCGCGGGGCATGGCTCGCATGGACAGACATCGACAGCCAGTTCCGGCTGCGGCGCGTCCGGTGGGCTCTCGCGGAGGCGGGACACCGGACACGCGCCATCCTGGTCGAACCGACTGTCAGTTCACCAGGCTGGTGGCCGGTACATGCACGCCTCCAGGATGTGAGGGAAGCACGAGGACTTTTGGAGAAGGCGGGAGCCTCCCATCCGGGACGTGTTGCAGCACTCAACGAGCTTGAGCCAGAAGCCATCACGCTGATGCAGTCGCTCCTGGAGGACGGCCTCGACGACCCTACTCTCGATGCCACGCTCATGATCGTGAACTCGCTTGAAGGAGCGACAAGTCCGTTTCTAGAAGCAACCAGCCGGCAATTCGCCCGAGGCTTCATGCGAGGCGAAGCACCTCCTCCGATCACACGGGCTTTCAAGCCGGAATACATCCGCCACCTCTGCCGCAAGGAACTCTCCGGCATCACCAATCGGTTGGAACGAAGCGAGCAAGTGGGGTCCAAGGACCTTGCGAGTTGGACGGCCTGGGTGGGTACTCTTCCTTCTTCCCTGCGCCCGACGCCTCTCAACCTTGATCTGGCCACGCATAGCCCGGAGTACGCCATCGAGTTGCTGCTCCGAAGCCGCGCCCCGGAAGCGCATTCATGGAACGCACAGGCAATCTTGGCGCTCTCGACGCTCGATCAAGATGTTGCCACTATCTGGGCTCAGCGGATGATGTCGAGCACGAGCCCCTACGACCGCCTCCTGCTCGCCACCGTGCAAAGCATGCAGGGCCGCCATGACGAAGCGGAGTCGCTCGTCAGGGATCTGCTGCCAAATGGGGAGCACACGACCGAGCAGGATCGCTTCCTCCAAGAGGTGCTCCCACTTCATCTGGCCTCTGCACTCCAAGGGCAGCGCAGACACCAGGATGCAGAAGCACTCCTCCGGCAGGCCCTCTCTTCTTCGGAACACTCGGCGGAACCCGAGGCGCCAATCCTCCATGAAGCCTTGACCCACGAGCTGGCCACGAGCCTCAGAGAGCAAGGCAGATACCAAGAGGCCGAGTCACTGTTACAACAGGCCCTCTCCTCCTCAAAAAATGCCCAGGGGCTGGCCCTCATCTACCGAGGTTTGCAACTCACCGAGCTGGCCTCCGTCCTCAGGGCGCAGGGGAACTACGCCGAGGCGGAAGCCCAACAGCGACAAGCCCTTTCCACGATAGAACTCACCATGGGGAGCGGGCACCCCTTTTATGGGTCGTCACTCTATAGATTGGCCGTCCTCCTCCGGTTGCAGGGAAAGAACGCAGAGGCTGAACCCCTGCTGCGACAATCCCTCTCCACATTGGAACAAGAGCTGGGAGCCGGACATCCCTCCTTTGTAGGCCCGTTGCACGCACTGGCCTTAGCGCTCGGCACCCAAGGGAAATACGATGAGGCGGAGGCTACGGAGCGACAGGCGCTCGCCCTCATTGAACGGACGCTGGGAAGCGAGCATTTTTCTTATGGTATGTCGCTCCACGGTTTGGCCACCCTCCTCCAGGCCCAGGGCAGATACGCCGAGGCGGAGAGCACCTCCCGACAGGCGCTCGCCATCACGGAACGTGCCCTGTCGCCCACCGCCTCCGAACTTTTCCCGCTCCTCAAGACGCTGGGCACTGTCCTCACACAACAGGGTAATCCCGAGGCGGGCGAGCCATTCGTCGCCCGTGCGGTGGATATCGCACGAGGAGCCTACGGGCCGAACCATCCGGAAACCGCCAAGGCCATGAACCTGCTGGCGCAACTCCAAGCCCTATCAGGCAATGGCGAGGCACCGGAAACAGCGCGCAGAGCGCTGGATGCACTCACCCACGCGTTGGGCTCCGTCCATCCCATCACCCAGCGAGCCATGCCAGTGCTCCAAACCATCATCTCCGCCGATCCTCGTACGCACGAGGAGGATTGAACGCTAAGAGACCCTAACAAAACCGCCTCGGCCTCTACTGATCCCGCCAGAAGCCGGGGCGCTATGCCGGTTTTGTTAGGGTCTCTAAGGCTCCGTTCTCGGAACTCACGTCATGCGCAGGGCGGTGACGTCCTGGCGGCGCACCACGGTGAGCCCGTGGCGGGTGAGGAAGAGGCGGCTGTCAGCGTCGACGAAGGGCTCGGTGTCGGGGAACTCGCGGACGACGGCGAGCTGCCCCTGGCGCAGCTCCACCCGGACGAGTCCCGCGTCCGTGGCGGCGAAGAGCGCCTCCCCCGCGGCGCACTTGCCCCTCAGCGAGCCGAGCCACGAGCCGTCCCCGGCCTCCGTCTTCGCACTGGCCTTCACCGCGCCATCCGCGCCCACCACCACGCAGTGGTGCACCGTGCGACCCCCCGTCTCCTCGGCGAGGAAGAGCCAGCAGTTCGGCCCGTCGAACACGGCCTCCGCGTCCACCAGCCGGCCCGAGGGCCATGGCAGCGCCAGTCCATCCTTGAGGCCCGGACGCTCGGCGTCGAAGACGAAGGCCCCGCGCAGCGAGCCCGCGCGGTGGAAGCCGAGTCCGAAGCGCGGCCCCACGAAGAGGCGCGTCTGTCCGGCGAGCACCTCGCCCAGGCGCTCGGGGCCGAGGGTGCCGTCCCGCCACAGGGCACCGGCATGGGCCCAGTAGCGGTGGCGCGCGTTGGCGGCGAAGGCGGGGCGCTGGTCGGGCGCGTCCACGCCCAGGCACTCGGGACGCTGGCCCGAGGCGAGCACGGCATACTCCCCGCCCTTCCCCACCAGGGTGACGGCGCCCTGGAGGTCCCAGTGCAGCGCGGGGTCCAGCGCGCCCTCGAGCACGGCCGCGCCATCCTCGCGCCGGTACGCCCCGTCCGCGTGGAAGAGCCAGCACAGGGTGCCGTCCTCGACGCGGGCGTGGAGGAGGACGCCCTCGGTGGTGAAGAGGCGGGTGGCCACCACCTGGCCGCGCACGGTGGTGACGGGCGTGGTGGTCATCGTCGCGCTGGGGCGGCAGGTGGGGCACGAGGCCCGCCCATGCTCCACGCCACACGAGGGGCACACGGAGAAGCGCAGCGAGTCCAGCAACGGCAGCGGGAAGCCGCCCCGGGCGTCCTCGACGAATACCCGGTGCAGGCAGTGCAGCAGGTCATCCGGCAGCACGCCGAAGGGCGTGGCGGGCTTGGGGTACTGGACGTCCGGGTGGAAGACGGTGAGGCGCTGGAGGACGCGAGCGGTGGGCGTGGCCTTGGGCGAGGGAGCCTTGGGACGGTGGATGCCGCCATAGGGCCCCACGCACAGCAGGCTCTGCATCAGCGCGACGGCGAAGGCATACCAGTCGCTGTCCTGGGAGGCCGGGCGCGAGGGCATGAGGCCCTGGCTCGCTCCGCCCAGGCGCAGCGGGTCGAGGAACTTCTCGGTGAAGACGCTGGCGAGGTAGGGCCCGAACTGGAAGCTGTCCGCGTCGATGAGCCAGGCGTCGTTGCCGGTGACGAGGATGTTCAGGTCATTGAAGTCGCCCACCACCACCCCGCAGCCGTGCAGCGCGGAGAGCGTGCGGTGCAGGCCCCGGAAGAGCTCGGCGACGCGGGAGGACGGCACGCCGGCACGGCGGAAGGCGGGCTCGCCAAAGCGGCGCAGGGGCTCGGCGCCCTCGAGCTTGCGCATGGCGTAGCCGAGCACCGTCTTGCCCTTCTTGTCGGTGGCGAGCGTCTGGGGTGAGACGACACGCGCGGGCAGCGTCGTCGGGAAGGCGGGCAGCTTGTGCTGGTGCTCGGCGATGCGGGCGCGGGCCGCGGCCTGCTCGTCGGGAAGGTTGCCGTAGTCGGGGTGCTCGGGAGGCTTGAAGAGCTTGAGGACGCGCCCGTCCCCGAGGTCGAAGACGTCGGCCTCGCCCCCCTTGCCGAGCGCCTGGGTAGGGTCCAACCGGCGCTTCTTTCCTTCGAGGTAGACCTCCATGGCCTCAGGCCCTCCCCTGCTGGCGGCGCAGGACGACGAGGGTGGTGTCGTCGGTGAGCAGCCCGGGCACGCGCTCGAGGCGCCGGGCCAGGAAGTCGGCGCGGACGGCCTCGCGGTTGAGGAGCGAGAGGCGGCGGCGCAGCGCGTCCGGGTTGCGGAAGTAGCGGTCGTCGGACCAGAACTGGGAGAGCGGGCCCACGGGCTCCTCGCGCTCGGGGACGCGGGCCTCGGCGAGCCCCGCGAGATCCGCGGCCCCATCCGTGCCGAGCAGCAGCGAGTCCACCTCGGCGGTGCGCCGCAGGGCGTTGGCCTTCAGGGAGACGGCGCCCGGCTCGAGCAGCCCATAGGACAGGTAGGGCGGCGCGTTCCCAGGGAAGGGCCCGAGCCGCTGGACATCGCCATTGAGGGCCCACAGCCCGTCCCCCGCGGAGAAGACGAGGCAGTGCTCCGGGGTGATGACGGCGCCGACGATGGTGAAGAGGAGCGCCTCGCCGATGGCCCGCTCGCCCAGCTCCCCGGAGATGGCCTGCAGGAAGCAGAGCACGTCCGCGCCCAGGCGCTGGAGGAACCCGGGCGAGTCGACGGGCACCTGTTGGCCCAAGAGCGAGAGCGCGCCCTCCACGACGCGCCGGGCCCCGAGCTGCGCCCCCAGCTCGCTCTGGGCCCCACTGCCGCACCCGTCCGTGACGACGGCGGCGAGGCCGTGCTCGGTGGCACGGGCCCAGAAGGCATCCTGGTTGTTGCGTCCGGCGCGGGCGTGCTCCCGGCCCTGGACGGTGGCGGCGGCGAGCTCGAAGGGCAGCGAGGACATGGCTCTCCTCTTCAGGTGGCCCTGCATACTTCGTGTCTACAGGACACAGACTTAGTGTACAAACAACACAAAGTCAAGCCAGACGCCGGGCCCTGCCCCGCCGACCGTCGGGTCGGGGACTACAGCTCGAAGTTGAAGCCGGCCTTCTCGAGCTGCTTGTACTTCTTGTGGTCGAACCGGTAGAGGCGCGCGGCGCGGTGGGAGACGTCCTGCTCCACCTCGTCCAGCTCCTCGAGCAGGTCCATGGCGAGGATCTTCTTGCGGAAGTTCCGCTTGTCGAGCTCGCGCTCGAGGATCTTCTCGTAGAGGCGCTGGAGCTGGGTGAGGGTGAATTTGGGCGGGAGCAGCTCGAAGCCGAGGGGCTGGTAGCGCACCTTGCCCTTGAGCCGCTGGAGCGCGGTGCCGAGGACCTCCGCGTGGTCGAAGGCCAGCTTGGGGGTGTCCCAGACGGAGAACCAGGCGGCCTCCTTCGCATCCGTGGCGGCCTGGACGCGGTGGTCCGTCAGCTTCACCAGGGCGAAGTAGGCCACGGTGACGACGCGGCCGCGTGGATCCCTGTCCGGGGCGCCGAAGGTGTAGAGCTGCTCCAGGAGGTTGGGGCGAACACCCGCCTCCTCCTGGAGCTCGCGGCGCGCGGCGTCCTCCAGGGACTCGTCCATGCGCACGAAGCCGCCGGGCAGGGCCCACCGCCCCTGGAAGGGCTCCAGGCCGCGCTTGATGAGCAGCACCTTCAGGTCCTCGTCATCCAGGCCGAAGACAACACAATCGACCGTCAACGCGGGACGCGGGTACTCGTAGGTGTAGCTCACGGGGGGCCCTTTCTTGGTCTCGGGTGCCCCCCGTAGTGTCCACCCCACACGAAGTCAAGCGCTCGTCACGTCCACCCCGTGCGCGGACCGCCGGAGCGCCCCGCCCGCCGAGGCTCACGCCTCACGCGAAGATGCGCCCGAGCTGCCGCCAGTCCACGAGCTGCACGGACTCCTGGGCGAGGTCGAACTCCACGGAGCGTCGCATGCCCATGCTGTCGCCGGCGAACTGGAAGGGCACCTCGCGGTCGAAGTCCATGCGCACGCGCTCGACGAAGAAGTCGTGCATCTTCGGCAGCGGGTGCTCGCCACGCCACAGCTTGAACATGTTGCGCGTGGCCTCCACCACGCCGGCCCCGTAGACGCGCACCGAGAGCCGGCCGGGCACCGCCTGGGCGAAGGGGAAGGCCTTGAAGCCGAAGCCCCACTCGGTCGTGGTGGCCGCTCCGGCGACTCCGGCGGGGCCGTCATAGAGGAGCGCGCCGGTGCCCCCGTTCGGCACGGGCAGCAGCGAGCCGCGCGAGTCGATGGTCAGCGCCTGCCCTCCGAGGTTGTACACCTTCACCCGAGGGTTGCCGGGGCCGAAGAGGTGCCGGGGGATGGCGCCAGTGAACAGGGCGCCCATGTACCCGCGCAGGCCGCCGTTCGCCTCGCGCAGGGGGCCGGGCGGGAAGCGGGAGATGTAGTTCTTGAAGTCTTGAATCGTCTCCGCGTCCCAGCCGGTGCCGGCGAAGGGGGCCACCCGGCCCTCCACGCGCACGAGCGAGAAGGGACGCAGGGGGGGCAGGCGCTCGCCACAGGCGGCGATCTGCCGCAGGGCCTCCGAGGGCTTCGGCGCCCCGGTGACGCGCGCCCAGGCATTTCCCGTGCCCAGCGGCAGCACGCCGATGGCGGGCAGGGCCAGCCCCTGCTCGCGCAGCTCGTTGAGCAGCCCGGTGATGGTACCGTCCCCTCCGCCGGCCAGCAGCAGCGTGGGGGGATTGGGCCGGAGCTGCTCGGAGATCCAGGTCCGCGCCTCCTCCAGGGAGCGGGTGAGGGCCAGACGGGCCCGGGGGAAGAAGCGTTGCACCAGGCCGCCGACCTTCTCGGAGCCACGGCGTGCACGTAGGTTGACCATCACGGCGATGTTCATGGCGGTTGCACTCTCCACGAGCCATGTCACGGCTTTGTCATGGCGCCGGCCCTGGGCGTCACGTTCCGGTGGAGGACACATGAGGTGTCTCCCCCGCACCGACCCAGCACGAGCGCCCCGCGCGTGTCCCAGGCTGTGGCTTACCCCCGTCCGGCGCAAGTCGCGGATCGCACTTCTCGTTGGCCAAGATGAGGATGACGCACGGCGGCGCACGGACGGCCCGAGCAGGTCCCTCCCTGGGCGGGCGGGTGGCCCGAGCGCCCGAGGCCAGGGACGGGGGGTCCAGCATTGGGACGGAGGGGCACGAGCCAAGAAGGTGGTGACGGTGCGGCGGGAGCGGAAGGCACCGTGAGGGGTAGGGAGCGGAGCACCCGCCCAAAGTCTTGAAAACAGGCCCCTTTTCACGCCCGGGGCCAGGTTGTGGGCAGGGCGTGGCGGCTGGTATCTCCGGAGGCGTACGCCCGGTCACCGACGGAACGGGCCATGCAATCCAGGCCCCCATCATGAACCTCTCCCAACTCTTCTCTTCTCTCGTGGTGGTGTCCGCCCTGGCGCTGGCGAGCGCGGCGGGAGCGGCTCCGCGCCGCGTGGTGGTCGCCAGCGGTGACTGCAAGGACGCCGAGCTCAGCGCCCAGACCAAGGCCTTCTACGGCGCGCTGGTGGGCCGCCCGGGGGAGAACATCCTCACCGCGGCGGACTTCTCCGAGCGGCTCTTCCCGCAGCCCTCCGGCAGCTTCGAGGACATCCAGCGGCAGCTCGAGGCCGCGCAGAGCCAGTTCTACGAGGCGCGCTACACCAAGGCCGCGCAGGCCCTCGACGAGGTGCTGCGGCAGGTGGCGCGCCTGCCGGTGGGCGAGGCCCGCTGGAAGCTGTACGTGGACACCCAGCTGCTCCAGGCCCTCAACCACCGCGCCCTCAACAAGGTGAAGGAGAGCGACGACGCCTTCCGCAACGTGCTGCGGCTGGAGGCGCAGTACAAGCTCGACCCCGACCTCTTCACGCCCTCCACGCGCCAGGCCTTCGAGAAGCTGCGCAAGGAGCTGGCCCGCGCCCGGAAGGTGAAGCTCTCGGTGAAGTCCACCCTGCCCGCCTCCGACGTCTTCCTCGATGGCCGGAGCATGGGGCAGACCCCGCTCGTGCTGGAGGTGCCCGCCGGCACCTATGAGCTCACCCTCAAGAACGGGGACGCCGTCAGCTTCCCCCGTCAGCTCCCGGTGCAGGGCGAGGAGACGCCGGTGCTCGTGGACCTCGCCTACGAGGGCGCCATCGTGGCCACGCCCTTCCCCTGCCTCGCCTCCAGCGTGGACGGCGACAGGGAGCTCTCCCACGCCGTGCGCCTGGGCGGCACCCTGGGCGTGGAGGAGGTCATCGTCGTGAAGCTGGAGCGGACGAGCAGCGGGCCGAAGTGGCTCGCCGCCACCGTGCTCAACGTGGAGGGCGGCCAGAAGCTGCGCCAGGGCGGTTTCAAGACCCAGGGCCTCGACGCCCCCACCGAGTCCCTCACCGCGCTCGTCGACTTCGTCACCACCGGCAAGACCCAGCCCAGCCTCGTGGTCCTCAATGCCAACACCGCGGCCCCCTGGGACAAGCCCTCCGCCGCGAGCGCCTCGCCCGGCACGGACGGCATGAAGGCCCCTTCGGAGGTGGCCGCGCAGTCCGGCGCCGTCCGTCCCCTGCGCGCCGTCTCCTATGGGGTGCTGGGCGTGGGCTTGGCCGCCGCCGCGGGGGCGGGGGTGGTTCGGCTCGCCGCGCAGGCGGACTACAACGAGCTGTGGAAGAACCACATCAACAGCAACAACAAGATCAACGCCGATGACACCGAGGGCAGGGCGCTGCTGGGCAAGCTCGCGCAGAAGAGCAAGCTCCTGACGGGCCTGCTCATCGGCTCGGGCGCGGCGCTCACCACCGGCACCGTGCTCTACTTCCTCTCGCCGACGCCCCCGCCCGTGTCGGTGGGCGTCAGCGCCGGGCCGGACGGGGCGGGCGCCTCGCTCTCGGGTACGTTCTGAGCGCGTCTCGGGTACGTTGCCGCCCATGAACGTACTCCTGGCCCTGCTGCTGGCCGCGAGCACCCAGAGTGCTCCGGCCCCCCGCACCTTCCGCGTCGACTACTTCCATACCGGCAACGCCACCGAGGAGCGCTTCAGCCTCGATCGGCTCGTGGTGGAGCCGCTGCCCTGGCCCGGGCACCCCGCCCGCGGCGTCGACGAGACGAACCTCGGCAAGTACCTCTTCGAGGTGCGGGACCGGGACACGAACCGCCTGCTGTACTCGCGCGGCTTCGCCTCCATCTACGGGGAGTGGGAGACGACGCCCGAGGCCCGTGAGGTGAACCGCACCTTCCACGAGTCGCTGCGCTTCCCCGCCCCCGAGAAGCCCGTCCAGGTGCTCCTCAAGAAGCGCGCCAGGGACAACTCCTTCCGCGAGGTGTGGAGCCTCCCGGTGGACCCGAAGGACATGTTCGTCGACCCGTCCTCCCCCGGCGCTCCCGGCCCGCTGCTCGAGCTGGTGAAGAGCGGCCCGTCGGCGGACAAGGTGGACTTCCTCATCCTCGGGGACGGCTACACCGAGCAGGAGCGCGCCAAGTTCGAGAAGGACGCGCGGCGGCTGGTGGACATCCTCTTCACCTTCTCGCCCTTCAAGGAGCGCAAGGCGGACTTCAACGTCTGGGGGCTGATGCCCGCCTCGGCGCAGTCCGGCATCTCGCGCCCCTCCACCGGCATCCACCGCCACTCGCCCGTGGGCTCCACCTATGATGCCTTCGGCAGCGAGCGCTACGTCCTCACCTTCGAGAACCGCCGCTTCCGCGACGTCGCCGCGTTCGCGCCCTACGAGTTCGTCGAGATCCTCGTCAACGGCAACACCTACGGCGGCGGTGGCATCTTCGGCCTCTACAGCACCGTGGCCGCCGACAGCCTCTGGTCCCCCTACGTCTTCGTCCACGAGTTCGGCCACCACTTCGCCGGGCTCGCCGACGAGTACTACACCTCGGAGTCGGCCTACGCCCCCGCCGAGGAGCGCGTGGAGCCGTGGGAGAAGAACGTCACCGCGCTCAAGGACCCCGCCCGGCTCAAGTGGAAGGACCTGGTGGCCGCCAGCACGCCCCTGCCCACGCCGTGGAAGAAGGACGACTACGAGGCCCACGCCCGCAAGGTGCAGGAGCAGCGCCGGAAGATTCGCGCCGAGCGCCGCCCCGAGTCCGAGATGGACGCGCTCTTCACCGCCCAGCGCGACTGGGAGGAGCCGTTCCTCGGCAAGCAGCCGTACTCGGGCAAGGTGGGGGCCTTCGAGGGTGCCATGTACGAGGCCCGTGGTTACTACCGGCCTCAGCTCGACTGCGTCATGTTCACCCGCGACCGCGTGCCCTTCTGCGCCGTGTGCCAGCGCTCCCTCGGTGAGGTCATCGACCTGTACACGGGCCAGGGCGCGACGCCGGCCCCCTGAGGACGGCCCCTCCAGTCCGGGAGCGGGGACCCGGGCCGCCAGGGCGTCCTTCCCTTGCCTGCTGCCGTCCCGTTGCGACGTCTCCAACCTGACAGGGAAAGGAGACGGACACACCCATGGCCATGATGCACAATCTGGAGACGGAGTCCTGGTCCGGTGAAGGCGTAGGAACGAGCGTCGAGTCGTTCCTCGCGCGAATCAACCGTGAGGTCCCTGAATATCCTCCCGCTGAGGCGGCGGACGCGGTGATGAGCGCGCTCTGCGAACGGCTCCCAGGAGGGCTCGTCCAGGAGATGAGGGAGCAGTTCCCCGAGGGTCTGCGGCAGCTCTTCCAGCACTGCTGGAAGGAGCGCAGCGCGCAGGCGCAGAAGTTCGACAAGGACGACTTCTACCTGGACGTCGCCGAGCGACTGCAGATCAACGCCGAGAGCGTCCGTCTCGTGCTCCACGTCGTCTTCGCCTCCATCCTCTCGCAGATCACCGAGAAGCTGGCGCACAAGATTGAACGCGAGATGCCTCCCAACATCTCCGGCACCTGGAACGCCTCGAGGCGGGCCGCGGACCTGCCTCGCTGAGACCGCATGGGGCCCCGGGGGTCATCAACCCCCGGGCCTCTTCGCTTCGAGCCCGAGCGCGTCCTACCGGCCCGGGGCCGCCGCGCCTGACTCGATGGCGAAGATGAGCGTCACCGTCGCCCGCACCGTCTGCTCCTCCGGCTGGATGGGCGTCGTCACGTCCGCCGCCGCCGCGCCGCTGGCCATCTCGAAGCGCGCCGCCAGGGGCATGGGGCGCTGCGGCTCCGTCACCGTGCTCGCGTCCAGCACCGGCCCCAGCTTCACCCCCAACGCCGTCGCCAGCACCTGCGCCGACTGCCTCGCCCGCTCCACCGCGTCGCGCAGCGCGTCCCCCTGCACCGTCTCCGGCTTGCTGAGCCCGAAGCGCACCGAGTCCACCCGGTTCGCCCCCGCCCCCAACGCCGTGTCCAGCAGCGCCCCCACCCGCGCCAGCTCGCGCACGTGCACCTCCACCAGGTTGCTCACCCGGTAGCCCCGCAGCTTCGGCACCTCGTCCACCCGCGTCTGCGGCGTGTACTCCGGGAACACCGCGTAGTTGCGCGTCTCGATCTCCTTGCGGGGAATGCCCGCCTGCACCAGCGCGGTGATGACCTTGTCCAGCTTGCGCGCGTTGTCCTCCGCCGCCGCCTTCGCCGTCGGCGCCAGCGTCTCCATCGCCAGGGTGATGAAGGCCTCGTCCGGCGCCACCTTCACCTCCCCCATCCCCTCCACCCGGAGGGTCCGCTGCGACGGAGCCACCTGCGGCGCGGGCAGGGGCGCGGGCACGGGCGTCGTCACCCGGGGTTGGGCCTCCACTCCCGGGGTCAGACCGCTCATCAGCAGGACGAGCAACGGGGCCATGCGCACAACGGACATCGCGGTGCCTCCTCGCGGGGTGGGCTCCTCCTCAAGGTGGGTCCCCGGGCGAGGAGCGGCACCACCCGGCGGGGGCCAGGTCGGACGAGGGCTCGGGAGACGGGTCCTCGATGAAGTCGCATTGGAAATTCACACCCACACCATCCCCTGGCACCCGATCGGCGACGAGGGCGGCACGGGCAGGCCGTCCGCTGTCCACCTTCCAGCGAACGAGGCCCCCCGCGGTACATTGCACCGACGCAGCGTGCTGCCCATCCTCCCCCCGGCCGAACCGGAGCACGAGAACCGACCCGGCGAGGTCCTGCCGTCAGAGGGGAGACACCGTGGCCACCGACACCCTGCGCCTGCGCGTGGAGCGCATCACTCCCGTAGCCGAGGACATCCTCTCCTACGAGTTCGTCTCCAATGATGGCGGCCCGCTGCCGCCCTTCGAGGCCGGCGCCCACCTGGACGTCCACGTCCCCGGGGGCTTCCTGCGGCAGTACTCGCTCTGCAATGACCCGGAGGAGACGCACCGCTACGTCATCGCCGTGCAGCGCGACTCGCGGGGACGCGGGGGCTCGCGCGCCATGCACGAGCTGGTCCACCCCGGCGCCGTGCTCACCACCAGCCCGCCGCGCAACGACTTCCCGCTGCTGCACGCGCGAGGCTACGTGCTGGTGGCCGGTGGCATCGGCATCACCCCGCTGCTGTCCATGGCCCGCATGCTCCAGCGCCAGGGCGCGAAGTGGCACCTGCACTACTGCACCCGCTCGCCCGAGCGCACCGCCTTCCGCGAGCTGCTCTCCTCACCGGAGTTCGCCGGGCACGTCACCTTCCACCATGACGGGGGAGAGCCGTCCCGAGGGGCCGACCTGAAGGCCCTGCTCGCCACGCGGGCCCCGGGCTTCCGCCTCTACTGCTGCGGCCCCGCCGGGCTGATGAAGGCCGTGCGCGACGCCACCGTCCACCACCAGTGGCCGCGCGAGAAGGTCCACTTCGAGGCCTTCACCGCCGAGGGCACCGGCGCCATCAGCGAGCGGGCGGACACCGAGTTCCAGGTCGTCGTCCGCAGCACGGGCTCCGCCTACCCCGTCCCACCGGGGCAGACCGTGCTCAACGTGCTGCGCACCCATGGGCTGAACGTCCCCAGCGACTGCGAGGCCGGAAGCTG
>NZ_DASVSO010000211.1:0-3726 GCF_036388035.1 Archangium sp.
CCGCGCTCCCATGTTCCCCAACCTCCCCAGACCTCCATTCCTGACTCTCTCCCTCACGGTCTCCCTGGTGGCCACGGGCTGTGCCCACAAACCCGGCCCCACGGAGGTGGCGGTGGCCTATGCCAAGGCGCTGGAGGAGAAGCGCCTGTCGGATGCCTACCTGCTGACGAGCATGTCCCGGGGCGAGAAGGCCTTTTACGAGCAGTACTGGGACGCCTCGGTGCGTCAGGCCCGGGTCGAGGAGGTGCGCAAGGCCCTCCCGGAGCTCCAGGCCCAGGCCCCGGCCCTCACCGTGATCCAGCTGCCGAGGGGCTGGCGGGTCGTCGAGGAGGCGGAGGCCGCGCCTCGGGAGACCCTGAAGCGCTTCCTGGACGCGGTGAAGGGGAGCGACTGGCCCAAGGCCTGGTCGCTCTTGAGCGCTCCGCTGCGTGCCCGCTACACACCCGAGCGCCTGCGTGACGACTTCAAGCGCGAGCCCCTGTCGGCCGAGCGGGTACGCCGGGCGCGGCTCGCCCTGAAGGGGCCGGTGCGGCTGTCGGCCTCGGGGGCGGAGTTCCCGATCGGAGAGGCGCGGGCGGTGCGGCTGGTCCGGGAGGCAGGCGAGTATCGGGTGGCCGCCATCGAATGAGAGGGCATGCGGTCACGGGAGCGGGGGATTAGAGGAGGTTGACACGATCGGGGCCGCTGGCTATTCCGCGCCCTCTCCGAGGGGGAGACCCCCAACCCCCCGGACTCCAAAGGATTCAGGTACCCAGATGAGCGTTTCCGAGCGCGACATCCTCGCGGCGATGTCGAAGGTGATGGATCCCGAGCTGCACATCGATCTGGTGAAGGCCGGGATGGTGAAGGACATCCGCGTGGACGGCGACAAGGTGAAGCTCAAGATCGAGCTGACCACGCCGGCCTGCCCGATGAAGGGGAAGATCCAGGCGGACGCCGAGGCGGCACTCAAGCAGGTGGCGGGGCTGAAGACGTTCGACATCGAGTGGGGCGCGCAGGTGCGCTCGGCGCCGGGGGGCATGGGCGGACCGCAGGGGCAGGCCATCCTCCCGCAGGTGAAGAACGTGATCCTCGTCGGCGCCGGCAAGGGCGGCGTGGGCAAGAGCACGGTGTCGGTGAACCTGGCGGCGGCGCTGGCGCGCGAGGGCGCGAAGGTGGGCCTGCTGGACGCGGACTTCTACGGCCCCTCGGTGCCGCTGATGACGGGCATCACCGAGAAGCCGGTGAGCCCGGACGGCAAGACGCTGCTGCCGCTGGAGAAACACGGGCTGAAGGTGATGTCGATCGGCTTCCTGGTGGAGGCGGATCAGGCGCTCATCTGGCGCGGGCCCATGCTGCACGGCGCGCTGATGCAGCTGGTGCGCGACGTGCGCTGGGGCGAGCTGGACTACCTCATCCTCGACCTGCCGCCGGGGACGGGCGACGTGGCCCTGTCGCTGTCGCAGTCGGTGAGGGCGGCGGGCGCGGTGCTGGTGACGACGCCGCAGGACGTGGCGCTGGCGGACGTGGTGCGCGCCAAGCAGATGTTCGACAAGGTGCACATCCCCGTGCTGGGCATCGTGGAGAACATGAGCCAGTTCGTGTGCCCGCACTGCTCGAAGTCCACGCCCATCTTCAACCACGGCGGTGGCCACAAGGCCGCCGAGATGTTCAGCATCCCCTTCCTGGGGGAGATTCCCCTGGATTTGAAAATCCGCGAGTCGGGTGACGCGGGCGTGCCGGTGGTGCTCAGCGCGCCGGACAGCCCCGAGGCCAAGGCCTTCATGGGGATGGCGCGCAACATCGCCGGCCGCGTCTCCACGGAGAACATGCGGGTGGCGGTGAAGCTGCCGGTGGTAGGCTAGCCGCCTCCACGAACCCCGAGGACCCCATGGCGCCCGGCAAGGACCCAGACGACGATTTCGATCCGCTGCTCGATGACGAGCCGGGGCGCGAGTCCCGCGCGGGGTTCGTGCCGGAGTTCATGCGCAAGGTGGCGGTGGCGGGATTGGGTGCCCTCTTCATGACGGAGGAGGGCATCCGCTCGCTGGCCGGCCAGCTCAAGCTGCCCAAGGAGGTGCTCGGCTACATCCTCGGGCAGGCGGAGAAGACGAAGGACGAGGTGGGCCGGGTCGTCTCCGAGGAGCTGCGGCGCTTCCTCCAGTCGGAGAAGCTGCGCGACGAGCTGCTCAAGCTGGTGTCGGGGATGACCATCGAGGTGAAGGCGCAGATCCGCCTGGTGCCTCACGAGAAGGTGGAGGACGAGGAGGAGTCGGACGAGACGCCGCCTCGGACCAAGGTGGTCGTCACCGAGCTGAACACGCGCCGCGGCGGCAAGAAGGCATCCGCGAAGAAGGAGTGAGGTCGTGGAGGGCGAGCCGCGGCGGGACTGGCGAAAACACCCCCTGTTGAGGCGGCTGCCGGTGCTGCTGCTGGTCGCGCTGGGCCTGTGGCTGTGGAAGGGCTCGGACGTGCCCGAGCGCGAGCTGGTGTGGCGGCTGGACGGCCCGGGGTGGAGCGACATCCGGGTCCTCGAGTTCCAGGTGAAGGCCGAGGACGGCGAGCTGCTCAAGCGCGAGGAGCACCGCCTGCGGGAAGCCGCTCCTCCCAGTTCCATCACCCAGGAGATGGCCCTGCCCTCGGGGAGGTACGAGGTGTGGGTGTTCGCCCGGGGTGCGGAGGGTCCATCGCGCCCGCCCCGTGTGGAGCGCCTGACACTCGGGGACGAGGACGTGCGCGTCGAGCGGGGACTGCGGGTGCCGGCGAGTCGTTGACCGGTGGGGGTGCCAGGGCTATAGCGCGCCCGGTTCCTCGTTTACCGAGCAAGGGGTCTCGAACGCCATGGCAACGGAGCACATCGTCGTCGTCGGGGCAGGGCAGATGGGGTCGGGCATCGCCCAGGTGGCGCTGCAGGCTGGCCTGCGGGTCACGCTGGTGGACGTCTCGAAGGAGGGTCTCGCCAAGGGCGCCGAGCGCATCAAGGGCGGCCTGAAGAAGCTGGTGGAGAAGGGCAAGCTGGACGCGGCCCGGCTCGAGGCGGCGAACACCAACCTCGCCACCTCCACGAGCGCCACCGAGGTGAAGGACGTGGACTTCGCCATCGAGGCGGTGACGGAGAACGAGGAGCTCAAGCGCCGCATCTTCGTGGAACTGGACAGCGTGGTGAAGCCGGGCGGCATCCTGGCCACCAACACCTCGTCCATCCCCATCACCCGCATCGCCGCGGCGACGAAGCGCCCCGAGAACGTCATCGGCATGCACTTCATGAACCCGGTGCCGCTCATGCAGCTCGTGGAGCTGATCCGGGGCGCGGCGACGTCGGATGCCACCTACCAGGCCACCCGCTCGCTCGCCGAGAAGATGGGGAAGACGACGGTGGTGTCGAAGGACTTCCCGGGCTTCATCGTCAACCGCATCCTGATTCCCATGCTGAACGAGGCCTGCTTCGCGCTGATGGAGGGCCTGGGGACGGCGGAGGACATCGACACGGCGATGAAGCTGGGGACGAACCAGCCCATGGGCCCGCTGCAGCTCGCGGACTTCATCGGCCTGGACACGGTGCTCTACATCGCCGAGGTGCTGCACAAGGGCCTGGGTGACGACAAGTACCGCCCGAGCCCGCTGCTGCGCCAGTACGTGGACGCCGGCTGGTACGGCAAGAAGAGCGGCCGCGGCTTCTACAAATACTAACCCCGAGCACCTTCAGGAGCCCCCCATGGCCTACGAGAACATCCGGCTGGAGACCGA
>NZ_DASVSO010000212.1:0-6070 GCF_036388035.1 Archangium sp.
TGCCGGCGAAGGTGCCCCGGGCCTCGGTGACGCCGTTCTCGTTCTGGAGGCTCAACCGGGCGAGCTGGCTGCCCACGGTGCCGCCCACCTCCTTGCCGTCGAGGCTGAGGAACACCACCTGGTCGAAGACCCTGCCGCGCAGGTTCTTCCCGTCACTGGTGACCTGGATGTCGGGGCTGACGACGCTGTTCTCGGTGACGCGCGCCGTGATGGCGGCCTGCGGGGTGCGGAGGGTGAGGTACTGCTCCGGCCCCTGGGCGCCCGCCGTCCCGAGCGCGAGCAGGGCGGCCGTTCCGAGCGCTCGGCCGATACGCCTGGTGTGTGGGGAGTTCATAGGGGGAGAATAGCGACGGGGAACCCGCGATGTGCCAGTCCCTCGCCCGGTCGCTCGTGGTGCGAACACTTGAGGGGGGCCCGCCGCTGCGCCTGGGGCCCGCTCCCGAAATCACCGAGCTGATGCTCGTGAGCGCGTAGCGAGGGTGTTGGCAGGGTTCACTGTCCGTCGGAGTGGGCCGCCATGCGTTGCCCCCCGTTCTCCCCCGGCGGTACTCTGGGCCCGTGCCTTCCGAGCCTGCTTCCCGACAGCCGCAGGGTGACGGACGCTCCCAGCCTCGGGGCACCGCCGGTGTCATCCGTGTGCTCTTCGTGGCGGACGACCCGGGCTTGCGCGAGACCGTGCGGCGGGAGCTGACCCCGGGCTTCGAGCTGCTCCCCGCCAACACCTTCGCCCTGGCCGAGCCGCTGATGGACCTCGAGCCGGCCCCGGCCGCCCTCCTCATCGACCTGGGGCTCGCGGACGCGAAGCGGGCGGCGGAGTTCCTCGCCGGCCTCGTGGAGCGCGACTACCCCGGCCCCCGCATCCTCCTGTCCGGCAGGTTCCGCCCCCAGGAGGCCTCCACCCTGAGTCAGTCCAGCATCATCCACTTCGCCCTCGCCACGCCGTGGGCCCCGGGTGAGCTGCGCGCCACCGTGGAGGCCGCGCTCGGCTTCCGTCCGTTTCCGAGCGCCATGCCGGCCCTCTGATGTTTGACGGCAGGCAGCCGACCAGGCTCCCCGCACGTGGTCCTGCGAACGCGTGGGCTCCGGATTATCCTGGCGCCGGTTCCGAGGAAATTCGGCCAGCGAAGAGTGGTGGAACGTGTCGTCGTGGTGGAAGGTCGCGAAGAGGAAGTGGCGTCGGGCCCGGGTGCGCCTGCTGAGTGGCGCGGGCGCTCCGGCGGAGATCGCCGGCGGCATGGCGCTCGGGTTGTTCATCGCCGTGTTGCCCATCCTGGGCCTGCAACTGCCCCTGGCGCTCCTCCTCGCCGAGGCGTTCCGTCGGCTGACCCCCTTCCACATGTCGCGCGTCGCCGCGGCCGCGGGGGTGTGGCTCAACAACCCCTTCACCATGGCTCCCGTCTACGGCCTCTGCTACCTCATCGGCCGCCCCATCGCGCACCACCTCCTGCCTGCCTCCCAGCAGCGGACGGGGGCCGAGGCCGGGGCGTTCGACCTCGGGGCGCTCTCCTTCTCCGGCCCTGGCGCGCTCGAGGTGATTCTCGGCCTCGTCATCGGGGGCGTGCTGCTCGGCCTGCCCACGGCCTGGGTGGGCTACCGCATCACCTACGGCATGGTGGCCCGCCACCACGCCCGCCGCGAGGAGCGTCGGGCCCGCAGGGCGCGTGGATTGAGGATGGCATAGGGCTTGACCTGAGGGGTTGCGCCAAGCAGGCTGACTCCCCCCGTATGGAGCGGGGCCCCTCTCAGGAGCACACATGCCCAAGGCGATTCCCGACGGATATCACTCCCTGACGCCGTACCTGTCGCTGCGCGACGCCGCGAAGGCGATCGAGTTCTACAAGGCGGCGCTCGGCGCGACCGAGCTGTACCGGCTCCCGATGCCGGGCGGGAAGATCGCCCACGCGGAGCTGCAGATTGGCGACTCGCGGCTCATGATCGCGGACGAGATGCCCGAGTGGGGCAACAAGAGCGCGAAGGGCTACGGCGGCACGCCGGTGGGGCTCTGCATCTACACCGAGAACGTGGATGCGCTCACCGAGCGCTTCGTGAAGGCCGGCGGCAAGATCCTGCGACCGCTGGAGAACCAGTTCTACGGCGACCGCACCGCCCAGCTCGAGGATCCCGAGGGCTACAAGTGGACGCTCGCGCAGCACGTCGAGGACGTGTCGCCGGAGGAGATGCAGCGCCGCATGGAGAAGATGGGCGGGTAGTGGGAAGGCCGCCAGGCCCCGCCCCATGGGAGGCGGGGACGGGCTCAGGAAGCCAGTCGCAGGAGCGTCACCGCGAGGCGATCCGCATGCGGTGATGCACTGCGTACCTTTGATGCATCGAGGCGCGCGAGGATGGCGAAGCTGTGTCCTCCCTTCGAGTAGACCCCCTTGGTCCGGGTCTGTCGGGTCGCGGCTTCCAGGGCGCGGAACACATGTTTCTTGGGAATGGCCTCGATGTTCGGATTCCTCGGGAGCGCGGAGGCCTGGAATCCCTGGCCGAAGTAGGCGGTGAGTGTCTCGGGGTCGGCCAGGAACCAGCTCTCCATGCACTGGACCATGAGATGGGTGTTCTCCTCCGTGGCTCCCTCCGGAGGCTCCCACCCGTCGCGCTGACTCAAGTGCGTCCAGACGGGCTGTCCCGGGGGGACTGCGGCTTCCGCATCCACCAGCAGGACGACGTGCTCGTCACTGTATTTGCGCAACGCCGTGCTGAAATCTTCGAGCGCCTCGTTCCGACTGCCGCAGGCGATGATCCGCGGCTGCTTCCCTCGCGGGATGAACTTCGCGAAGAACTCCGCGAAGCCGCGCCGACACTCGCTCTTCAATGCCCCCGTAGTGCCCCCGCCCTCCACGTAGATGCGCACACTCACCAGCGATTCCCTCCCAGCTCCCCACGACGCCAGAGTTGCCCGAGCGTATATTTCTCGAGCCAGTCTGACAGGTCGTCCTTGTCGAGCCGGCGCATCGTGGTGCTCCCCTCATGCTTCTCGCAAACGAGCACCGACTCAGGGGTGTCCGAGAGCGCATCGACCAGTGCGTCCGAGTGGGTCGTCACGATGAGTTGCATCCGTTGGGCGGCCTCCTTCAAGAGATTGGCCAACGGCGGTAGGAGGTCGGGATGTAGCCCCATTTCTGGCTCCTCGATGCAGACGAGGTACTGGTCATTGGGGTTTAGTAGGATGGCCAGTAGCGAGAGCCAACGCAGCGTGCCATCGGACAAGCGGGTCGCGGGAACCACCCACTTGTTCTCGTGGAGGAAGACCTGAACTGTTCCCCCTTCGATGCTGACATCGACATCGCGGACTCCCTCGTACACCAGAGCCAAGTGCTTCAGGAGCGACTCCTTGGCCTCTGGATTCTTACGAATCTGGTTCAGGATCAGCCCGAGATTCTGAGCATCTCTCAGGAGGTAGGCATTGGGGAGGTCCGCGGGCTGCGGCATTCGCGGCGGCGTGTATCGACCAAAGCTCCAATCGCGATACAGGTTGATGTGGGTGAAGAAAAGCCCCAGCGAAGACAACTCCGGGTAGGTCTCCGGGTCTTTCCTTTGGGACAGGATCGACTCCGTGAACTTGTAGACCTTGGGGAGGATCATCCGCAGCTGCCTCTGCACACGAATAGATGGGCGTCCGTTGGCCAAGCTGAAGTACGGCGCCTGCTTGGCACCGGATGGAGGAGCGGCGTCTTCGATGCGCTCTTCAGTGATTTCGAGCTGCTGGGAAACCTGTGTGAAGGCTAGTGAGTATCTAAGTGTGAGGGGTGGTGGCCAAGGCATCTCCACGACTGCCTCCACACGGGCCGGTGGTTTTTCTCGGGTGCCCTTCCAGAGCCACTCGCCTACCCCTCCCCCATCGCGGATGGCATCGAGCAGCGCCTCAGGTGCCGCTGCGAGCAAGCCAAGAACCTCAAGGAGGTTGGACTTTCCAGAGCCGTTGGGACCAATGATGACGTTGAGCGGCCCGAAAGTGATGGCCTCCGCATCGGGTCCGAAGGACAAAAGGTTCTGGAGCTGAAGGCTCTGGAGGTACATGCGGAGCGCATCCTACTTCTTGCCGCCGCCTGTGGAGCCCGCTAACGGAGTGCTTGTTGCGCGGTGAAGAGATGGGGGCGCCATCCCGGCCTCCTCACCCTGTCCCTCTTTCGGAGGGACAGGGCAGGGGCCTCGTCAGTAGCCGAACGAGTTGTACCTGCACCCGGAGTTGACCGGCTTCGAGCGCCCGCCCTGGTCATGCGGGACGCCGACCTCCACCATGCCCTTGCACGTCTTGCCGTAGCTGTCCTTGGCCGTGAAGCTGATGCAGTACACGCGCCCATCTCCCCGACCGCTGCGCTCCGCTCGCAGGTACACCGCGTCCTTCTTGCCCTCCACCTTCGCGGCATCCGGCGACGTGTGGCCGTCACCCCGGTCATCCACTGGTTCGTCCTGCTTCACCCCCGTGATGCTGATGCTCTTCGCGCCGCTCAGCTTGACGAGGTGGAACTTGTGGTTCGGCGGCCAGAGCAGCCTCGGGCTCGCCTTGACGGTCTTGCACGACGCGTGGTCCTGCTCGAGTGCGCTGACGTCCCCCGCCTCTTCCTGCGTCACCTCGTCCTGCTCCTCGAAGGTGCCCTCTTCCTCCATCGGTCCACCGCAACCCACCGACCCCAGTACCGCCACGAGCGTGAAGAGCGCTGCCTTCGACCCGGTGCCTCGCATGTCCGCCTCCTCGGTGTTCCGCGTGGGGCTCGCCCCGTCTTCCGGGATTCAGGGTGGGGATGGGAACGGTTTCCTTACATGCGTCGTCAGGGCTGGGTCAGTGCTCTCGCTGACACCTGCAAGGGCGACTGACGGGGTGGGGGAGCGGCGTGTCCTCCGACGGGAGTCGCATGGGGAGTGCGGATTCTCAACGCAGTGCGGCGGGCAAGATTGACTCACTTGTCAAACGGCTCGTCCCATCGTCTTCTCCGTGCCCGCAAGGAGACTGAATGGGCAACGAGCTTCGTTTCGACGGGAAGGTCGCCATCGTCACCGGCGCCGGAAATGGTCTGGGCCGCTCGCACGCGCTGCTGCTCGCGAGCCGGGGCGCGAAGGTGGTCATCAACGACCTCGGAGGGGCCACCACCGGTGGCGGTCGCAGCTCCGAGGCCGCCGACAAGGTCGTCGCGGAGATCAAGGCCGCGGGCGGCGAGGCCGTCGCCAACTACGACTCCGTCGAGGACGGCACGAAAATCGTCCAGACCGCGCTCGACACCTTCAAGCGCCTGGACATCGTCATCAACAACGCCGGCATCCTGCGCGACACCAGCTTCCAGAAGATGAGCGAGCAGGACTGGGAGCTCATCTACCGCGTCCACCTGCTCGGCGCCTTCCGCGTCACCCAGGCCGCCTGGCCCCACCTGCGCGACCAGGGCTACGGCCGCATCCTCTTCACGGCCTCAGCCGCCGGCATCTACGGCAACTTCGGGCAGGCCAACTACAGCATGGCCAAGCTCGGCCTCGTGGGCTTCGCCAACACGCTCGCCCTCGAGGGCCGCAAGAAGAACGTCCTCGTCAACGCGATTGCCCCCATCGCCGGCAGCCGCATGACGGAGACGGTGCTGCCCCCGGAGGTCGTCAACGCCCTCAAGCCCGAGTACGTCAGCCCGCTCGTCACCTGGCTCTGCCACGAGGAGTGCCAGGAGTCCGGCGCCCTCTTCGAGGTGGGCGGCGGCTTCATGGCCAAGCTGCGCTGGGAGCGCACCCGCGGCAAGGTCTTCAAGCTCGGCCGCGCCATCACCCCCGAGGCCATCCAGCAGTCCTGGGAGGCCATCACCGACTTCACCGACGCCACCCACCCCGCGGACATCGCCGCCAGCATGCAGCCGGTGATGGACAACCTCTCCTCCCAGAGCAAGGGCGGCAACGAGTTCATCGACGTCGACGCGGCGCTCGGCTACCAGTTCCCCGAGACGACCTCGTCCTATGATGAGCGGGACCTGTCGCTCTACGCGCTGGGCGTGGGCGCCGCGCAGGACCCGCTCGACACGAAGGAGCTCCAGTACGTCTACGAGCTGCACGGCGAGGGCTTCCGCCCGCTGCCCACCTACGGCGTCATCCCCGC
>NZ_DASVSO010000213.1:0-3241 GCF_036388035.1 Archangium sp.
CGCGGGCGCTGGTGGACCTGGGCTTCACCACGGCGGCGCCCAGCCCCCACGCGCGGCCCGAGTACCCCTCGTTCTCCCGGGAGCTGGTGGAGGCGCGGCGCGCGGAGCTGCGCGAGGCGCTGGAGCGGGCGGGGGTGAAGCTCGCACTGGGGGTGAACGCGGAGAACTACCTGGACGAGGCCTTCGTGCGCGGGCTGGGGACGCCGGAGGCGCGGCTGCTGGGAGCGGGGAAGTACGTGCTGGTGGAGCTGCCCTACACCTCGCCGGTGCCGGCGCTGACGGACATCCTCTTCCGCATCCGCCTCAAGGGGGTGACGCCGGTGTTGGCGCACCCGGAGCGCTGCCTGGAGTTCGAGCGCAAGGGCCGGGCGGCGGAGGCGGTCCAGGCCGGGGCCCTGCTGCAACTGGACGTGGGAGCGCTGACTGGCCGGTATGGAGGGACGGCGAGGAAGCTCGCGCGGACCTTCCTGGAGGACGGGCTGTACGCCGTGGGAGCCACGGACCTGCACGGCCCGGTGGGGGCTCGGGAGTGGGTGGGAAAGGCGCTGGAGGAGCTGCGGAGCAGGGGGGGCGAGCGGACCTTCATCCGGCTGATGGCCACCTCGCCGGGGCGCTTGCTGGCGGGGGAACCCCTGGAGTCCGGAGGGCGGTGACGATATAGGGGCGCCTGTGAATCGCGCCGTCAAGCTGATCGCCAGCCTGCTCGTCACCCTCGTCTTCTCCTGGTGGGCCTTCCGGGAAACGGATTGGCACTCCCAGGTGGCCAGCCTCAAGTCGGCCAACTACCTGTGGGTGTTGCCGTACCTCGTCATCCTGTCGCTCGTCCACGTGGCGCGGACGCTGCGGTGGGGCTGCCTGCTGTCGGGGATGGAGCGGGTGCCGTTCCGCAAGCTGAACGAGGCCTCGGGCATCGGCTTCATGATGCTGCTGGTGCTGCCGTTCCGCCTGGGTGAGTTCGCGCGGCCCTTCCTCATTGCCCAGCGCAGTTCCATCCGCCGCAGTGCGGCGATGACGTCGGTGGTGCTGGAGCGCATCACGGACGGCATGTCCATCGCGTTGATGATGCGGGTGCTGCTCTTCTTCGTGCCGGCGGAGGTGCCCGAGGTCCGCTACGTGAAGCTGGGCGCGAACGTGATGTTCGCGGTCTTCGGCGGCGGGCTGACCTTCCTGCTCTTTGCCGTGTGGCACCAGGCGCGCGCGGTGCAGCTGGTGCGGGCCACGGTGGGCCGGCTGGCGCCGGGCGTGGCGGACAAGATGGCGGACATCGTCGACACCTTCGTGGGGGCGATGCGGCAGTTGCCGGATCGCCGCCAGATGGCGCTCTTCTTCCTGTACACGGTGCTGTACTGGGGGCTGAACGGCGCGGGGATGGCGCTGCTGTCGCGGGCGTTCGGCCTGAACCTGAGCCTGTTCCAGGCGTACGTGGTGATGGCGGTGCTGGTGGTGGGGGTGATGATTCCCGCGGCGCCGGGCATGGTGGGCACCTTCCAGGCCGCCATCAAGGTGGGGCTGTCGCTCTTCGTGCCGGCCTCGGTGGTGAACGGCAGCGGGCTGGCGTACGCGAACGTGCTGTGGCTGTGCCAGACGGTGCAGCAGATCGGCTTTGGCGTGGTGCTCATGTCGCTGGGGCACCTGTCCTTCAAGGACCTCGCCGGGAAGCTGGGCAACGAGCAGCAGGCGGCCAACAAGGAGCAGCAGGCCGCCGACAAGCAGCAGCGGGCCTCGGTCCCCTCGGCCTGAGTCACCTTCCCGCGGGGGGCGAGGGCGCTACCCTCGGCCCCGCGTCACAGCTCCTCGTTGAGCCAGCGGATGATCGTCTCGCGGATGGAGGGCGGGCGCTCGGAAGCGCTCCGCGCCCCGAAGCCACGGCTGACGTCCAACGCGGGAGGCGGCGCCTTCTCGCGCACGAGGGCGGCGTTGCGTCCCTGAAGGGGGAGGGCGGCTCTCACTCCTCGCCTCCGCCGTTGGCCAGACGGCCGTACTTGGAGAGCAGATCTTCCACGGCCTCGCGGAGGTACTCGCTCTGGTGGATGCGGGTGCGGCGCGCGAGCTCGCGCAGCTTGTGCACCTGCTCGATGGGCACGAGCACGTGGGTGGAGACCACGGCCTCGGTGGCGTCGGGACCGTTCGAGTCGTTCGAGGTCGGGGTGACCTCGGAGCTCATCGGGCTGGCGCTGGCATCCTGCATCGGGACTTCCTCCTCGGGGCTGCTACAGGCCACTACTGGCCTGTGGGCGCATTAGGGGGGCAGGCGAGGGGATCGTCAAAAAATCCACCGGACGACACGAATGCTTGACGCCGGCTTCAGGGGCGA
The DNA here is from genome assembly GCF_036388035.1 of Archangium sp. Taxonomy (GTDB): domain Bacteria; phylum Myxococcota; class Myxococcia; order Myxococcales; family Myxococcaceae; genus Archangium. Next base: position 2,315 of record NZ_DASVSO010000213.1, read on the forward strand.
GCGGGGTGGTGGGGGAGCCGCACGGTGAAGGTGGTGCCGGTGGTCTCGCTGGAGCACACGGTGATGGAGCCCCCGTGGGCCAGGACGATCTGCTGCACGATGTAGAGCCCCAGGCCCAGCCCCTGGCGCCCGCCGTGCACGGCGCGCCGGAAGGGATCGAAGACGTGGGGCCGCAGGGCCTCGGGGATGGGAGCGCCCTGGTTCGTCACGGTGAGGACGACCTCGGGCCCCTCGTCCCGGAGGGCCACCTCCACCGGGGTGTGCGGGGCGCCGTGCTGGAGCGCATTGCCCACCAGGTTGGAGACGATCTGGGCGAGCCGATCCGGATCCCACTCCCCGGCATACGGGCCCCGGCCATGGGTCAGCACGATGCGCTCCGGGTGCGTCGCCTCGAACTCCTCGAGCGTGGTGCGCACCAGCTCCACCAGCCGGGTGGATTGGCGCCGCAGGGGGATGCCGCCGCCCACCCGGGCCCGGGTGAAGTCGAGCAGGTCGGTGATCATCCGCGCCATGCGATCCGCGCTCCGGACGATGCGGCGCACCCCGGCGAGCGCGGTCGCGGGGACGTCCTCGCGGCGCAGCAGCAGCTCGGCCCCCAGGGAGATGCTCTGGAGCGGGCTGCGCAGATCATGGCTGACGATGCCCACCAGCCGATCCCGGAACTGCTCGGCGCGCTTGCGCTCGGTGATGTCCCGGAAGAAGACGGCGAGCCCTTCCGGGGTGGGGTAGACGCGGATGTCGAACCAGTGGTCCTCCAGGACGTCGTGCTCCTCGAAGGCCAGGGGAATGCGCTCGGCGGCCGCGCGGCGGTTCGCCCGCTCCAGGGGGGTCCCCACGGAGAGGGGCATGGCTTCCCAGTGGTCGCGGCCCAGCAGTTCCTCGCGTCGGTGCTTCAGGAGGCGCTCGGCCTCGTGGTTGACGTAGGTG
>NZ_DASVSO010000214.1:0-2067 GCF_036388035.1 Archangium sp.
GACGGCCTTCTGCACCGAGGAGATGACCTCGCGCGTGTCGTGGGTGATGACCTCGATGTTGTGGACGATGGTGCGGATGCTGCCCTCGTTGGACTCGGTCATGCCGCGCACGTCGCCACTCACCACCTCGATGTTGCGCAGGATGGCGTCCAGGCGCTGGGCGGTGATGCGCACCGTCATGTCCATCGAGTCCGACAGCCGCACGAGGTTGTCGACGATCCGCTCCAGCGAGCCGGCGCCCTTGTCGCCGCCGAGCACGTCGCGCAGCGCCGCCGTCACCTGCTGGATGTCCGAGGTGATCTGACTGAGCGAGCCGAAGACGGCCTCCATGCCCTGCACGTCCACCACGCGGCGGATCTCCCCGCCATCCGTCATGTTGGGGGCCTGCTCGGAGCCCGGGTTGAGATCCAGCAGGTAGTCGCCCAGCAGGGACTCCGAGCGCTTCACGAGGCCGGCGTCCTGGCGCACGTCCACGTCGCGGCGGATGCGCAGCGTCACCCGGGCGCGCGTGCCCTCCAGGTTGACGGTCTCCACCTCGCCCACGGGGATGCCGGCGATCTGCACCCGGCTCTTGGCCCCCAGGCCCGAGGCGTCCCGGAAGTAGGCGTACACCTGGATGGACTCGTCCTTGTCCAGCCCACCCTTGCGGGTGAACATGATGAAGCCGAAGAGGAACCCTCCGGCGACCAGCACCAGCAGACCTACTCGGAAGGGTGTGACGAGCTTCTTCACCGGGAGTGCTCCTAATCGTTCTTTCCGAACCAGGTCTGCATGAAGATCTCCACGGCCGGGTGCTTGGAGGCACGCACCTGCTCTGGGGATCCCTGCTCCAGGATGACGCCCTTGCTGAGAAAGGCGATCTGGTCCGCGATGTTGAAGGCCGAGGCGATGTCGTGGCTGATGACCACGCTCGTAATCCCCAGCTCTTTCTGGGCCGCGAGGATCATCTCGTCCACGTAGTCGGTGGTGATGGGATCCAGGCCCGTGGTGGGCTCGTCGTAGAGGACGATCTTCGGATTCATCACGATGGCGCGCGCCAGGCCCACGCGCTTGCGCATGCCGCCGGACAGGTCCGCGGGGAACTTCCGCTCCGAGGCGCGCGGCAGGCCCATCAGATCCAGCTTCGAGCGCACGAGCTTCTGGATCTCCTCCTCGGAGATTCCTCGGTGCTCGCGCAGCGGGAAGGCCACGTTGTCGTAGACGTCCATCGAGTCGAAGAGGGCGGCGGCCTGGAACACCATGCCGAACTTGTGCCGCATCCGCTCCAGGTCCTCGGGGCCCATGGGGACGACGTCCTCCCCGTCGATGATGACCTGGCCCTGGTCCGGCTTGAGCAGGCCGATCATGTGCTTCATCAACACCGTCTTGCCCGAGCCCGAGCCCCCCAGGATGACGCACGTGTTCCCCGCGGGCACCGAGAGGTTGATGCCCTTGAGGACGGTGTAGTCACCGAAGGATTTGTGCAGGTCGACGATCTCGATCATCGGCCTGGAGCTCATGTCCGACATCAGTGCAGGAGGACGCCGACGAGGAAGTCGAGGATGAAGATGGAGAGGGCGCTGGACACCATGGCCTCGGTGGTGGCCTTGCCCACGCCCTTGGCGCCACCCGCGGCGTTGAAGCCCTTGAAGCAGCAGATGAGGACCACGGCCAGGCCGAAAACGGCGCCCTTGATGAGCCCCTCGAAGACGTCCGAGGGATCCAACCACTGGCGGGTGCGCGAGATGAAGGTACCGGCCGACAGCCCCTTGACCGTCACCGAGACGAAGTAGGAGCCGAGGATGCCGGAGGTGTCGAAGAGCAGCGTGAGGATCGGCACCATGATGAGGCCGGCCAGCACCCGGGGGACCAGGAGGTACTGGATGGGGTTGACGGCCATGGTCTCCAGGGCGTCCACCTGCTCGGTGACGCGCATGGTGCCCAGCTCGGTGCACATGGCCGAGCCGGCGCGCATGGTGACCATCAGCGCGGAGAAGACGGGGGCCAGCTCGCGCGTGAGGGTGAGGGCCACGGTGGGGCCCACGAGGCTCTCCGCGTCGAACATCTCGAAGGCGCGCGAGGACTGGT
>NZ_DASVSO010000215.1:0-5203 GCF_036388035.1 Archangium sp.
CCCGCCTCGCCGGTGAGGGTGACGCGCTGGCAGCCGCCGCCGGAGAGCGCCGCGGTGAGGGCGGAGCGCAGGTGGCGAGACTCCTCCTCGCGTCCCACGAGCCGGGCCCAGATGCCCTCCAGGCCCCGCCCCTGGCGTTGGAAGGCACGTGGCCGGGCCGCCGTCACCCGGTACACCTGGAGCGGCTCCTGCTTGCCCTTGAGGCGCAGGGGGGGAAGGGGCTCGGCCTCGAAGGCGCCGCTCACGTGGCGCCAGGTGCCTTGGGAGATGAGGATGCCGCCCTCGGGCGCGGCCTGCTCCAGGCGGCTGGCGGTGTTGACGGTGTCGCCCATCACCGTGAGCTCCCCGAGCGTGCCCACCACGCCCAGGAGCGCCGGGCCGGTGTGGACGCCGATGCGCATGTGCAGGCCCTCGGGGGGGCCGGCGAGGAAGGAGTCGAGCTGGGCCTGGATGTCGAGGGCGGCGTGGATGGCCTGCTCGGCGTCGTCCTCGTGGGAGCCCTCCGCGCCCCAGAGGGCCATGACGGCGTCGCCGATGTGCTTGTCGATGCGCCCCCCGTGCCGGACGATGGCCGCGTCCACGCGCTCCCAGAGGCGGTTCATCAGCTCGCTGACGTCCTCCGGGTCCATCCGCTCGCTCAGGGCGGTGAAGCCGCAGAGATCGCCGAAGAGGACGGTGACGTGGCGGCGCTCCAGGGGGACGCGGGAGGCCAGGGCCGCGAGCCGTGCGCGCAAGGTCGCCAGAGCGGCCTCGGTGGCCTCGTCACCCAGGGTCGGGCGCTGGGCCTCCAGCACGGCGATGGCCTGCAGGAGCAGGTCGCGTTCGTTCTTCATCGTCCTCTTGGGGCCGGCATGCGTTCCCTCCCCCTACGTTAAGGAGACATCCGGGGGAGATTCAACCGACGGGGAGTTGACCTGGAGGAGGGCGTGCCCGAAAGGCCTCAGCGCGCCGGTTTGAGGCCCGCGGGGGCCGAGTCCGTGCGGAAGACGGGGTAGAGGTTGAAGCGCACATCGTAGGCGGGGTGGCGCTCGTAGAAGAAGCGCAGGCGGGCGCGAGGGTTGCTGGCGAACTCCGCGTCCTTCAGCTTCTCCTCCCAGGCGGCCTTCACGGCGGGGTCCCTGGCGAGCAGCTCGCGCGCGAAGGGCTCCAGCACGTAGTCCTCCACGTACTCCTTCTGCTCGAAGTGGTTGTTGAAGAAGCCCCAGGCGAGCAGCGAGTCCGGACCGAGCGGCTCGAGCAGGTGCGCCAGCACGGGCAGGCCCTTCTGCGCCGCCGGCACGTAGAGCGTCCCCGCGGGCAGCGCCTGGGTCTCCTTCTGCCAGGCGCCCTTCACCGACAGCAGCTGGTGGCCCTCCACGGAGGTGGGGCGTGGCCTGGCCTCGGTGGCGCGGAACACCTCCACCTCGGCCGCGGGCACGCCCTGGCCGAGCCGCTGGAAGCGCAGCCCGTGCGCCGTCAGCTTCTCCGCCACCCACCCCGCGTGCGCCGGGGGCACGAGGTAGCCTCCCGTGGGCAGCGTGACGGTGAGGGCCGGCTTCAGCTCCTCGTAGTAGGGAAGGGTCCACACCTGCGGCTTCGAGTCGTCGTAGCGGATCCACGGCTGGGTGGTCAGCTCGGAGGGCGTGCGCTGGTAGGCGTAGCCGCGGAAGGGGATGGGGCGGCTCTTCTCCGTGTTCTCCCAGGCGAGCACCAGCTCGCGGGCCTTGCCGGACTCTGCCTCGGTGTCCGCCGCCTTCTGGGCCGCCAGCAGCGCCGGGGCATCCCGGGCGACGAGCCGCAGCAGGCCCTCCAGCACGTGGCGCGTGGTGGCCACGCGGTGCGCGTAGGGCTTCCACGAGTGCGTCTCCACGAGGATGCCGTAGCGGCGGTGGGCGGCCCAGTACTGGTGGCTGAAGCGCGGGGGCGACACGCCGTAGGTGACCCCCGAGGCCGGGTCATCGTTCTCCCGGAAGGACGGGTAGAAGGGGAGGGGCAGGTGGCCCCTGGCCTCCAGCTCGGTGAAGAGCTCCTCGCGCAGCTTGGAGCCCAGGGTGCGCAGGGCCTCGGGGCCCACCTTCTGCGGCTCCAACTGCACGCTCACGTCGTGCTCGAATTTGGCGCCGTCGGTGACGTGCAGGTCCACGTAGAAGAGCGGATCCCACCCGTGCAGCAGCTTGAGCAGCGCCACCATCTCCGGGGCGTCCGCCTTCATGTAGTCGCGGTTGAGGTTGAGGTTCTGCGCGGTGACGCGCCAGCCCATCTCCTCGGGGCCCACCTGGTTGGGACGGTGGTTGGGGCCGAAGCGCTCGTGGCCGTCCACGTTGAAGACGGGCACGAAGACGGCCGTCACCTGCTTGAGCACGCCCGGCAGCGTCTTGCCGTCGAGCAGGTCCCTCAGCAGCCAGAAGCCGGCGTCCTTGCCGTCGATTTCGCCGGCGTGGATGCCACCCTGGAAGAGGACGACGGGGCGGCCCTTCTTCGCGGTGGCGGCGGGGGTGAGGGTGCCGTCCGCGCTGGCCACCAGGGCGAGCAGGGGGCGGCCCTCGGGGGTGGTGCCGAAGGTGTCGCAGCGCACCTTGCCGGGGTAGCGCTGGGGGAAGGCGCGGCAGAGGGACTCCACCTCCGCGTAGCGGCCGGTGCGAGTCCAGCCACTCTGCTCGGAGACGGTGGAGAGGGAAGTCTGGCTGAGCGTGAGGGCGAGGAGGACGGGCAGGAGCATGGCTTCCCCCTCAGAACATACCGCCCGTCCTGCCTCAACCCTTCTGGAGACCGCGGAGTGCTCGTGCGGCATCATCGAAGACCCTGGCCAGGATCGGCTCGGCCGGGCGGTGGGCTTCGATGAAGAGCGCATCCTCGGGGTGCCCTACGTGCTGAAGAAGGGCGGCGGCCCGGGAGGAACAGTTGAGAGAAGTCGCCGCCACCAACTCCCGGGTGACGACACGCAATTCGGACCGAGCCTCATCCGGGAGAAGCGGGAGGAGGTGCTCTCCATGGAGAAGGAGCAAGGAGAACAGGCGCTCGCAGTAATAAGCGGCCTCTCCATCCTGGCTCATGGCGGTGTCGATCAGGGAATGGGCCACGGAGATGAACGTGGGGAGGGTGGGCGACCAGGCGTCTGGCACCTCCTCTTCGAGCACCGTGAGCACTTCCGTTTTGTGCTCCACGGGCACCGACACGTCCTGTGCCCACGCGCGGAGTTCCTCCGGCGATTTCTCCAGGAGCAGAACCAGGCCATGCAAGGAGTTCAACACTGACAGGGCGAGTTGCTCCAAGGCTTCCCGGACAACCGGCAGCAATTCCGGGTGGCGGCGGCGCCACAAGGCGCGGGCCAGCGGATTGACCTCCGAGAGTGCGGCTGGGCCAGGGGCCAGTCGTCGCAACTTGCGCACCAGGGTCGCGCGTGAGCTTGCTTCCTCGAGACGCCCCAGCGCGTGGATGATGGCCTCCACGACTGAGGCTCCGTCGTAATCCTCGCGAGCCTCTTCGAGGGCCAGTTGTTGCTCCAGGCGCCTGGCACTGGCGGCTCCGCCCAGCTCACCCAGGCCAAAAGCCGCTGCCTGCCGTGCGAGCGCATCCGGGTCTTCCAGCATGCCTTCCAGCAAGGCCCTGGCCTTGCGCGGTCCAGGTTGCAGTACCAAGGCGCGTGCGTGAGCCTCTTCCCCGTGTTTGCAGGCATCGACCAGCCCGTCCCGCCAGAGCTTCACGTCCAGAGCGCGTGCCATGGTTCGTCTTGTCCTCCTCTCCTAGGGGAAGCTCACACCTGGAGGGATGTACCTTCTGACCAACGTGCCATCGAGCAGGTACAACTCGTGAATGGCTTTTGGATCCGAGCGGACCAGGGAATCGAAGGCCCCCAGCTCGCGCTTCATGTCCCGGGAGTTGGAGACGTAGTTGGTGTTGTGACGTATGCCATCAGGTCGTACCGAGGCTGCATCCGGCTTACGGAAGCGAACGCCTTTCGCCGGGTTCGGGTCAAGGACGGGCTGGGTCCTGGCGTCTACTTGCGGCTTGTTCTTCCGCAAATCGGCATGTCCCGCTGCCTCACGCGTGGCCAGCTCCTCCTCGATGGCTTCGTTGTGCGGAGGATTCTGCCGAGTGTGGGGCTTGCCATAGCGGGTGGAGAGCTTCGAGCTACCGCCTGGAGCGCCGCCTGCGCCATTCACCATCGCGCAAGTGGCGAGTTCGCCGCACAAGGACGTGGCGGAGGTCCCCGCCGCCACCCCCGTGACGACGAGACTGCCGTTGGCCACGAGTTGGACCGAGGCAATGGACTCCAGCGCCGGCCCGCCCGCGGGCGCATGGCGGAGCGGGCTGAGCAGGGTCCACAGGCCTCCTTTGGGCACCTGGGGCAGTACCTGGGGCACTCCGAGGCTGGCGACGACCACCAGTACCCGAAGCGTCGTGCCCCCCAGCGCTTTGCTGAAGCGCTCAGCCGCTGCTTCCAACTCCTGGGGCGTGGTGGCTGCCTCGGCTTCCTGGTGCAGGTGCAAGCACGCCATGGCCAGGCGGCCCAGTTCCACCACGCCCACCAACAGCGACAGGCGCACGGTGAGCGCGGCGGCGAAAGCTTTGGAGAAGAGGGGCTCCGGCGCCAGCCAGGCAGCGAAGTACACCAGCACCGAGAGTGAGACGCTGGCCAGGAAGGCCGGATCGCTGAAGAGTTCCTGAGCGGCCTCGCGGATGCCCTCATCCATGTAGCGGGTAGAGCGCTTGAGGGCGAGATAGAGGCGGCTTGTCTCCAGGGACTCGGGTAGGGGGAGGAGCGCGGGCCCGTATTGGGAGAAGAAGTCCTCACGCAGTCGCAGTTCCCAGGGGGCGGAAGGCCCGTGGCCCGAGGTGGCTGTCCTCGGGGACTCCAGCATCAGCCGCAGCCGAGGGTGGGCCCGAGGTCGGAAGGACGCGAATGCCGTAAGTAGCGGGCGTATCTCCTCCAGGCCCAGTCTCTCCAGGTCAGGGTGGGGTGGCGAAGCTGGGAAGGAGAGTTGCAACTGGCCTTCGGGCCGCGTGCTGATGTGCACGGGCAGGGGCTCCGCCCACGTGGGCTCACTCGCCGAGGCCCTTTTTTGCTGGGGAACGACGGTGAATGCGTTCGCCCGTTGGGAAACGCCTGCCGGCGCCTGTACCTGCTGCTGCCCTTCCTCCACGGGAATCCGTGCCCGCGAGGTGGCGCATGCCGCGAGAAGGGCAAGGCTCAAGGCCAAGGCCAGGCGCAGCGGGAATGGCA
>NZ_DASVSO010000216.1:0-11679 GCF_036388035.1 Archangium sp.
AATGCCTTCTTCGGCAATGCGGTGCATCTCCTCGGTGCGGATTTGCATCTCCACGCGTTCGCCCAGGGGGCCTATCACCGTGGTGTGCAGGGACTGGTACATGTTCGGCTTGGGGATGGCGATGAAGTCCTTGAAGCGCCCCGGCACGGGCTTCCACAGCTGGTGCACCAGACCCAGCGCCTCGTAGCAGGCGGGCATGGAGTTGGTGATGATGCGGAAGGCGATGACGTCGTGGATCTGCTCGAACTCGATCCCCTGCGACTTCATCTTCTTGTAGATGCTGTAGACGTGCTTGAAGCGACCGCTGACGTCGCCCTTCAGGCCCCGCTCCTCCAGCTTGGTGCGCACGAGGGTGCTGACGTCGTCGATGTACTTCTCCCGCTCCTTCTTGCGCTTGTTGAGCTTGTCCTGCAGCGACAGGAAGTCCTGGGGCTTCACGTAGCGGAAGGACAGGTCCTCCAGCTCGGTCTTGATCCAGCTGATGCCCAGGCGGTTGGCCAGCGGGGCGTAGATGTCCAGGGTCTCCTGGGCGATCCGCCGCTGCTTCTCCTCGGACATGTGGTCCAACGTCCGCATGTTGTGCGTACGGTCGGCCAGCTTCACCAGGATGACGCGGATGTCCTGCGCCATCGCGATGATCATCTTGCGGAAGTTCTCCGCCTGCTTCTCCTCCTGGGAGAGCGTGGCCGAGGCGGAGAACTTGGAGAGCTTGGTGACCCCGTCGACCAGTTGGGCGACCTCGGGGCCAAACAGCTCGGTGAGCTCCTCGGCGGTGGCGAGTGTGTCCTCGATGGTGTCGTGGAGCAGGCCGGTGACGATGGAAGCTTCGTCCAGCTTCAGCTCGGCCAGCAGGCCAGCGACTTCGAGGGGATGGATGAGGTACGGCTCACCCGACTTGCGTAGTTGGCCCTGATGCACCTTGGCCGAATAGACGTACGCCTTCTTGATGATGTCCAGATCGGGGTCCGGGTGATAGGAGGCAACCCGCTGGAGGATGTCGTTGAGGCGAATCATCGAAGCGGCAGCAATGGTAACTGGGGCCCCCTGGGGGGGCAACGTCACGTCTTCGGTATTCGCCCGGAATTCGCTTTCGTTGACCTGGCGTTACCCGCACTTCTAGAGTCGCCCCGCCCATGTCACAGCTCCTGCTGTCCGCACTTGCCGTGGTCTGCCCGAACTGTGACGGCCACAACCCGCCTCGCGCCGAGGTCTGCGCGAGCTGCGGCACCTCGTTGAGCGAGGCGCCCGCCACGGCCAGGCCGCCACCCGCTCGCGCCACGCCTGCCTCCTCCCCGGGCAAGCCGGGTCCGGGGGTTGCCCCGCCTCCCCCGGGTGGTGCCCGTCCGCCCGGCTCCCCGCCCGGCCTGCGTCCGGCCTCCTCCTCCTCGCGCACCCCGCCCCCCATCGCCTCGGCCGGCGGCGTCCCGCTGGTGCCCGCCGTCGCCCGTCCCCTGCCGGGAGCCGTCGCCCGGAGTCCCGCCGCCCCCGGCCCCGCCGCCCCCGCCGCGCGTCCTCCCCCCGCCGCCCCCGCTGCGGTGCCTCCCGGGCCGACGCCCAAGCCCGCCGCGCCCGCCCCCGCCGCGCGTCCGGCTCCCGCCGCCTCCCGCTTCGGGCTGATGGTCGTCGCCGGCACGGCACGCGGTCAGCGCTTCAAGCTGCCCGTCACCGGGTGCACCGTGGGCCGCTCGCGAGGAGCCATCCTCTTCGCCGACGACATCTTCCTCTCCGCCCAGCACGCCACGTTCCTCATCAAGGACAACGTGCTGCACGTGCGCGACGAGTCCAGCAGCTCGGGCGTCTACGTCACCATCTCCGGGGCGGAGCCCATCCCTCCCCTGTCCTTCTTCAGCGTCGGCCAGCGCCTCTTCCGCTTCCTCGGGAAGATCGAGGCCCCGCCGCCCCTCGCCGGGCGCCCCACCGTCTACGGCGCTCCGGTGCCTCCGGGCCAGGGCGTGCACGGCGTGGAGGAGGTGCTGGTGGGAGGCCGCAGCGGTCGCACCGTCGTGACGTCGGCTCCGCTGCTGACGATCGGACAGGCCAACTGTGACTTCAGCTACCCCCAGGAGGAGGGGCTGGCCAGCCGGCACTGCGAGCTGAGCTTCACCTCCGCCGGGGTCCAGTTGAGGGACCTGTCCGGAGGCCTCGGCACCTACGTGCGTATCCCCGCCGGGCTGGAGCGGCCGCTGCGCACCGGGGACCGGGTGCGTCTGGGCCAGCACATCGTGCAGGTGGAGATGATGGGCTGAGGCCCCGCCGGGCGGGGCTACTGGCCCCCGGCGGACTCCAGGTCCGGCATCTTCTCGAGGATGGTGGCGCGGGCCGTGGAGTCCGGAAGGTCGCGCAGGTGGCGCTTCCACCAGCCGCGCGCCTCGTCGAGGTGCTTGCGCACCCAGTACACCTCACCGAGCTTCAGCGACAGCTGCGGCGTGGGGTTGAGGCGGAAGGCATTCTTGTACTCGGTGGCGGCCAGATCCCACTGGGAGCGCTTGTAGGCCTCGTCGCCCGAGCGCTCGAGGCGCTCGGACTGCGCCGGGTCGCGCTTTTCCTTGGGAATCTCCCGCTCGTACCCCCGAATGGGGTCGGGCAGCAGGGCGCCGGACTCCTGGCCGGGGATGGGGGCGTTCTTCGGAGGGACGAAGGGCTTGTCGCGGGACGCGCCGCGCCAGCTCGTGTAGAGCCAGTAGCCGCCCAGGGCGAGCGAGACCAGCGCGAGCGTGAGGATGAAGGCCTTGAAGAAGCCCACCCCGCCGCCCCCGGTGTCGGACACGGCGGGCACCAGGGCCTCGGTCTTGTCGTTGACGGCGGTCTGGTCGATGGTGGGCGCGGGCGCCCGCTCGGACGCGGAGCGCTCGGAGCCGGAGCGCACCACGGACAGGGGGACGGGCGGAGCACGCTCCCGCTCCCGCTCCGGCCTGGGAGGAGCCAGCTGCGTGCGCTCCTGGGCCATGCGGGCCATCGCGGCGCTGGGTTGCAGGCGCGAGGGCTCGGCGCGCACGGTGGCGTCGGAGTCGCCGCCCCAGCCCGCGTCGGTGATCTCCGTGCTCATCCCGTTGGGAGGCGGCGTGGCCCGGCGTGGCAGCGGCGCGAGCACCCCCGAGGGCGAGGCCGGGCGCCGGGTGGGCGAAGGAGGCGCGTTGGCGCGGCGCTCGCGCTCCTTCTCCACGGCGAGCAGCTCGGCCTTGAAGGCCTCGGCGTCCTGGGGCCGGTCATCCGGGCTCTTGGAGAGCGTCCGCATGACGAGCCGCTCCATGGCCGGGGAGACGCGGATCTCCGGGCGCTTGCGCGAGGGCGGGAGGGGCTCCTCGGTGAGGTGCTTGGTGGCGTAGCCCACGGCCGAGTCGGACTCGAAGGGCAGCCGGCCCGTGAGGAGCTGGTAGATGATGACGCCCACCGCGTACAGGTCCGAGCGGTGGTCCAACGTCGTGCCCCGCGCCTGCTCGGGCGACATGTACTCGGGGGTGCCGCAGACGAAGCCAGTGCGCGTGAGGGTGGGCCCGTCCTCGCCGTCCTGGATCTTCGCGATGCCGAAGTCGAGCACCTTGACGAAGTCCGGCTCGTTGCGGCGCTGCTCCACCATGATGTTCTCGGGCTTGAGATCCCGGTGGATGACGCCAGCGGCGTGCGCGTCGTAGAGGGCGGAGAGCACCTGGCTGACGATGCGGACGATGCGCGCCTCGGGCAGCGGGCCGTCCTTGCTCAGCACGGTGTGCAGGTCCTGCCCCGGCACGAACTCCATGGCGATGAAGAGGGCCCCGTCCTCGGCCTGCCCGAAGTCGAGGATGCCGATGGAGTTGGGGTGGTTGAGGCGGCTGGCGGCCTTGGCCTCGCGCTTGAAGCGGGCCACGGTGCGGTCATCCCCCAGCAGGGTGTGGCGCAGCACCTTGAGCACCACCAGCTTGTCCAGGGCGATCTGCCGGGCACGGTACACCTTGCCCATGCCGCCCTCACCGATGAGGGCCTCCACCTGGTACTTCTGGGCCAAGGTACGGCCGATGTACTCGTCCTGTTCCCCGCGCGTGAGCGTGGCTCCGCAGGAGAGGCAGTACTTCTTGGAGGCATCACCGGCGTCGACGCCGCAGCTCGGACAAAGCAAAGGGGACTTCCCGGATACGAACAGCGGGGTGTTGGCCCCCGAACTTCCCACGAGCGTCGGGTCGCCCGCAAGGTGGACGGGCATTGTTGAGTATCCGCGCAACCCGGGGCCGGGCTTGATATGTAAGCGCGTCCGCCATGGCCTACTGCCCCCGCTGCGACGCCGATAACCCCGACAACGCCTCCACCTGTAGCGCGTGTGGCTCGCCCATGCGCTCGGGAACCATGGTGATGGCCGCGCCGAAGCTGGCGGCCAGGCCCCAGGTGTCCCTGCGCGTGGTACGGGCGGACGGTGGCCCCGAGTCCGTGGTGAAGATGACCCGGGACACCCTCACCTGCGGCCCCCAGGGGGATCTGCCCCTGACGGATGACCCGTTCATCATGCCGGTGCAGGCCCGCTTCTTCTTCTCGAGCGGGCGGCTGGTGGTGGAGGACGTGGGGGGCGCCAACGGCGTCTTCGTGCGCCTGCGCCAGGAGAAGGAGCTGCCGGTGGGCGGCGAGCTGCGCCTGGGCCGGCAGCGGCTGGTGCTCGAGCCCATTCCCGCGGCGGCCGTGGGGCCAGGCGGCGTCCACATCTGGGGCTCGCCCGACGCGGGCTACAAGCTGCGGCTGGTGCAGATTCTGGAGGGGGGCGTGCGCGGGGCCGCCTTCCCGCTCAAGGAGGGGGACAACCCGCTCGGGCGCGAGCAGGGGGACATCACCTTCCCCACCGACGGCTTCGTCTCGGGGCGCCACGCGATGCTGCAGGTGAAACAGGACCGACTGCGGGTGCGGGACGTGGGCTCGTCCAACGGCACCTTCATGCGGCTCAACGGCCCCGTCTTCGTGGACAACGGGGACCACTTCCTCATCGGCCGCCAGCTGCTCCGGGTGGAGATCCAACTGGCGACCTGAGAACAGGCGCGGGCGGCGTCACGCGGGCCGCCGCGTGAGCACCGCCTCTGCCCGCCGACGGCGTCAGCCGTAGGACTTTTCCTTCTTCTCCTGCTCTTCCTTGCAGCGGATGCACAGCGTGGTGACGGGCCGCGCCTCCAGCCGCTTGGGGGAGATCTCCTCCTCGCAGCGCTCGCAGGTGCCGAAGGTGCCGTCCTCGATGCGCGCGAGGGCCCGGTCGATCTTCTGCATCAGGAACTTCTCCCGGTCACGCAGCCGGAAGGCCATGGACTGCGCGTACTCGGAAGAAGCCTGGTCGATCTCATCGGGGAGATCGTCGGTATCGAAGCTGGCTTCTTCCACCAGGGTCTTCTTCGCACTCTCGAGAAGGCTCGTCTTGCTGTCTTCGAGCATCTTCTTGTAACGCTTGAGATCTTTCTGGTTCACAGCCTTAGCTCCGGTGCGGCGGGGAAAGGGCCCTGGTGCCCCGAAAAAAGGGCCGGAAAGCTTTATTCACGTGCGTCCTGATGTCAAGGAGTCCCAAAAAACCGATAACAGGCGGCGAGGTCGTACCCTATGAGCGATGCCTCGAAATTCGACCGGGAGTTCCTACGAGCCGCCCTCTCGCTCGCTGGAAAAGGGGACGTGGACCACTTCCTCTACATCAGTGACACCCCCATCGCGGCCGAGGACCTGCGCCGGCAGCACGCCAAACGCAAGCTCGTCTACGCGGTGACCTCGCAGAAGCTCGCCCAGGATCTGCTCGCGAAGAAGGAGCGGGCGCTGGTGATTCCCGCCTACGACTACTCGCGCACCGAGCGGGTGAAGGTGGCGCTCGTGTCAGCGCTCACCCAGGGGGCGTTCAAAGAGGGCGACCTGGTGCTGTGCATGACGGGCAAGCTGGGTCGGTCCCCGGACACGCTGATGCAGATGCGCATCGGCGGCTCGCTGGATGACCGGCTGGCGATCGAGGGCGTGAAGCTCGGAGACGAGTTCAACTCGCAGGTGGTGGACGCGCTCATCCAGCTCGCGTTGCAGATCGGCCAGGAGGGCTTCGAGGGCCACCCCATCGGGACGATCATCACGATCGGCGACCACACGACGGTGATGGAGACGAGCCGGCAGATGACGATCAACCCGTTCCAGGGGTTGTCGGAGTCCGAGCGCAACGTGCTGGACCCGAAGATCCGCGAGGCGATCAAGAACTTCTCGGTGCTGGACGGGGCTTTCGTGATGCGCGAGGACGGCGTGGTGCTGGCCGCGGGGCGCTACCTGTCGGCCTCGGACGAGACGGTGAAGATTCCCCTGGGGCTCGGGGCGAGGCACGCGGCGGCGGCGAGCATCACGTCGACGACGAAGTGCATCGCGCTGGTGGTGAGCCAGACCTCGGGAGCGGTGAGGCTCTTCAAGGGCGGCAACATCGTGCTGGAGCTGCACCAGACCGCGCGCCGCACATAGCACCCTCCCCTCGGGCCGCGTCCAGGGTGGCAGTCACCTTTCTCCCCTTGCCGCCCCTCGGTCCTCACTCCGACTTCACGGGCTGCCCACGCTCCTCGCGGTAGATCTCCGCGAGCGCATGGGCCCGCTCAATCTCATCGCGCGCGGCATCCACGGCGAGCACCTTCTCGAAGCGCTCCACCTGCTCGCGAAGGGCAGTGGTGACGAGCCCCTCCACGGCGAGCCGGGCGGAGGCACTCTCGCGCTCGGCCCGAAGCTCGGCCACGCGATTGCCCACGTCCGCGGCGGCTTCCAGCAGCAGCTTGCTGTCCTGCTCGGCGCGGTTGAGCGACTCCCGGGTGGTGCGCAGCAGGGACTCGGTCTGGGCGCGGTCGCGCTCGAGCGTGGTGGCGATCTTCGCCTCCCCCTGCTCGTCCGCGATGGCCCGCCGCTTCGCGAGGTCCTCCAGCCGCTTGACGTAGCGCTCCTCGGAGCGGGTCAGGTCTCCCTTGAGGGCGAGCAGCGTGGCGGCGGACTTGCGGACCTCGGCCCCCTGCCGCTCCAGGTCCTCGATGAGCTGATCGAAGGCCACGAGCGGGTCCACGGGTTTCTTCTCGGGCTTCTTCTTGCGCAACCAGTCGAAGAGCATGGCCGGACGGCAGCCTACTCGAAGGGACGGCAGAGGAGCCGCACGCGTTTGAGGCGGTCGTGTACCTCTGGACTTCCGGTGGCGAGCACGGCGAGGTAGCGCGCGGGAGTGAGCTGGTACACCCCGAGCAGGTGCTGCAGGAGGGTGAGGCTCTCGGTGGCGCGGCGATCGGCGGGAGCGAGCGCGGCGGCCTCCACGAGCGCGTCGAGGATGTCGGCCACGCGGGCGTGGAGCTCGGGTCCGGGCGCCGCCCCCGACACCTTCTCGGAGGAGATGCGCGCCGGCTCCGGGAAGAGGGCATCGAAGGAGGCCTCGGAGGCCATGGGCGCCGAGGAGGCGGTGCGCCCGGCGGCGAGGGCCTCGAGCGCGCTCAGGTGGGGCGAGAGGGCCTCCAGCACCTCCGGGGTGACGGGGATGTCACGCGGCAGGAGGGTACGCCAGGGGCTGTCGAACTCGGTGCGGGCCCACTGAATCTCCTGGTCGGAGAGGTGGTGGTAGAAGGCGCGGCCGCCGCGGGCGCGCTGCTCCTGGACGAGCGACTTGAGGTCCGAGTTCTCCTCGCCGAGCGAGATGAAGCTGAGCGCGATGTCCAGCGCGTCCATGGGGGCGCGGGTGCGGCGGATGAGCTCCAGGTCGACACGGTCCTCGCCATCGGTGATGAGCACCACGGTGGCGCGGGCGAGGTACGGGTCCTTCCCCCGCGCGGCGCGGATGGAGTCGAAGGCGGACATGAGCGCGAGGGTGATGTCCGTCTGTCCCTCGGCGGGCGAGTCACGGAAGAGCTTCTCGATCTGCCGGGTGGCCTCGCGGGCCGTGTCCACGCGGGCCAGCTCGGTGGGCGTGTCGTTGAAGAAGGAGAAGTAGAGCGGATCGAAGGGCAGCCCCTCGCGCGCCTTGACGCGGAGGTTGTTGAGCTCGGCGATGATGATGGCGTCGCGGAAGCGGGCGCGAGTGCCGTGCATGGAGCCCGAGGCGTCACAGACGTAGACGCGCACGGCGGTGCGCTTCATCTTCTTGGGCTGTGGGGGCGGCTCCTCCTCCAGGTAGGCCCGTACCGTCTGGCCGTGGGAGGCCAGGTCGTAGACGAGCCTCCGCGGATCCGAGATGACGAAGTCATGCACCTCGTGGAGGCTGCCCGTGCGCTCGAACGTCATGTTCTGCGTGGGGTACGGCACCCGCCGCGGCACGGGACGCACCTTCTGGGTGTTCACCTCGACGACTTCCTCGGAGAGCGAGTCCTCCACGTCGAAGTAGCGGGCGCAACCGGCCGCCAGCTCGAACGCGGAGAGCTGCTCGGGGTTCAACGAGAAGGCCAGCTCCGCGAGCAGGTCATCCGAGGAGGAGGACCTGGGCTTCTCCTTGAAGCCTTGCGCTCCCTCGCTGGCGGGGGGCATCTCCCCGAACCAACGGGTCAGCTCATCGCGCTCGGCGGACTCCAGCAGGGACCGCATCCGCCCGCCCGCGGGCATCATCGGCTCGAGCGCCGCGCGAGCCGCCGCCGCGAGCGCGTTGTCATTCGCCTCCAACGCGCGCTCGTAGAGTCCCCGGAGCGAGCGCCAGGCCATCCCCGGCTCCCTGCGCGCGGTGCGACGCACCTCCTGCACCAGCGCCTCGAGCGAACGCGTCGCCGGCAACTCCCGGAGGCGCTCGCGGGACTGGGCCACCTCGTTGCGCAGGGCGACGCCCCGGTCGCGATCGTGCTCCATGCCGATGCGCAGCAGCAGCTCATGGGCGACATCCAGGTCTCGCCGCCGCTGGGTCAGGTCCTCCACGTTGTGCCGGGCCCGCTGGGCGAGGAACTCGGCCACGGCCATGCGAGCCTTGCTGGGGGCGCCCCGCTCATTCCAGAGCGGTCCAGGCCGCGCGAAGATCTCGAACTCGCCCTCCGCCTGGGCCGGGGGCGTGGAGGACAGGAAGAGCTCCGCCACCCGCAGCACCCGGGCGAGCCGGACGAAGCCCCGCTCCAGCGCCGTGCGCGCACCCGGAGGCGTCCGGCCCACCCGCGTCATCTTCTCCACCGCGCTCAGGGTCCCCTCGAACTCCGCCAGGGCCTCGTCCGCCCGGAAGCGCAGGCCCGAGGCCAGGTCCCCCACCCTGCCCTTCTTCACGCCCAGCTCGTGCAGCAGGCGCGCGTCCGCCAGGGTGTGGACGCCCACCCGCTCCAGGGCACGGTCGAGCAGCGTCACGGTGGGCAGGGACAGGTCCACCTCCGCCGGGGCCGTGAGCCCCAGCCACCATCCCCGCAGGCCCTCGGACTGGGACGGGCTCGCCTGGAGCGCGTCCAGCCGTTGCCGCAAACGCGCGAGTTGGGCGCCGAGCACGCGTCAGTGCCTCCTCAGAACGAGGCCCGCAGCTCCAGCAACTGCTTGCTGAAGCGGCTGAAGTCATCGTCGATGCCGCGCAGCACGCTCTCCAGCTTGAGTGCGCTCTCGCCCAGCTCGCCGGGCATGGAGACGAGCCGGCCGAGCGCGCCCTTGATGCGCACCAGCTCGCCCTCCTTGAGGGTGAGCAGCGGGAAGCGGCTCTTCACCAGCCGATCGAAGACCTGGTCCGCGGTGGCGCGGCTCTGGATGTTCTGCGGGGCCGGCAGACCGGTGAGGAGCTGGGTGAGCCAGCTGCGCAGGTACTTGATGCGCGTCTGCACGAAGGCCAGCTCCACCCGGGCCACCGACTCGTGGATGTTCTCGGAGAGGAAGGAGGCGGCGGAGGACGAGCGTGCGAAGGCGAGCTGCCCGTCCAGCCCGAGCAGCGCGGCGAGCTCGCCATCCCGGACCTGGGTGGAGAAGTCGCCCCGGTAGAAGTTGTAGGCCTCGCCGCTGATGGCGGCCTGGGGCG
Organism: Archangium sp.; assembly: GCF_036388035.1. GTDB lineage: Bacteria > Myxococcota > Myxococcia > Myxococcales > Myxococcaceae > Archangium. The sequence goes on from NZ_DASVSO010000216.1 coordinate 9,887, forward strand.
CGGGCGGAGGGCTCGCCACCTCGCGCCCGAGGTCACGCACGTACTCGCGCAGACGCACCTCGAGCATCTCCCGGCACTCGACGAACACGGGCTCCGGAGCCAAGCCCTCTCGCCGCAGGTTCTCCGCCACCGCCTGCACGGTGCGCGCGAGCTGGTCGATGCGCTCGAAGGGCGTGGTGGACAGTACGTCCCGCGCGTAGGCGAACCCGAGCGGCTGCAGCAGCTCCTGCTTGAGGCCGCGCTGCGCTGGATCCAGCTTGCACAGGGCCTGCTCGAGCTGCCCGAGCCGGCGCGAGTCCGCCGCGAGCGCATCGAGCGGATCCCTCCGGCCCCGGGTGCCCGGGAAAGCGGTCGTCGAGCGCTGGCGCAGGGCCGCCACGGCACGCCGACGCGCCTCGGCCTCCCCGGCCCGCAGCCGCGCCGCCGCGGCCGAGCTGCCCTCGGCGAGCAGCGCCAGGAGCTCGCTCACCCGGCCCAGCTCCTCGGAGAGGTTGTCCGCGAGCCCGACGAGCGCCTCCAGCACCACCGCCTCGTCGAAGGCGAGGCTCTCGGCGTTCAGGGCCATCACCTCGAGGGCCTGCATGACGAAGCGCGCCGCCGACTCGCACAGGACCTGCAGCCGCGGGCGCAGCTCCGGCACCTGACGGCACAGCTCCAGCGTGTCCACGAGCGCGGAGAACACGGCCACGCCCGGGCGGGCCTCGGAGCCCTCGACGGGCCCCCGTGCCACCCGCTGCTCCACCACCGCGAGCAGCCCGCGCGCGGCGCCCAGCAGGGCGCCCCGGTTGTCCGGGTGGCGAGGCCCCGGGACGAGCTTGGTGAGCAGGCGCCGCGCAGTGGTGGAGACGATGCCGGGCTGGAAGTTGCGCGCGAGCGCCTCCACGGACTTGAGGTCATCGGCCGCGCCGAGCGCCGCCGCCTCGCGCTCCACGCCCGTGCCCAGCTCGGCGCGGACCTTGGTCAGCGCGGCATCGAAGGCCTTCTGCTCGATGCGGACGATCTCCAACTGGGCGCGCTCGCGCGGATCCACCGCCACCTTGAGGAGCAGCTCGGACTCCTCCGCCGGCGGCCCGCCGAGCAGGAAGAACCAGCGCAGGGCGTCCAGGTCCTCGACGGTGGCCTCCAGCGAGCGGTCGGGGCGACGGTAGATCTGATCGCGCACCACCGCGGCCTTGAGGGCCCACAGCGCCTTCACCACCGAGCGCTGGGAGAAGTACTTGGTGGGCACGTAGTCGGGCAGCTTGGACACCTGGGCCGTGAGCGCGCGCTCCAGCTCATCGGCGAGCATCTCGATGGCCTCCAGCAGGTGGCTGGGCACCGTCACCCGCTCCACGGCCTCCTGGAGCACGTCGAGGTGCTGCAGGGTGAGGTTGGCGCGCAGGTCCGGCCGCATGTTGAAGGCGAAGCGGTGCAGCATGGCCGCGCGGCTGGGGCGCCGGGCGAAGGACTTGGGCACGAAGGAGATGAAGCTGAGCCGGTCCGCGAAGGCGAGCAGCAGCTCCGGCGAGCGTGCCAGCACCTCGGAGAGGTAGCGGTTGCTGGTCATGATGGCGCACTCGATGCGCCCGCTCGTCACCCGGCGGCCGTGCTTGAGCTCGCGCTCGTGCAGGACGTTGAGGATGGAGCGCAGCAGCATGTCGCGCCCGTCGAAGACCTCGTCGAGGAAGGCGTGGGTGGCGCCCAGCATGCCGTCCTCGGTGATGAACTCGGTGCGGCCCGTCTCGGTGAGCACCTTGAAGTCCACCGGACCGATGAGGTCCGTCTGCACGGTGGACTCGGCGATCTGCTTGGCG
>NZ_DASVSO010000217.1:0-13793 GCF_036388035.1 Archangium sp.
CTTCATCACCGCGCCCTCCATGACCATCCGGGTGCAGGGCAAGGGTCGCATGCCCTCGAAGGAGGTGCGTCTGCAGGCCACCGTGAAGCTGGACGTCCAGGTGCGGCTGACGGAGTGAGTGGGGCCTAGCGCAGCTCGCGAGCGCGGCGCTCCAGCGTGTCCGCGCGGGAGTCCAGCTCGCGGGCGAGTGACTCGAGCCGGGCGGCCTCCGTCTCCAGGCCGCCCAGGTCCTCCGGCTCGCCGCTGGCGAGCGCCTGGGCGCGCACCGTGCCCACCTGGGGGCGGGTGTCGGCGGCGCGGGCCGGAGGGGTATAGGTCTCCGAGGGGCGCGCGGGCACGTCGGGCGCGCTGGGCGCCTCGGGCAGGCCGCCGCCGGGTGCGCTCATGGGCGGAGCGGCGTCGTCAGAGGCCACCTCCGCGGCGCCACCGGGGAGCACGCTCCGGGTAGGCGGGGTGGCGTCCACCTGGATGCTCTTCGAGGAGAAGTCGAAGCGCAGGCGCATGCGCCGGTCCTGCTCGTCGAAGACGGAGTCCTCGCCGAGGAAGTCGCTCATGCGCCGGTCCAGCTCGCGCTCCTCGCGCACCTCGGTGATGCGGGCGCGCAGGGCCTGGAGCCGCTGGCGCACCTTGTCCTCGGAGTCGCGCAGCGCGTCCGCCTGCTCCAGCAGGTCCTCGGGGTCGTCGCTCGCCTGAGCCGGGTTCAACGCCGGCACCTGCGAGGCAGGCAGCGCGGCACGCACCGCGTCGCGCTCGGCGCGCAGGTCGCGCATGCGGGCAATCAAGCCGGCGCGGGCCTCGCGGTCACTCGTGGACTCCCAGGACGCGCGCACCCGCACCAGCTCGTCGGACAGCGCCGTGTACAGCGCCAGGTTGCGTCGCTCCGACTCGGCCTCGGCTCCGGCGAGCGACTGGGCCAGCCCGGTGAGCGCGCCGGACAGCTCCTGCGAGCGCCGCAGCGCCGACTCCAGCTCGGGGCCCGCCACCAGCCGGCCCTGCTGCTCGGTCTTGAGGGACTCGATGCGTCCGGCCAGGGTGTTCAGCTCCCCGCGCAGCACCTGCTGGCGCTCGCGCAGCTCCCGCACCTGGGTGCGCGCCGTCCGCGCCTCGCTCCGAGGACCGTCCAGCCCCGAGGTCGCCCAGGCGGGCGTACCCAGGAGGAGGCTCAGCAGGAGGGCGTGCAGGAGGCGCTTCATCAAGATCCTCCTCGCAGCAAGCCGGATGCCAGGGCCACTTCGCGGCGGGAGGTTCCGTCGCCGGTAAAACCCGAGCATTTTCGCGGGGTTGGCTCCTGGGCAACTCCCGTCCGGAGCGGGTGGCCCTGACGGAAAACCACGATGGGGGTGGCGGGAGCGGTGGATTTTCGAGGGTGCGAGGTGTCAGTCGAGGAAGCGGCGCCACCAACGCCGCATGTCCTCATCCGTGAAGCCGCTCCAGCGGTCGCGATTCGGGAGGTTGCTCCAACGTTTGGGGCCTTCGTATTCGTACAACCAGGGCTCCAGCACGCGCGCCAACCCACGGTACGCTGGCAGCTCGTGGTTTCGTGACAGGTCTCCAGCTTCGGGCCATGTGCCCAGCGACACCACGGCTCGCGCCCCGCCCAGCTCCTGCACGGTGGCTTCGGGCGAGTGCAGCCTGGCGCGCAGACCCGCCACACCGCCCATTTCCCCGAGCACCGACGGGCCCAGGAAGTTCAGCCAATGCACGCCTTTCAATCGCGTGCCGAGGGAGAGCCTGATGCCAGGATCCGGCACGTCTACTCCCGGGTAACGGAAGCAGTCGTCGTGGATGGCACTCAGGGTGGGCTGGAACATGTCCGGCAGGTGAAAGGCCAGCCCCGCGTGACCGGAGGCGAAGGGGAGGCCCGAGGCCAACTCCATGGACAGCTCCCGCACCCTTCCCGGGCCGTGTTCCTCCAGGTACTCCGTGGGCAGGGAAAAGCTCACCATGCTGACCTCTTCCGGGAAGAGGGGCCACGGTGAGCGAGCCACGTAGAGGAATTCGTAGCCGCTGATGTCGGTGGTTCCGCCAGAGAGGTGGACGGATGACTCGAATCCCCTCTTCCGCATTCCCTGGAGGGCTTCAGCTTCGAAGGTGTGAGCGTCCTTCATCTCGCCGACACGCAGCCTGCTTCGGACGATGTCCCAGCCGCTCTCGTCCAGCGTGAACCAGTCGCCTTCATGATCGAGCCACATACAAAGCGTCTGCGGCCCCACCTCTATCTCACGGAGATACACCTCCAACGCCTGTTCCACGGCTGGCGCCACCTCTTTGTGTGAGCCCGGCAGGTAGAAGGTGATGCGCAAGGCCTCCCGGACGAAGAGGTGGCGCTCCTCGGGCCCGGTCCAATAGTGACGGATGCGCGGATAGTGTTCAGCCATCACTGGACTCCAAGCTGAGGTGTGACGAGAGCAGGTGCCTTGTCTCCTCCAAGCGTGCCGTACTTGTTGCTCAGCTGCTCCTGCACGCCCTCATCCTCTCGTCGCGAGAAGGGATTGCTCTTCCTCTTGGCTACGCAGGGAAACTTGAGGTCATAAACGCGCTGGATCTGGTTCGGATTGCCCGTGGCATGAATCACGATGTCGGGAACCAGCGTTCCCAGCAGGAGATCGAGAAGCTGGGCCGCCACCCACTTCGCCACCAGCTTGGGCTCGAGCATCAGCCACCTTCCCGTCGTCGGATCGAGCTTGTAGGTCGGCTCCAGGGTGAAGTTGTCCGGGAGGAGCTTGCCGAGTTCTCTCTGGATGCAGGCAAAGGCCTCGTGGTGCTTCATCCTCCCGAGTTCGATGGCCCGCGTGACCTTCTCGCCCCGCTCCTGGCGGACCACTCTCCGACACTCGTTGTCGTCGGGCTGTTTTCCAGGGCCATATTCCCGCTCGTTGATCTTGAGATTCGCCTCCTGGGAGCACGCAACCAGTACCTGTTCGACGTGCGCCAGCTCGGCCACGTCCAGCAGTCGCATGACGGTGGCTGCGGTGCGGGCCGCCTCCACGGCGCGCGACAGCCACGGGATGGTCGCCTCTTCGCCCGGTGCCACGACAACGCAACCGGGGTTGCGCAGGCAGCCATCCGTTGCCGAGTTCATGCTCTGGGCGTAATGCCGCCTCCCCGGGGGAACGCCTCCCGTAGCGCACCCGGCCAGCAGAACGAACGCCAACAGGGCCCGCACGCCCAACCCGGGGGACTGTTCCGCGCCCTTCGAGCGCTTACCCATCCGCTCACGACTCCTCGGGGCGCTCGCCCTTGGAGATGAAGCCGTACTTCTCCAGCTTGTAGTAGAGCGCGGACGTCTTGATGCCGAGCAGCCGGGCCGTCTCCGTCTTCACACCGCCGGCCTTTTCGTAGGCGCGGGCGATGAGCTGGCGCTCCAGGTCCTCGAGGATGTCGGGCAGGGGCCGGTCCCCCATGGGCACGGGCAGGCCCGAGTCGGTGCGGGGCGCGGTGCCACTGAGGTGCGTCGGGAGGTCCGCCTCGGAGAGCGTCTCGCCCTCGGCGAAGACGAGCGACTGCTCGATGACGTGCTCCAGCTCGCGCACGTTGCCCGGCCAGGCGTAGCGCGCCAGCGCGCGCAGGGCGCTGTCGTCCATGCGCTGGATGCGCTTGTTCACCCGCGGGGCATGCCTGGCCACGAAGTACCGGGCGAGCGCGGTGATGTCCTCGGGGCGCTCGCGCAGGGGCGGAATCAGCAGGGGGACGATGTGCAGCCGGTAGTAGAGGTCCTCGCGGAAGCGGCCGGCCTTCACCTCGGCCTGGAGGTCGCGGTGGGTGGCGCTCACCACGCGCACGTCCACCTTGAGCGTCTCCTCGCCGCCCACGCGCTGAATCTCCTTCTCCTGGAGCACGCGCAGCAGCTTCGTCTGGACGGAGTGCGGAATCTCCCCAATCTCGTCGAGGAAGAGGGTGCCCCCGTCGGCGAGCTCGAAGCGGCCGAGCTTGCGCTTGATGGCACCAGTGAAGGCGCCGCGCTCGTGGCCGAACAGCTCGCTCTCCAGGAGCGTCTCGGCCAGGGCCGCGCAGTGGACGACGACGAAGGGCCCGTCCTTGCGCGGGGAGAGCTGGTGGAGCATGCGCGCCACGAGCTCCTTGCCGGTGCCGGACTCGCCTCGCACGAAGACGGTGGCGTCGGTGGCGGCCGCCTTGCGCACCATGGCGACGAGCCGCTGCATGGGCTCGCTGTCGCCCACCAGCAGGTTGCCGTGGGCGTGCGCGGCATCGGACTCGAGGGCCTCGGTGCGGGCGGAGAGCTTCTCCACCTGGCGGCGCGCGGAGGACAGCTCCAGGCCCTTCTCCACCTTGGCGCGCAGCACGTCCGGGGTGAAGGGCTTGGTGATGAAGTCGTAGGCGCCCTGCTGCATGGCCTGCACGGCCGTCTCGATGGTGCCGAAGGCGGTGACGACCATGACGACGGCGGCCGGGTCCTGGGACTTGATGCTCCGGGTGACGGCGATGCCGTCCATGCCGTCCATCTTCAAGTCGGTGACGACGAGGTCGAAGGGCGTCTTCTTGTAGGCGGCGACGCCGTCGGTGCCGGAGCGGGCGGCCGTCACGGTGTGACCGGAGCGGGTGAGGGTGACCGCCATGCCCTCGCGGAGGGTGTCGTGGTCGTCGATGACGAGGATACGGGCCATGGACCCGACCCTACATCTCCCTGGCGCCCGAGGTCGAAGTGGGCACAATGCACTCCCATGAACCGCAACGCCCTGCTCGAGCTGCTGGCCCACCACGTCCCCACGGATGAGAAGGAGCGGGAGGACCTGGCGCGGATGCGCACCCTCGCCATCGAGCTGGAGCGGCCCTTCTCGCGCAAGCAGGTGCGCGGGCACTTCACCGCGAGTGCGGTGGTGGTGGACCCGGCGGGCGAGCGGGTGGCACTGGTGCTCCATGGGAAGTTCAACCGGTGGTTGCAGCCGGGCGGGCACGCGGAGGAGGCGGACGCGGGCAGCATGGAGGCCACGGCCCTGCGCGAGGCGCGCGAGGAGACGGGATGCCAGGTGCGGCTGCACCCGCGCGGGCCGAGGCCTCTCGATGTGGACGTCCACACCATCCCCGCGCGCAAGGACGAGCCGGAGCACCTGCACCTGGACGTGCGCTACCTGGTGGAGGTGGACAACCCGGAGGCGCTGGCGCACGACCCGAACGAGTCCGCGGGTGCGCAGTGGCTGACGTGGGACGAGGTGCTGGCGCGGGTGGACGAGGCGCCCCTGCGCCGGCTGCTGGAGAAGGCGCGGGCGGTGGTCAGGCCTTGAAGCCCAGCAGGTGCCAGTGGTGGAGCCAGGCCATGAAGGCCACGGCGGCCAGGGTGGCGCAGGTGAGGTACAGGCGCACGCGCAGCCTCCCGGAGCGCAGCCACCACGCCCGGGCGCTCCAACCAACGGCTCCCAGGGTGAGCACCGAGGCCAGGAAGGCGCAGCCCAGGGTGACCCCGAGCAGGGGTGGGGGGTGGCCGTCCCGGACATCGAACCGGTGGTGCAGCAGGATCATGAACCCCATCAGGAAGAACAGGTTCAACAAGCCGATGGCCGCCAGCAAGCCGGTATTCGGGTTCCAGCGGATGCTGCTCGCCATGAGGGTGAGCGCGAAGGCCCCGATGCAGACGGCGAGCAGCCCGTAGGTGAAGGGGGACGTCTCGTACCAGGGCGCCCGCTCGTACGCGACCGAGGGCCGGTTCTGGAAGAACAGGTGGGTGCTTCGCCCTCGCGCATCCTCGCGGAAGACGGCGCGCTCCAGGGAGGTCGGGTCGTCGGCGAGGCGGAACATCCTGGACTCGACTTCCACCCAGTTGCGGGGCTCGTTGCCGGGCTCCTTGATTCGCAAGGTGCCATCCCCGTTGTCCTCCACCCGGATCTCCTCGCGCCATCCCGCCGAGGCCTCCGCCGTGCCGTAGGCCCTCCACGTCGTCTGGTAGCCCCCGGCGAAGCGGGCCATCCGCCCGGCGGAGACCTTCAGGGGCGCGGGCGCCTCGGCGGGCGGGGCGGGGTGGTAGCGGGAGAGGAAGGCCTGGAGCAGCTCCATCCGCGCCCGCTGCGCGACGAAGGCGTACTTCTCCCCCGGGCCGTTGTACGAGACGAAGAGCCCCGTGCCGTGCTGGGGCATCAGCACCAGCAGCGAGTGGAACAGGTACGCGTCCCCCATGTGGCCGATGAGTCGCTGGCCGTTGAGGTGGAACTCCATGAAGCCGTGGGCCCACCCGCTCAGCCGGGGGTCATGCGTGAAGTGCTGACGGTGCATCCGCCGCACCGTCTCCTCGCGCAGGATTCGCTGGCCCTCGTGCTGCCCGCCCTGGAGGTGCGCGAGCATGAACCGGGCCAGGTCCGTGGCGGTGGTGATCATCGAGCCCCCGGACGCCACCACCACCTGCTCCATGGGGAGCGCACGCAGGTGGTCCTCCTCCAGCGTGTGCCCCAGGGCCATGTCGGCGGCGAGCTCGGGCGGCACCTTGCGCCGGAAGAAGCTGCGCTTCATCCCCAGCGGCTCCAAGAGGTTCTCCCGCAGGTACTGCTCGAAGGGCATGCCCGACGCCCGCTCGACGAGGTGCGCGGCCAGGCTCGTCCCATAATCGGAGTACGCCGAGAGCTCGCCGGGAGGTCTCACCCGGGCCGGCATGCGTTGCCGCAGGTACTCGGTCAGCGAGTCGGGTGGGGGACCCCCCGCCCAGAGGCGCTCATGCACCTCGAAGCCTCCGGCGTGCGCCATCAGGTGCGCGAGGGTGATGGGCTGGGCGTACGTCGCCGGGAGGCGGAGCTCCTCCTCCAGGTACGTGTTGACGTCCGCGTCCAGGTCCAGCTGCCCCCGCTCCACCAGCTGCATCACCGCCGTCCAGACGAACAGCTTGCTGATGGAGGCCACGCGGAAGACCGTCCGGTCCGCCACCACGGGCCGACGGTGCTCGGCGTCCGCGTAGCCGTAGCCTCGCGCCAGCACCACCTGTCCGTCCCGCACCACCGCCACCGTCGCTCCGGGGATGTGGTAGCGCTCGAGCTGCGCGGTGACCTCGCGCTCCATGAAGGCATCCAACGACTCCGGCTCCCCTGGGGGGAGCACGTCGTCAGCTCGGGCTGTTTCCCCCACCAGGGTGAGCGCGAGCACCAGGGCTGTCAGGCACCAGGGCCCCCCAAACGGCTTCGACATAGCTGCACATTTCTAACGGATTTCATTCTCCAAAGGGAACAGGCCTCCCCGCCGGAAGGTGGACGGCGCCTCCGACCCCCACGGGGAGTGCGACCGGCCCGCCCCCCCAGGGCGCGGTGGCCGGCACCCGCTCCCCCGAGGCGGGCATGAAGGCCGTCAACCGCCGAGGCTCGGGCTCAGGCCGCCGTGTTGGGGAAGTGCGGGTTCTCGATGAACCCGAACAGGTTGCCGAAGGGGTCCTTCACGGTGGCCACGCGGATGCCGCCGCCCACCTCGCGCACGGGGCTGGCGGGCTCGGCGCCGAGCTGCATCAGGCGCTCCCAGGTCCGGTCCGCGTTCTCCACGCCCCAGTAGGTGACAGCGCCCCCGGCTCCCGGCTTCAGCTCCGAGGTGTCCGGATCCAGCCCCAGCTCGAAGCCGCCCACGTTGAAGCCCACGTAGAAGGGCTCGTCGAAGTACGGCGCGACGCCCAGCACCTGGCTGTACCAGGCCTTGGCCTTCGCGAGGTCCGTGACCGGGTAGACGGTGGTGCGCAGGCCGAGGATGGGGGCGGGAGTCTTCACGGGGGCTCCGGGAGGGAAGGGGAAGGGCGCCACCCTAACCTCATCCCCACGGGCGAGGGGACACCCCGTGGGGTCGGTCGCGTCAGTCCGCCCGGTTGGGAATGGGAGGCGGGGCCAGGCGCGGGAGCCGCACCGTGAAGCGGGTGTCTCCCTCCTCGCTGGAGGTCACCGTGATGCCGCCGCCATGGGCCAGCACGAGCTGCCGGGTGATGTAGAGTCCCAGCCCCACGCTCCCCGCTCCACTGCCCGCGTGGCGGCCCCTGCGGAAGGGCTCGAAGAGCTGGGGCAGCAGCGACGGCTCGATGGGCTCGCCCGCGTTGCGCACCTCGAGGAGGACCTCCCCGGGCAGGCCCTGGCAGCGCACCCGCACCGGGGTGCCCGGGGTGCCGTGCTGGAGCGCGTTGCCCACCAGGTTGCCGAGCACCTGCGCGAGCCGATCCCCATCCCACTCGCCCACGCCCTCGCCCTCCTGCTCCAGCTCCACCTCCTGCTCCGGGTGGCTGGCGGCGTGCTCCTCCACCACGCCGCGCACCAGCTCGAAGAGGTCCATCTTCTTGCGCTCCACGGGGATGCCGCCGCCCAGCCGCGCCTGGCTGAAGTCCAGCAGGTCGCGGATGAGGCGGGTGGCCCGGTCCGAGGCGGAGATGATGCGGGTGAGGCTCTTGCTCTGCCGCTCGTCCAGTCCCTCGCGCGCCAGCAGCATCGAGGCCGAGATGCGGATGACGCTCAGCGGGTTGCGCAAATCATGGCTGACGATGCCGAGGATCTGCCGCTCGAAGTCGGCGAGCTGGCGCGCCTCGGCCTCCTGCTGCTTCTGGACGGTGATGTCCACGCAGGCGCCCGTCATGTAGAGGGGCCGCCCGCTCGCGTCCACGAACGTCTTGCCCTTGCCGCTGAGCCAGCGCACGTGGCCGTCCAGCCACTTCACGCGGAAGTCCATCTCGAAGTCCGCGCCCTCGCGCTCGCACGCCTCGCACCGGCGCTCCACCTCCGCCCGATCCTCCGGGTGGATGAGGGCGAGGAACTCCTCCAGCCGCTGCACCGTCCGCCCCGGTTGCAGGCCGAAGAGCTGGTCCAGGTTCTCGTCCCACTCGAGCGCGCCGGTGCGGATGTCCCAGCGCAGGGTGCCGGTGCCACCCGCCCAGAGGGCCGCGCGCAGCCGCTCGTCCCGCTCCTGCAGCGTGGCCTCCATCCGCTCGCGCTCCGCCAGCACGCTGCGCAGCTGGGCCTCGCTCGCCTCGGCGGCGGCGCGGGCCTGCTGCGCGGACTCGTAGAGGCGGGCCCGCTCCAGGGCCTGGGCCCCCTGGCGCGCCAGGGCGAGGAAGAAGTCCTGCTCGTCGGGCCGGAGGGTGCGCGGCTGGGTGAAGTTCACCACCAGGGCCCCCATCACGCCCCGGCTGCCACGCAGGGACATCACCGCCGAGGCCTCGATGGGGAGGCCCGTCCGGGCGATCGCGGGGTAGCGGCGATCCCGCTCCTGACGGTCCGCGTAGGTGACGAGCTTGTCGTGGCGGACGGCCTCCACCACCGCGAGGGAGGCGTCGAGCGGGATGCGCTCGAAGTGTCGCGCCAGCTCCCGCGCCTGGGAGTTGGCACTCGCCAGCTCGAGGGTCTGGCCATCCTCCGACACCAGCCACACCGCCCCCGCCTGTGCGTCCAGCACGCCCACGCCCTGGGTGATGAGGACGTCCATCACCTGCCGGGGGGTGGGCGCCTCGGACAGCGCGGCGGTGATGGCCTGCAGGCGCGAGAGGCGCTCCTGGGCCCGCCGCTGGTCGTCGATGTCGACGTTGGTGCCGAACCAGCGAACGACGCGGCCATGGGCATCCCGCATGGGCAGGGCCCGGACGAGGTGCCAGCGGTAGCCGTCCCGGGCGTGCCGGATGCGGACCTCCACCGAGAAGCTCTCCCCGGTGCCCAGGCTGTGCTGCCAGCGCTCCAGCAGCCGCGGCAGATCCTCCGGGTGGATGACCCGCTGCCACTGTGTGATGTCCCCGGGAGGCAGACCCAGGCTCTCGAACCCGCGGCGGCTGATGTAGTCGAGCTGCCCGTCCGGCCGGCTCGTCCAGAGGGTGTGCGGCAGCACCTCGGCGAGGGTGCGGTGCTGCTGCTCCGCTTCGTGGAGGCGCAGGGCCTGGCGCAGCAGGTGGGCCAGCCGCTCCGCGGTGAGCGCGGACTTGCTGAGGTAGTCGGTGGCGCCGGCCTTCATCAGCTCCACGGCGATGTGCTCGTCGCCCTGGCCGGTGAGCATGATGATGGGCGTCTCCACCAGGGCGGCCCGCGCCTTGCGCAGCACCTCCAGCCCGGTGTGGCCCGGCATCTGGAAGTCGAGCAGCACGCAGTCGAAGGGCTGCTCCAGCAGGGCGGCGAGCGCGGATGCCCCGTCCTTCACCTCGACGAGCTGGGCGCTCATCCCCGCCTGGAGCAGGGCGCGCCGCACCGCGAGCCGGTCCACCTCGTCATCGTCCGCCACCAGCAAGCGCAGCGGCTGCTCCATGTGGTTCTCGGCTCTCACGGAATCTCCACCCCACGCCCATCCTCGCCGAGCACGGCCCTCCACTCAACGCGGGCCAGGAGAGGACCGGCTGGACGAGCCCCCGGCCACACCGGGCGGGTCGTTCTTCAGCCGGTCCCGTTCATCACTGGACGTTGGGGTGCTTGGGCCAGGTGAAGCGGAAGGTGGCGCCCTGGCCCAGGGCGGACTCCAGCCAGGCGCGCCCGCCGCGCGACTCCACGCTCTTCTTCACCACCGACAGGCCGATGCCCGTGCCCGCCTGGTCGTCCTGCGACCGCAGCGTCTGGAAGAGACCCCAGATGCGCTCATGGTACTCGGGGGCGATGCCCGGGCCATCATCGGCCACGGAGAACTCCCAGAAGGCGCCCACCTCGTGCGCGGCCACCCGCACCCGCACCTCCGCGCGCCCGGCATGCTTCAGGGCGTTGCTCAACAGGTTGAGGAACACCTGCTGCAGGGGCACCCGCTCGGCGTGCAGGGTGGGCATGGCGGACGCCACCTCGACGGTGGCCTCGGACGGCGGGGCGAGCAGCTCCACGCAGTCGGCCAGCAGCCGGCCCACGTCCACGGGCTCCGGCTGGCCACGCACCCGGCCCGCGCGGCTGTAGTCGAGGATGCCGTTGATGAGCGCCTCCATGCGCCCCACGCGCCCGCGCAGCAGCCGCATCTGCTCGCGCGTCTCGTCGCTCATCGCGTCCTTCAGGTCGTCCTCTATCCACCGCGACAGGTTGGCGATGCCGCGCAGGGGCGCCTTCAGGTCATGGCTGGCCACGTAGGCGAACTGGTCCAGCTCCTGGTTGCTGCGCTCCAGCACCGCGCGGGCCTGCTCGGCCTCGTGGCGCGCGTGCTCGGCCCGGAGCGCGGCCTGCTGGCTCTCCCGGTACAGGCGTGCGTTGTCCAGCGCGAGCGCGGCCCGGCGTCCGAGCTCCTCGGCCAGGGGCATGTCCGCGACGGAGAAGTTCCGCTCGCTCTCGGCCTGCACCAGCGTGATGCTGCCCAGCGTCCGCCCATGCACCACCAGCGGCACGATGAGGGAGGAGCGCAGCCCCAGGTCGCGCACGAGCCCGTGGCTCTCCGGTATCACCTCCAGCAGCTCCGACTGCCCCGTGCGGATGACGTAGCCGCGCCCGTGGGCGGCGGTGCGCAGGTCCACGGGCTCCTGGCGCGCCAGCTCCCAGCCGAGCGCCTCCTTCGAGGCATCGCGGTGCGTCACCATGACGCGCTCGACGGTCTCGTCCGGTCCCACCAGGTCCACCGCGCACCCGTCCGCCAGCCGAGGCACCACCAGGCGCGTGAGGTTGTGGACGGTCTCCTCGGGGTCCAACGAGATGGCGAGCAGCACGCTCGCGTCGGAGAGGAAGCCCAACGCGTCCGAGGTGCGCTTGTGGTCGTCGATGTCCGTGGAGGTGCCGAACCAGCGGACGATGCGGCCCTGGGGGTCATGCACGGGGATGGCGCGGCCGAGGAACCAGCGCCAGATGCCATCGAGGCGGCGGCAGCGGTACTCCACCTCGTAGGGCTCGCCCGTGGCGAGGCTGTGCGCCCAGCGCCGGAGCGTCTCGGGCATGTCCTCGGGGTGGAAGGCGCGCTGCCAGCCCTCGCCCTGGGTCTCCTCGGGCGACAGGCCGGTGTATTCGTACCAGCGCCGGTTGAAGTAGTCGTGCAGGCCGTCCGGTCCCGCCGTCCAGACGATTTGAGGCAGGGCCTCGGCCAGCAGGCGGAACTGCTCGCGCTCGGTGTCGAGCCGCTGCTCCGAGCCCCTGGCATTGAAGAAGGGGCCGAGCGTGTCGTACGCGCTGAGATCGCCGTCGGACTGGCGGGACACGTCGAGTGCTCTCCGTGGGGCAGCCCCTCCCCGTCGTCGGTCCGGGCCCCCTCTTGTGTCTTACAGCGTCCCGGCGGGCTCGGATCCGGGGCGACGGGAGGGCTGTCTTCCGTGCAACAGGTTCCCGGGGTCCGTCCCGCTCCCACTCCGAGCAGGTGGGACGAGGAGTGCGAGGGCCAGGGCCCCGGGTCGGACTACGGGAGGGAGGGAGCCGTGCCCAGGGGGAGCGTGAGCTCGAAGGCCGTGACGCCCGGGGAGGGGACGAGCCGCAGGTCCCCGCCGTGGGCCCGGGCGATTTTGCGCGAGAGCGGGAGCCCCAGGCCGGTGCCCTTCTCCCGGGTGGTGAAGAAGGGCTCGAAGATGCGCTCGCGCTCGGCCTCGGGGACGCCGGAGCCGCGGTCCTCGACGCGGATGGTGTAGCCCTTCCCGTCGCCGCGGCCCGTCACCCGCACCTCGCCGCCCGGGGGCGAGGCCTGCACCGCGTTCTTCACCAGGTTCACCAGCGCGGCCGTCAACAGGCTCCCGTCGGCCTCCAGCACCGCCGGCTCCGCCTCCACCGCCACCGTCACCCGCCGGGCCGCCGCGTCCGCCAGGAGCAGGCCGCTCGCCTCCTGGAGGAGGTCCGGCGCCGCCACGGGCGCCCGGGAGAGGGGTTGCTCGCGAGCGAAGGCGAGGAAGTCCTCGACGATGCGCTGGAGGTACTCCACCTCGCGCTGGATGCGCGCCACGTGCCCGGCGGCCTCGGCGTGGGCTCCGGCCCGCAGGTCCTCCGCGAGGAGCCCCGAGAAGAGGGAGATGCCGCCGATGGGGTTGCGCACCTCGTGGGCCACGCCCGCCAGCATGAGCTTGAGCTGCCGGTCCCGGCTCTCCAGGGCGCCGCGCATCACCTCCAGCTCGCGCGCCAGCACACCAATCTCGCGCGTGGGCTCCGGGGGCACGGGCGTCGTCAGGTCTCCCCGGCCGATGCGCAGCGCCGAGTCCATCAGCCGTCGCAGCGGACGCGCGAGCCCCCGGGCGGTGAAGATGGCCACCAGCCCGAGCACCCCGAGCGCCACCGCGCTCGCCGCCGCGAAGCCCCGGGAGAGGCGGGAGAGCGGACCGAAGAAGGCGGCGCTGCCCTCCACCGCCACGGCGCCCACCACCGCGCCCTCGCGGCGCACGGGCGCGTAGCCCGTCTTGTAGAGGCGCCCGTCGGAGCCCTGGAAGAGCACCTGGCTGGCGGCGCGCTGGCCGGAGAAGACGCGGGAGAGCTCCAGCCTGTCGCGCGCGAGCTCCGGCACCTCGGTGCCCACGGGGAGCGCGCCGCCGACGTCCGCGCGCACCCGGCCCTGGGTGTCCACCACGTACAAGCGGCGCACGCCGCTGGCCGCTTGAACCTCGGTGAGCAGGCGCACGAGGTTGCGCCAGGTGCGCGTCTCCGAGGTGTCGTCCCCGGGCTCGATGGTGAGCATCCGCTCGCCGCTCACCTGGCTGGCGGTGGCCGCGGCGATGGCCGAGAGGCTCGTGCCCAGCTCGTCCTCGAGGATGGAGCGGGCCAGGGCGTAGACGGCCGTGCCCGTGAGCGCGAGGAAGAGCAGGGTGGGCAGCAGGAAGGCCACGAGCAGGCGCGCCGGGAGCGAGCCCAGCGCGTCCTTGAGCCGGGAGGGGAGGGGGCCTTGGGTCGGCATGGGTGGAGGGCAGAACCCTAACCGCCTCTTTCAACTCCTGGCGTGCAACTCCCGCTGAAAGAGCGCGGGGGGACCTCACTTCTGGACGTCCAGAAGTG
>NZ_DASVSO010000218.1:0-13392 GCF_036388035.1 Archangium sp.
GCGCTTCTTCTCCTCCCAGCTGTCGCGCTCCAGCTCGTGACACGTGCGCGCCAGCGCGCCCACCCGGCGACTCCGCGCCCAGAAGTCGAGCTCCTCGGGGAGTTGCACGGCCAGTGTCCCGTCCACGGCGAAGAAGCTCCAGTCATCATCCTCGGGGCGCGCCAGCTTCTTGGGTGGCGAGCGGGTGAAGCGCGCGTCGCGTGGCCGGAGCAGCACCTCGGTCGCGACGGCATCTCGGACCCGGCGCTGGAGCTGCTCGCACGCGCGCTGGAGGAGGGGCAGCCCCTGGTCGAGGCCCTCGGCTTCGAGGGAGATGGAGAAGGACACGCGGAGCAGGTCCGGGCGCACGACGAGCTCGGCCCGGACGGGGGGCAGCTCATGGGGGCCGGAGTATTTCTCTTTGTAGGACAAGGACATGGCGGACGGCGAGCCTACCCGCTGGCAATCTGCGCGGCACGACCCGAGAGTCCCCCGGGTCGCCGTTTCCGTCCTCTGGAGCCCCACCCATGTCCCTGCGTCACCTCGTCTTCCCCGGCTGCTTCGTGCTCGTCTGTCTGTGGACCTCGTGCGGCGGTGGCTCCGTGTCCTCGGCGGTGGCCAGCTCCTCCTACGAGTCGGACACCGTCCCGGAGACGCCGACGACGGTGGAGGGGATGAAGGTGCGCCCGGACGTGCTGGTGATGTCGTTCGCCTTCCGGCAGGAGACGGAGGCGCTGGAGCAGGCGCTGCCGAAGCTGAAGGCGGCGGTGGACCAGTACGTGCGCGCCACGACGGAGGCCACGCGGGAGAGCAAGGTGGAAGTCTCGGTGAAGATGCGGGGCTTCGAGCGGGAGTACGGCAAGCGCATGGGGGGAGCGCAGGCGATGGCGCACGGCGTGCTGGAGGTGTCCCTGCCCGAGTCGCTGGACTTCTGGGGCCGCGCGACGCTGGTGGCGACGCTGGCACGGGTGGGAGGCGAGCTGGGAGCCGCCGCGGAGAAGGCGAACGCGGGGCTGCGCGTGACGTTCGGCTTTCCCGAGGCCCGGGTGAGGGACCCGGAGGCGCGCCGCGCCGAGCTGACGAAGCGCTGGGTGGAGCGAGCGCGGGGCTTCATGGCCCTGGCCCAGTCCGAGCGCGCCCCGCTCCAGGTGGTGGGCTGCGAGGCGCCCGGCGAGGTGAAGCAGCAGGAGGTGTCCGTGGACGAGGTGGTGCTGTCCCTGGAGGTGGGCTGCCGCCTGGACACCCTCGCGGGAGCGGGAGCGAAGTAGCGCGGGGCTAGAGGGGCTCGGAGGGGGTGGGGGCCTCGGTGTCCTCGTCCAGGGCGCGCCGGAGCGCGGAAGCGCCGTCCCGCAGGATGGGGCCGCCGTGCGCGAAGCAGAGCACCTCCACCGGCAGGTGGTCGAGGATGCGCTGGATGCTCCTCCGGGTGCGCCCGGGGTCGTCCTGGTACGCGTTCTCCACGAAGCGCGGCGTGCCGGCCTTCACATGGGTGAGGAGGTCCGAGAGGAAGATGACGCTCCGGGGCCGCTCCATCCAGAGGGCGTGCATGGACTCGACGGGGCCGGGCGTGTGGTAGGCCACGAGGCCGCCCGGGAGGCTGTTGCCCGCGACATAGGTGGCGTCCGGCGTGTCCTCCAACCCATGGGCGTCCTCGGGCGCCCACACAGGAGCGCCAAACAGCTTGCGGAAGTGCCACGCCGCGCGCTGGTGGTTGCCGGCGGTGAGCACGATGGCCTCCACCCGGCCCAGCTTGCTCAAGGCCTTCTCGTCGATGGGCAGTGGGTCGATCAGGGTGACGGCTCCGTCCTCGGCCACCACCGCGTAGGCATCGCTCTGCACGCCGCCGATGCGGTCATCCTTGACGGACCAGCGATGGACGCCGGGGACCACCTGCACCGTCCGGTGGGCTCGTTCCTTGGGCTCGCTCATGAGACAAAGCTAGGCACCTGTCCCCGGGGAGGATGGAGCCCGGCCGCTCGGGCCCTTCCGGGGCGAGGGGCGGGCCCCTCCCGGCATCGCGGCTGGGGCGCTCCCAGCTTCGAGGGAATGAGGAGGAGCCCCATGCGCGGTGTCAGCCCCAAAGGCGCCGAGGCCGTCTTCCGGATGCTCGGCTACTCGCCCTCCCGACGCTCCCGGAGGCGAGGGCGGCGAGGCAGGCTCCAGGGACTCGTCCAGGCGGCGCGGGTGGTGGCCGACCTGGGCATTCCGAGCTGGAAGCGGGTGGGGCGCATGGCGCGCTTCCTCCGGGAGCGCTCGGTGGCGCCGCCGCACCACCGGCTCGTGCGCCAGGTGTTCCTCCGGGCCCTGGGCGGCATCTACCTCATCGCCTTCACGTCGCTGGGGCGGCAGGTGCGGGGGCTCTACGGCTCGCGCGGCATCCTGCCCATGAAGGAGCTGTTCTCCTCCAAGCGGCTGGCGGCCCTGGGGCGCGAGCGCTTCCACCTGGTGCCCTCGCTCTTCTGGCTGGACTCCTCCGACGAGACGTTGGTGCGCGGCACGCGCGCGGGGCAGGTGCTGTCCGTGGCGGTGATGCTGGGCGTGGCGCCCCAGGTCTCGCTCGCGGCGCTGTGGGCCCTCTACCTCTCCTATACGTCTGCGGGGCGCGAGTTCCTCTCCTTCCAGTGGGACGTGTTGCTCACGGAGATGGGGCTGCTCGGCCTCCTCACCGCGCCAGCGGGGCTGAGGCCAGGGGCGGGCCGTCACGAGCCGTCCGCGGCGCAGGTGGCCTTGTGGCGCGCGCTCTTCTTCCGGCTCTACCTGGGCGCCGGAGTGGCCAAGCTGAAGTCCGGCGACCAGACGTGGCGCAAGCTCACCGCGCACAGCTACTACTACGAGACGGCGCCGCTGCCGACGAAGGCGGGCTGGCACGCGCACCAACTGCCGCCGAAGCTGCAGAAGTTCTCCACGCTGTCGACGCTGGTGGTGGAGACGGTGGCCCCGTTCCTCACCTTCGCCCCGAGGCGGGCGCGGCTGCTGGCCTTCGGTTTCTTCTCCGGGTTGCAGGGGCTCATCATGGCCACGGGCAACTACGGCTTTTTCAACGTGCAGTCGTTGGTGCTGGGCCTGTGGCTGCTGGATGACGAGTCCCTGCCGCGCTTCCTGTCGCGCTCGCGTCTCCCGCCCGCCGAGCCCCGGCCGGTGTGGCGCACCCTGGGGGCGTGGCTGCCCGCCGCGCCGCTGCTCGTCCTCGGCGCGAACGAGCTCCTGGCCCGCTTCGAGCGTCCCCGCGACCCACCCCGGTGGCTGGGCTGGCTGGAGATGCAGGCGCGCCCGCTGCGCATCGTGAATCCCTACGGCCTCTTCGCGGTGATGACGGTGCGCCGGCCGGAGATCTCCATCGAGGGCTCGGACGACGGTGAGACGTGGCGGGAGTACACCTTCCGCTACAAGGTGAGCGACCCGAACCGGGCGCCGAGGCAGGTGGCCCCGCACCAGCCCCGGCTGGACTGGCAGATGTGGTTCGCGGCCCTGGGCTCGCCGCCCTCGTGGCTGCTGGCCGTGGTGCTGCGGCTGTTCGAGGGCTCGCCGGACGTGCTGAAGCTCTTCGCGCGCAACCCCTTCCCGGAGCACCCGCCGCGCTACCTCCGGGCCGTCCTCTACGACTACCGGATGACGGACCGGGAGACGCACCGGAGCACGGGGGCATGGTGGCGCCGCGAGCGCCTGGGGCTCTACCTGCCGCCCTTGAGTCTCGCGCCGAGCGGGACGAATGCCCAGCTGCAGTGGCACGCCGGGGAGTGAGGGCTCAGGGGAGGGGCTCCGAGGGAGCCTCCGCCTCCAGGGGCGCCGGGCCCTCCACGTTGGCGTCGGGCTCGGGGAGGGCGTAGACGCCGCGGTACTCGGGGGGCAGCAGCTCCGCCACGCGCCGCATCATCGCGTCGGTGAGGGCCTGGCGGGTGTCCTCGGCTCCGGCCGTCTCGGGCTCGAGGTCCTCGATGCGGAACGGCTTGCCGAAGTGGACGGTGAGGTGGGCCCGGCGCACCTTCTCCCGGCCCATGTCCTGGTCGTCGATGGGCATGAACCGCTCCGTACCGGTGAGGGCCACGGGGATGATGGGGACGCCCGCCCGTTTGGCGATGAGGGCGACGCCCTTCTTGGCCTGGAGGAGCGCGCCCGTCCGGCTGCGACCGCCCTCGGGGAAGACGAGGACGGACTGGCCGCCCTTGAGCGTCTCCACCGCGCGCTTGAGGGACTCGATGTCCGCCGAGTTGGGGCGGATGAAGATGGTGTCCACGGCCTCGGTGCCCAGCCGGGTCATCACGGTGCCCTGGAGCTTGACGCCGGCCAGGAAGAAGACCCGGCGGGGCCGCAGGGCACGGTCGAGCGTGAACCCATCCGCGTTGGACAGGTGGTTGCAGATGAAGAGGCAGGGGGCATCGGGGAGGTTCTCCCGCCCGCTCACCTCCAGGGTGGTGCGGAGGTCCCAGACGGTGTCCATCAGCTTGCGGACGGCGGCCCGGCGAGGGCCTCGGGGCAGGAGGGACAGGAGCGTGAAGACGTTGTGAATCAAGGTCGGTCCCCCTGGCGCGAGTGAAGGGCGCGTCGACCCTTTGACCCTGAGCAGGCCCGGGCCCGGCGTCCACCCTCGTCGGCGGGGGAGGGCGTCGGAGCCGCTCGTCAGCCCCCCTGGCATGAAGGGCGCATCGGAGATTCCACGCCTCTTCCCGGTCGTGTCGGGTCCCCCGCGGAGCAGGCAGCCAGCCAGGGGCACGGGGCCGCAAATGATTGCGCCCGACCCGTCTCGAAATACATTCCGTCGCGCTTCCGTTTCGGAGGCACTCTCGTGCGCCCGTACGGTCCCCCTACCGCCGTGACTCCTCTGTTCCCTGCCCGCTCGCTGCTCCTGCTGTCCATCCTCGTGCTCGGGGCCTGCCGTTCCGCCCCGGAGTCGCTCACCCTCACCATGCCGGAGAACCGGCCGCTGCACGCCCACGGCGAGACGATGGTGGTGCAAGCCGTCGCGCTCGACGCGAAGGGCCAGCCGGTGGAGGACCCGAAGCTGCGCTGGGTGAGCTCGGCGCCGGATGTGGCGACGGTGGACAATGGCGTGGTGGTGGCGCGCCGGTCCGGCAAGGCCACCATCGCCGCGGCGGCGGGCAAGGCCCGGGCCTCGGTGGACGTGCAGGTGTCCATTCCCAGCCTGGTGGACATCCGCGTGGACGGGGCGGACTTCCTGCTGGCCGGCAACTCCATCGCCATCTCGGCGGTGGTGAAGAATGAGCTGGGCAAGCCGCTGGTGGACGTGCCGCCGGTGTGGAGCTCCAGCAACGAGTCCGTGGCGAAGGTGGAGAACGGGCGGCTGGTGGGCGTGGCGCCCGGCCGGGCCACCATCACGGCCATGGTGCCGCCGCTGAGCCGCAACCTCCAGGTGCAGGTGGTGCGCTCGGACTTCGCGCGGGTGGAGGTGGAGCCCACGCACCTCGTCTTCGCCAAGGTGGGGCAGCAGCTCCAACTGCGCGCGAAGACGTTCAACAACCGGAGCATCGCCCTCTCGGATGTGCCCGTCACCTGGTTCAGCTCGGACTGGTCGGTGGCGACGGTATCCCCCACCGGGCAGGTGACGGCGGTGGGGCCGGGGCGCACGGTGGTGACGGCTACCGCGGGCAAGCGCAAGGCGGCCGCCGAGGTCGTCTTCGACATCAAGACGGCGCAGCGCTGAGCGCGCCGTGAAGGCCGCGCGGAGCTTTCGCGGCAAGCCCCTTCCCTGAACTACGGCGTGGGCGCCGCGACCTTTCGGCCCTTGGTCTTGGTGGACTTGGGCGAGGGCAGCGCCTGCTCGGCGGCGGGGTCCGGCGGGCAGGGCGGCAGCGGACCCTCGACGGGCGGCTGGATGGTGAACTCGACGCGGCGGTTGAGCGCCATGCCCTCCTCGGTGTCGTTGCCGGCCAGGGGGCGGGTGCGGCCAAAGCCGGCCGAGCACACGCGCTCCACGGCGATGCCGCTGTCGAGCAGGAAGTTCATCACGCTCGCGGCGCGGCGGCGCGACAGGTCCAGGTTGTACGCATCGCTGGCGCGCGAGTCCGTGTGGCCCTCGACGAGCACGCGCTGGATTTCCAGGTGGCTGAGCATCACCTGGGCGACCTCGTCGAGGGTGTCGAAGGACTCGGAGAGGATGACGTCCTGGTCCGTGGCGAAGTGGACCTGCTCGAGGATGAGGATCTTGTTGCCCGCGATGCGCGCGAGCGGGCAGCCATCGCGGCCCTTGGGGCTGGACGGGTGCGCGGGGCAGCGGTCGAGGCGATCCACCACGGCATCGCCGTCCGTGTCCGTGTCGGGGCAGCCGCCGTTCTCCACGGGGCCGGCGACGCCGGGGCAGCGGTCTCCCTCGCCGATGACGGAGTCACCATCCGGGTCCACGGGCGGAGGAGGAGGCTCCGGAGGCTGCTTGAAGCGCTCGAGCGCCGCCCACTCGCGGGTCTTCCCAGGCACCCAGACGACGGAGGTGAAGAGGCGCAGGCTGGGGGCGGTGAGGGAGCAGCCGCAGCCGCCGCCCCCGCCGATGGTGAAGGTGAGGCCGGTGGAGCTGTACCAGCGCAGGCCGAGGAGGAGCTCGGCGGGAATCTGCTGAGTGCTGTTGGGCAGCTTGTCGAGCGGGGTGCTGCCGGAGAGCATGCCCACGGCGGTGATGCCGCGGCCGCGGAGGACGGGGACCTCGGCGCCGAGCCCGAAGGTGGCGGCGTTGCCCCACTGCACGCCAGCGAACTCGTGCTCGGGGCGCAGCCAGAGGCCGGTGTTGAGGGCCAGGAGGATGCCCGAGTCGAAGCGGTAGTCCATCACCAGGCCGGGCGTGTAGGTGACGTCGCCATCGCTGGCGAAGGCGTCCTGGATGCCGGTGGGCAGGCCGAGGCCGAAGGTGAGGGAGGCGCCCAGGCCCGAGGCCTCGGGGGCGCGGCGAAAACCGGGGATGGCGACCTTGGCGGTGAGGCGCAGGTCTCCGGGGACGAAGGACTGGACGAAGCCCTCGGTGCCAATGGCCTCGAGGTTGTCCGAGCCCTGGGCCAGCACCAGGGGCATGTCCACGCCGAGCTCCACCCAGTCGAGGAGCCCGACGGAGGCCATGACGTCGAGCTGGAGGCGGTTGCCCACCACGCTCAGGGCCTTGGAGTGGGTGCCAGCGGCGACGAGCACCAGCGGATCCAACGCGAAGTTGAGGAAGGCGCCGCCGGAGATGGACAGGTGCGAGAGGGGGCGGGACTGGCCAACGACGACGAGATCCTGGGGCGCTCCGAGCGGACGGAAGGCCTGCACGTCGAAGCGGGCGTCCTGGGCCGAGGCGGACCCGGCGGCGAGCCCCAGCGCGAGGCCGAGGACGATGGCTGCGGAGCGCTTCATGCTGCGCGGCGGGGGCGAAGGGCGAGGAAGGCGGCCACGAGAAGCAGCAGGGCGAGGCCGCCGGGGGTGCTGCCCGCGGTGGTACCGCAGCAGAAGGAGCCACCCTGGGGCTCGGTGCCGGGCTTGCGGCGGCCGCGCTCACACTGTTGGGTGGAGGCCGAGCAGTGCTGGACGCCGAGACAGTCGCTGCTCTCGTCGCAGGAGGTGGTGCAGATGTTGGTGGCGGTGTCGCAGGTGCCGCCGCAGGGGCAGTGGGCGTCGGCGAAGCACTCCACGCAGGAGTCGCCGTAGCACACCTTGCCCTCGTCGCACGTCACGGAGCAGGTGGAGGCGCTGCACGTGCGCGTCTTGGGGTCGCAGGTGCCGCCCGGGCCGCAGTCGGCGTCCTCGCGGCAGCCGGCGCAGGAGCTGCCCGCGGTGGTGCCGTCGGTGAGGCAGAAGGGCTGCTCGGTGGGGCAGGCCTCGCAGCGCGAGCCACACCGCTTGTCCGTGGTGCAGGAGGCGCACTCGCCGCTGAGACAGAACTTGCCGTCACCGCACTCGAGGTCGGAGCGGCACTCGACGCACACCTGTCCGTCCAGGCAGAAGGGGCGATCCGTGGGGCACTTGGCGCATTGGGCGCCGCAGCGCTCGGAGGTGTTGCACTCGGCGACCTTCTCCACGCAGCGGCCGTTGGCGAGGTCGCAGCGCTTGCCATCGGAGCACTCGGAGTCGTTGGTGCACTCCACGCAGGTGGGCGAGGCGCCGGGAGCGGGCGAGCCGCACTTGAGGCCGCCGGGGCAGCAGTTGCACGAGGCGCCCGCGCAGCTGTCATCGGTGGAGCAGGGCTGGCACGAGTTGTCGGCGCACACCTCGCCACGGGGACAGTGGGCGTCCGTGGTGCACTCGTGGCACTCGTTGTCGGTGCCGCAGTACTCGCCCTTGGGGCAGTTCGCGTCGGTCCGGCAGCCGCGGCACTCGTTGGTAGTCGAGTCGCAGCGGCCATTGGGGCACTGCGAATCGTCCGAGCACTGGACGCAGGTGAATGTGCCGTTGCGGTTGAGGCACAGCGGCGTGGAGGCACCGCATGGCGAGCAGCTCGGCCCGCAGAAGACAGCCGAGTCACAGGGGGCGCACAAGGCCGCCCCGTTGCAGTAGTAGCCCGAGTCGCACCCATTGTTGCCAGCGGTGTTCGCGTACTGGCGATTGCACTGCTGGCACTGATTTGGGTCCGGGTATGAGGGGCGACCGCTCTCCGTTTGGTAGAAGGAGGCGGGAGCAAGCAGCGTGAAGCCCGCGTCCCGAAGTTTGACGATTGGCGCCTGATTCGCCGACCGCTCGAAGTCACCGAACGTCCCGACCAAGATCGATATCTCAAGAGCGGCGTGGTCGCCTACTTCGGCATAGATGGCCTCGATCGAGTAGAGGCCCGGCTTCAAGAAGGTAACGCTATTGGTTGTGCGCCAGGTCGGGAACCCGAGCTCCGGTGGCCGGTTGATCACCGGGTAGATGCGAGAATTCCGGTCGTAGATGTTGAGCCCTACGGCGTCGTCGGCGTAGAGCCCGAAGTGGACCGGCAGGCCCACCATGCCCGCAGTGACGTTCAGGTAGCCGCGCAGGCGGGTGGCAAACGGGGTGTAGGAATCGTTGATGAAGAAGTCGCAGCCGCCGGTCTGGCATCCAGGGACGGCGTTTTCGTAGTCGCCGAAGCTCTGCTTCAATCCGGAAGTGTTGTTATTCGAGAGATCCAACGGCGTCCGAAGCACCGTCGTGACGCGGGCGTTGGGATTGGAGGCGTTGGGAGACGTCTCCAGAAATGCGTTCACCCCTCCAATAAAGGCGGTGTTGCTCTGAGGGAAGTCCGCTGACGGACTCGTCGAGATCCTCGACGCCGAGCACAGGCCCGTCCCGGGCTGACCCGGTGACGGAGCCACCGGGTCCCCGGTGATGACCTGCGTGGGGAGCTGCTCGGCGACGGCCGTTCCGGCCAGCCCTGCCAGCAGCATCGCCGCGAGGGCGACGGTCATTCTTCGGAAGAGGAGCACGGACACTGGCCGTAGGTTCCCCCGACCAACCTTTAAGGTCAAGTTCTGGTCGGGGAGACTGTGGGGGGTGGAACGGAAGTGTACCCCGGCTCCTGCCTCGGCCACTACGGGGGCCGCCTACTCCTTCTTGAGGGCGACAGCCACCCTGCCGAGCAACTTGATCTGCGAGGAGTCGAGCTGACGCAGGACCCGCAGCACCGCGCGGACCTCCGGCTTCTCGCCCTGCTCACCCGCCGGCTCCGCCAGCTTGAGCGTCCCATCCGGGCCCGCCAGCCCCAACAGCTCGTCCGCCGAAATGCGCAACGCCCGGCACAACCGCAGCAGTGTTGGAACGCTCGGCACCATGCCGCCGCGCTCGATCCTCCCGTAGACTTCCGTTACCAAGTCCACCATTTCCGCCACATCCGCCTGGGTGAGCTGCGCACGCAGACGGGCCGAACGAGCGGCTTCCCCAATCGTCTTCGCCAGTTTCTTGTCCATTCCTGAACCCACCCTACAGTGTAGGCAAGGCGGAATACGACGCATCAGGTTGTCGGAACAGGACTGTAAAGGTCACTTGTGCGACCCGATTTTTAAAGTCAGGTCGTCCTGTTGCCCTCTCAGGCGAGCCGGAAAACGCCCTCGCTCCCTCCCCATCCCCCCTGGTCCGTTCGCTCGCGACAACCATGTACGAAGCACGCCTACCCGCCGTCTGTGGTCCTCGAGTTGTTGTTGGACACAGCATGCACGGGGGGTCTGACACGGCGGGTGCTCAGCGCGAGAGCCGGGAGGTTGTCTCGGAAAGGGTGGAAGCGGTGCGTTCCCACTGCGTCACCTGCGCGTCGAGGTGGCCGAGCAGCCCCGTGAAGAAGCGCTGCTCCAGGGCCCGCGCGAGGGTAGCGCCGTGGGCATCGGCCCACTTGCGGATGACGCGCTCGCGCACGTCCGCGCCGAGCATGTCCACGAAGCGCTCCAGCAGGGGTGTGGACAGGAGCGTGCCGGCCCAGATGACGGCGTCGTGACCGAAGCCGCCGGTGGCCACCGTCACCGCCGCGGCGGCGCCCGAGGGCACGGAGTAGACGAGCGTGGTGAGGGCCTGCAGCACCTCCTCGCGCATGCCACCCTGGAGCTCCGTGGCCACCAGCCCCCGGCAGAAGCCGTAGAGGGTGGCCCGGTCCGCGGCGTGGGCGTGCAGGGCCTCGAAGCCGAGAGGCTCGTCCAGGCGCGACAGGGTGGCGGCCCCGAAGGTCTCGGAGAGCAGCTCGAGCGTCCGGGTGTCCCCGTGCCACGCGGCCACCTCCGGGGCGAACACCTCCACCATGCGCCGTACCCCATTGCGGAGGGTGTCCTCGGTGACTTGAACCACCGGAGCGGCGGTGGGCTCGGGGCCGGTGAAGGAGCGGCGCACCTGGCGCGAGACGAAGGTGAGCGCGGTGGCCAGACCCCGGAAGGGCAGGCGCACGTAGCGGTGGAAGGCGCTGCGCGCGTCGAGCTCGTCGCGGAAGGCCTCCACCAGCACGTCGGCGGGCACCGCCTTGAGGGCCGCGTGGCTGCCCACCGTGAGCAGCTCATGGCGCAGCCGCTGACGCAGCCGCTCGGGCTCATGCGCGGCGGTGGTGGCGGCGCGGGCCAGGTGCTCCATCTCGGCGCGCGCGTCTCGGAGTGAGGCGGCCAGGGCCTGGGCCTTGAGCGAGCGGGCGTGCTCGGCCTCGCCCAGCAGCGCGGCGAGCGAGGGGCCTTTGTCGAGCGGGTACGTGGCGAGGGGTTTCTCCCCGGCCTCCACCTCCGGCTGGTGCGGGGCGAGGTAGCGCGCCAGGGGCGGGTGGCCCACGTCCGAGGCGAGCTTCTCCAGGTGCCCGCGCGCCACCTCCTCGCGGGTGGACTCGTTGTAGACGAGGAGGTAGGGGCGCCCGTGGCCCACGGCGGCGCGCAGGAAGTCCACCAGCGCGGCGTTCTGGTACGTCTGCCGGCTGACGACGAAGGCGAGCACGTCCACGGTGACGAGCAGGGCCTCGGTGCGCTCGCGGTTGTCGCGGTAGACGCTGTCGAAGTCCGGCGTGTCCATCACCACCAGTCCCCGGGGCACCGCCTCGGCGAACACGAGGTAGAGGCGCCCGGAGGGCCCCGGCTGGTCCACCGGCGCGGCCTCGCCCGAGGACACGGGGACGATGTCGTAGCGGCGCGTGAGGAAGTCCTTGAGCGAGCCCGTCCAGGTGTCCGGGTGCGCGGCGGCGAGGCACTGCTTGGTGAGACCTCCCTCGGGGCGGGCGGGGGACAGGTGCGTGCCCACCAGGGCGTTGAAGAGGGTGGACTTGCCCACGTTGTTGGGTCCGGCGATGGCCACCAGCAGCAGCGGGGCGTCAGCGCCGCCGAGGCGGGGCAGCAGGTCGCGCCGCAGCCGCTCCAGCAGTCGGCGGGCGGTGTCCGCGTCGGGGGCCTCCGGGAAACGCTCGGGGGGCGGGAGGGCGTCGCGGGCGGACTCGAGGGCGGTGCGCAGTTGGGTGAGGTCGTTCATCCGAGCGCCCGAGGACAGCACGCGCCGGGCCGGATGCCCACGGGAGACGTGCCAGGTGTGTCGGCCCTGGACGGATGCGCCGGGTCTCACGGCCACCAACGAGGTCATTCATGACGAGGGTCCTTGCGTGAGGTGGGGCGCGAGGAGTCCGCCGTGTCGAGCCGGGGCCCCGTCTTCGCCATGTGCCGTACATCCCGCTCGAGCTGCTTCTGGAATCGCTCGGACTGGGCCCGGAGCCGACGGACCTCGCGAGCGACCTCGTCCTCCCGCGCGGCATGGGCGGCCGAGGTGAAGGTGAGGGAGACGAGCATGGCCAACGGAGCGATGCGCTTCATGGGGGTTCTCCTGGAGCCAGTTGCAGGGCTCGCGGGAGGGTCATTGCGATGGGCGTGCCAGGGGCACTTCCCTCGGAAGAGGGCGGGCGCATGGAGGGGCGCGGCCGTGGCGTTCCGCCGCACTGGCGGGCCTCGGAGGGCGGGTGCGGCATTTGGGGACTGGGGCGATCCGCCACGGTCCCGGCACTCGGCGGGTGAGAAGGCTCAGCGGCGCGAGCGCAGCGCGCGGCCCACCTTCCGGGCGAGGTCCATGGGGTCCATCGGCAGGGGCACGTAGTCGTACACGCCGCTCGCGACGGCACGGGACATCAACGAGAAGTCATCTCCGCTTCCACACAGCAGCACGGGCGGGGCCTGGGGCCGCGCGGCCAGGGTGCTCGCCAGCGCGAGTGCCTCCTCCTGCCGCTGGTGGTCCCGAGGCACCACCACCAGGGCGAACACTCCCTCCAGCGGGCCGTCCTCTCCGAGAGGCACCACGCGGTAGCCAGCCACGGAGAGCGCGGTGCTGATGCCGTGGGGGTTGGCCGGGCCGCCCGGTTCGATGACGGCCACGGGCCGGTCCGTCGGGGCCACGGGGGCGGGAGCGGGCGGTGCCTGGGCGCGCTCCTGCTTCTTGCCCTCACCGCGAGCGGGCGCCGGGGGCACCAGCGTCTCGCGCAGCCGGGCGGCCAGCTCCCGGGCACTCGCCGGACGCTGCCCCTTCGCCTTGTGGAGGCAGGCGAGCACCAGGGCCTCCAGCGCCTCGGGGATGGGGCGCTCGGGCATGAGCTGGCGCACGGGCGGAGGCGGCCGGTACATGTGGCCGCTCATCACCTCCACGGCGGGCGAGTCCCCGAAAGGGGGCCGGCCCACGAGCAGCTCGTGCAGCAGGCACCCCACGGAGTACAGGTCCGCGCGCCCGTCGAGGGGCTCTGCCCGGCAGTGCTCGGGGGCCATGTACGCGGGGGTACCGAGCACCTGTCCGCTCTCGGTGAGCCGGGGCTGCTGCGCGTCCTGGACGAGCGAGGCCAGCCCGAAGTCGAGCACCTTCGCCTTGGGGGCGGACAGCTCGCCCACCAGCATCACGTTGGAGGGCTTGAGGTCGCGGTGGACCATGCCCAGGGCGTGCGCGGCGTCGAGCACCTCCAGCACCTGCGCCGCGAGCTCCACGGCGGCGGGCACCTCCAGCAGCCCGTAGGTGTCCAGCACCTCGTCCAGCGGCACGCCGAAGACCCGCTCCATGGCGAGG
>NZ_DASVSO010000219.1:0-6772 GCF_036388035.1 Archangium sp.
CCGCCGCCACGGAGGCGCCACTTCCTGGCCGAGGGGCACCAGGGTGATGGGGTAAGACTCGGGCGCCAGGTTGGCGCGGGGTGTCCCCACCCGTAGGGGGGTGTTCGAGGCGGTGTGCGGCGTCGGCCACATGACGAGCCACACGCCCAGGCCCACGGCCAGCGTCAGCACCCCACTGGCGGCGCGGCGCCAGAAGCGCGAGCGCACGGGGACGGGGGTGGCCGGAGGCGTGGCGGGCTCCGGCGCTGGGGCGGGAGGCGCCGCCTTCGCCTCCTGCACGGGCGGGGGCGACTCCGCGCCCTGGGTGGAGGCCTCGTCCAGGGGAAGGGGCCTGCCACGCAGGGGCCGCCGCTGGTAGGAGGCCAGCCGCTCATAGAGCACCAGCAGCTCCTCGCCCCACATCCACAACCCCTGGCGCGCGGTGGTGGCGTGGTGGGGGCCCCACGCCTCGCACAGCGGCACCCGCCACGCCTCGTCCGCCTCCCTCGCCGCCGCCTCCAGCGCCACCTCCACCGCCCGCGCGTCCGCGTACCTCTCCTCGGGCCGCTTGCGCAGCAGGCGCTGGCACACCTCACTCAATGCCCTCGGCACCCGGGGGTTGAGGGTGTGCGGAGGCGCCGGCTCCTCATTCAGGATGGCATGCACCAGCGCGCCCTCCTCCCCCTGGAAGGGCAGCCGGCCCGTCAGCAACTGGTAGAGCTCCACGCCCAGCGCCCACAAGTCGTCGCCCGGGCTGGCGTGCGACTCCTCCTCGCCGCGCCAGGCGCGCCACACCCGCGGGCTGAGGTAGGGCCAGGTGCCAGGAGGAAACGGCCCCGTCACCGTGGGCGCGCCCGCGTAGGTGGCCACCCCGAAGTCCACCCGCACCAGCCGGCCCTCGTCGCTCACCAGCAGGTTGGCCCCCTTCACGTCCCGGTGGACGACTCCAGCCGCGTGCACCACCCCCAGCAGCCGCGCCGCCTGGCGCACCAGCTCCACCACCGCGAGCGCATGGGGGTTGTGCAGCCGCACCCACTCATCCAACGGCCGCCCCCGCACGAAGGGCGTGACGAGGAAGAGGAAGAGGGGCCGGGGGGCGGGCCACAGCCCATGCCCCTCCAGCGGCAGGCTCCCGGCGCGCCACAGCTTCACCATGACGTCCAGCTCCCTCCGGGCCCACTGCGCCGAGCGCGGCAGGAAGATGAACTTCACCGCGTACAGCCGGCCCTCGCGCCGGGCGCGGAACACGGTGCCCTGTCCCCCGGAGCCCAACCGCCTCTCCAGCCGGTAGCCCGCCACCTCCATTCCCACCCGTGGCAGGTGCTCCTCCGGCGAGTCATGCGCCCGCTGCTCCTGCTCGTCCCCCGCGCCCGCTGATTGAGTTCCAGCCATGCACTCCACCTCGCGAGTGGGGTAGCTTAATACGACCGGGGACATCCCGTCAGCGCGGGCCCCGCGGCAGGCCGCCGTTTTCACGCGAGGGGCCGGAAGTCAGGGGGGCTCGAGTGGCTTCCAGCCAGGCGTCTGCGTGCTTCGCCGGGAGCACAGGAGGGGCTCGGCTCGCGCTTGTCTCCCGCCCATGGCATGCGGACTGTGTGCCGTGGGGACGAGACATGTGGGGACGAAGAGCCACAAGGAGCCCGCACCGTGAGCGCGATTGAGCTGTTGAAGCAGCAGCACCGGGAAGTCGACGACCTGTTCCAGCGCATCAAGGCCAGCACCGGGGACGAGCGAATCGCCCTGTTGGGCAAGGTCGCCGAGGCCCTCACCATCCACGCCGCCCTGGAGGAGCAGTACTTCTATCCCTTCGCCCGGCAGCAGGGGGTGGATGTTCTCATCGACGAGTCCTTCCAGGACCATGCCGAGGTGAAGCAGCTCATCTCGGAGATCCTCCGGGTCAAACAGACGGATCCCCGGCTGGAAGAGCTGTGTGGGCGCCTGGAGCGGATGGTGACCGAGCACGTGGCCCAGGAGGAGAGTGCCCTGCTGCCCAAGGTCGAGGCCGTGGCGGACGGCGAGGCGCTCGTCTCCATGCGGGACGACATGCAACAGGCCATTGACAGCTGGCGCAACCGCGAGCTGCTGCGCATGGCCGAGCACCAGGAGTCTCCGCCCCCGGTGTAGGTATTCGACGCCCAGCCTCGTTGGCCGCCGGAGGAGCAGGCGGACGACGCCCAGCCACGAGCGCCTGGTGCTCTCGTGGCTTTCCTCTTTGGCGAGCCTTGATCTCCCCGAGGCACACTCGCGCTAGACTCCCGTTCAGCGGGTCCGCGGTGCCCGGGTACTGGCCGCATCAGGGAGGTCTCTGTCTTCAATGGGCCAAGGGCCACAGGCATGGGTGCTCGGGCGGCTGGATGCGTTTCTCTCGGAGAGACAGCGCCGCTCGCCGCCGGAGGAGCATGGGCGCTACCGGGTGGTGGTGGGGTTCGTCCTCTTCCTGCTGGCCATGGACCTGATGGTGGTGCTGACGGCGCCGCTGTTCCCCAACCCCAGCCACCGGGTGCTGCTGGGCGTGCTGTCGGGGTCCAGCTGGGCGGGGATGCTGGTGCTGCTGCGCCGGGTGTCCTCGCTGCGGCTCCTGGGGCTGCTGGTGTGCGGCCTGGTCACGGGCGCGTTCATCATGGCCACCTTCGCCCTGCCCGAGGTGCCGGTGGCCTCGCACGTCTCCACCATGCTCGTGCCCGCGGTGGCGGTCTACCTGGCGGGGGTCCGCGTGGGGCTCGCCTTCACCGGGCTCTTCTGTATCAACGTGGGCGTCCTCTCCCCGCTCCTGCTGTCCGGGTTCGGCTCGCGCTACCCCGTCTTCTCCGAGCTCCGGCCCTGGACGAGCGGGTTCCTCCATTCCCTCATCCTCTTGCTCGGGTGGGGCCTGAGCGCGTTGTTCAGCGCCTCGCGGGACGCCGCGAACGCCACGGTGCGCGAGAGCGAGCGCAAGCTGAGCAGCCTCATCGAGAGCACGGAGGATCCGCTGTCCTCGCTCGACCAGGAGGGGCGGCTCGTCACGGCCAACGCCGCGGCGAGGCGGCTGTTCCTGGAGGCCTTCGGGCGCGAGCCCCAGCCGGGTGACACGCTGGACGCATGGGCCACGGCCGAGAAGCGGACGGAGTGGCGGGAGAATCTGGCCCGGGCGCTCGAGGGGTGCACCGTCCGTTACGAGATTCCCTTCCGGATGGGCGGGCGCGACATCGTGTTGGACCTCTCCCTCCACCCCATCCCGGGGGAGGGCGGGCGGCCGGTGGGGGTGACGCTGTTCGGGCGGGACATCACCGAGCGCAAGGCGGCGGAGATCCGGTTGAGCGAGCTGCACCGCCATCTCATCGAGGCGTCGCGCCGGGCGGGCATGGCCGAGGTGGCCACCGGCGTGCTGCACAACGTGGGCAACACGCTCAACAGCGTGAACGTCTCGGCCTCGCTCGTCATGGAGCGGCTGCGCGTCTCGCGCCTCCCCATGATGGAGCGCGCCGTGGACATGCTCAAGGAGCACGCGGGGAACCTGCCGGCCTTCCTCGCCGAGGATGCCAAGGGCCGCCAGCTCCCGGACTATTTCGCCTCCGTCACCCAGCACCTGGCGCAGGAGCACGCGTCGCTGCTGGCGGAGATGCAGACGCTTACCCAGAACGTGGAGCACATCAAGGCCGTGGTGAGCATGCAGCAGGAGAATGCCCGCTTCACCGGGTTGCTGGAGCGGGTGCCGGTCACGGAGCTCATCGACGACGCGCTGCGCCTGCACTCCAACAGCTTCGAGCGGTTGGGGATTCGGATTCACCGGGAGTACACGGAGCTGTCACCGGTGTTGGTGGACCGGCACAAGCTGCTGCAGATCCTCGTGAACCTGCTGAGCAACGCGCGCCATGCGCTGCTGGAGAGCGGGCGAGAGGACAAGCAGCTCACCCTGTGCGTGCGGCCGGACGGGGAGGGGCAGGTGTGCATCGAGGTGCGGGACAACGGGGTGGGGATTGCCCCGGAGCACCTCTCGCGCCTCTTCGTCCATGGCTTCACCACGAAGAAGGACGGGCACGGCTTCGGTCTGCATGCCAGCGCGCTGGCGGCCGAGGAGCTGGACGGGCGGTTGCGCTGTACCAGCGCAGGCCCGGGACAGGGCGCGACTTTCATCATCGAGCTGCCCCTGCGCGGGCAGGAGGCCAGGGCGTGAGCGCACACGAGAAGGAGGCACGTCGCATCCTGGTGGTCGACGACAACCCCGCCATCCATCAGGACTTCCGGAAGATCCTCACCACGCCCGAGGGCTTCGGGGAGCTGGACGAGATGGAGTCCGTGCTCTTCGGGGAGCCCCAGGCCTGGAGCAGCCCCACCACCTTCCAGCTGGACTCGGCGGCCACTGGCGAGGAGGCGGTGCGGCGGGGGGCCGAGGCGGTGCGCGAGGGGCGCCCCTACGCCCAGGCCTTCGTGGACATCCGCATGCCCCCGGGCATCGACGGGGTGGAGACGACGCTGCGGCTGTGGCGGGAGGAGCCGGACCTGCAGGTGGTGCTCTGCTCGGCCTACTCCGACTACTCGTGGGAGGACCTGGCGCGCAAGCTGGGCACCTGCGAGCGCCTGCTCATCCTGCGCAAGCCCTTCGACAACATCGAGGTGCGGCAGATGGCGCACTCGCTGTGCGAGAAGTGGGAGCTGCTGCGCGCCAGCCGCCAGCGCCAGGAGGACCTGGAGCGCGCGGTGGCGGAGCGGACGCGGGAGCTGGAGGCGGCCAACGCGCGGCTCATGCACGCACAGAAGCTGGAGGCCCTGGGGCGGATGTCCGCGGGCCTGGCCCACGAGGTCAACAACCCCCTGGCCTACGTGCTGTCCAACCTGCGCCACATCGAGATGCGGCTGGAGAAGCAGGGCGAGACGGATTTGCAGGACGCCTGCCGCGACGCCATCTTCGGGGCCGAGCGCATCGAGCGCATCGTCCAGGACGTGCGCATCTTCGCGCGCATGGAGGAGCCGTCGCGCGAGTGGGTGGACGTGCGCCAGGTGGTGGAGGGCTCCATCTCCCTGGCCAGCGAGGCGCTGCGCTCGGGCATCCGGCTCGTCCGGGACTTCCAGGAGGTGCCGCCCGTCTGGGGCAGCGAGCACGGCCTGGGGCAGGTGTTCCTCAACCTGCTCGTCAACGCCGCCCAGGCGCTGGCGGGGGTGACGCCCGAGCCGTGCATCCACGTGGCCATCCGGCAGCGGGCGGACGGCCAGGTGGGGGTGGTGGTGCGCGACAATGGCTGCGGCATCTCGCCGGAGCACATGAGCCGCCTCTTCGAGCCCTTCTTCACGACGAAGCCGGTGGGCAAGGGCACGGGGCTCGGGCTGTCCATCTGCCACGGCATCGTGACGCGCAATGGGGGCGACATCACCGTGGACAGCGCGCCGGGCCGGGGCACCGCCTTCGAGGTGCTGCTGCCCACGGCCTCGCCCGCGGCCGAGGGCGCGGACACGCCGGAGCGCAAGCTGTCGGCGTGAGCGCCCTCAGGGGGCCCACGCCCCGCGGCGGGTGGGCGCTTCGAGGGCCCCCGCGAGGGCCCGGAGGAAGTGGCGCCGGGGCCAGTGCTCGGCGCCGAAGCGCGCCAGGTGCTCCGTCTCCACCTGGCAGTCGATGAAGTGGAAGCCCCACGCCTGGAAGCGCTCCACCGCGGTGACGAAGGCCACCTTCGAGGCGTCCGGGGCGCGCGCGAACATGCTCTCGCCGAAGAAGGCCGCCCCCAGCGACACCCCGTAGAAGCCGCCCTTCAGCTCGCCGTCCGCCCACGCCTCCACCGAGTGCGCGAAGCCCAGCCGGTGCAGGGTGACGTACGCCTGGCGCATCTCGTCCGTAATCCACGTGCCGCTCTGCCCGGGGCGGGGCACCTCGGAGCACGCGGTGATGACGTCCGCGAAGGCGGTGTCCCAGCGGATGTCGTAGACGCCCGCCTTGAGCGTCTTGCGCAGCGAGCGGCCCACGTGGACCTTGTCCGGCACCAGCACGAAGCGCGGGTCCGGCGAGTGCCAGAGGATGGGCTGCCCCTCGCTGTACCAGGGGAAGATGCCCTGGGAGTACGCGGCCAGCAGCCGCTCGGGACGGAGGTCTCCCCCCACCGCCAGCAGGCCGCTGCGGTCCGCCTTCTCCGGGGGAGGGAAGCGCTCCGGGTCTTCTCCGAGGAAGTAGATGGGCACTACCGCGACACGTTGAGCTTCACGTCTCCGGACAGCGAGTAGGAGACGCGTACCAGCGGGCCCGTGAGCTCGCCCGCCACCTCATACGGCAGCGTCCCCTTGGCGATGAGCGCCCGCACGTCCTGGCCCCATGTCTCCTTCGTCACCGCCACCTCCACGGGATACACCCCGGTGGCCGCCGCGTCCACGGTGTCGGACTGTCCCTGCGTGCCCTCGCCCAGCTTCCGGCCGCCCACGGTGACGGCGTAGCGGAGCCCCTCCAGCCGCAGCGGGAAGGGGTTGGGGTTGTCCACGCCCAGGCGCACCAGCAGGTCCACCTTCTCCTCCGAGTAGCGCGCCCCATCCAGGCTCTCGATGCGCACCACGGGCAGCCGGGGCACGCGCACCGCCCGCGAGGCGGCGAAGGGCAGCGTGCGCACGTCCTTGCCCGCGCGCACCATCAGCGTGCCGCGCAGCGCCACCAGCAGCGTGCCCCCGCGCTTGCTCAGCGCCTGGAGGTCCTCCGGGGTGCGCACGTAGGCGGCGTCCGCCTGGAAGGAGAAGGGGGTGGGGGCGTGCGGTGCCAGCGCCACCCCCAGCGGCGCCGAGCCCTTCTCCACCACCTGCCCGTCGGAGACGAGCTCGTAGTCGGCCTTCTCCAGCACGGCGG
>NZ_DASVSO010000220.1:0-22608 GCF_036388035.1 Archangium sp.
GCCCACGCCCCCCGCGTCCGGAGGCCCGGCTCCGACGAGGCCTCCGGTCATCGTGACGGCCCCCATTCCGCGCCCGGCGACCCGGCCCGTCTCCCGGCCACCGCCTTCCCGCCCCGTGCCGGAGACGAAGGGCATGCTGGACTGGCCCTTGAGGGGCGTGCTGTACGCCCGGTTTGGCAAGAAGGGTCGCGAGCCGCATGACGGCATCGACCTGGCCGTGCCCGTGGGCACACCCGTGAAGACCGCCCAGGAAGGGGAGGTGCTGTACGCAGGCGAGCAGCGCGGCTACGGGCTCATCGTCATCGTCCAGCACTCCGAGCGCCTCATCACGCTCTACGCCCACAACCGCGACCTGCGCGTGAAGAGCGGCCAGAAGGTGCGGCGCGGGCAGGTCATCGCCACCGTGGGCGAGTCCGGCAAGACGAGCGGCCCGCAGCTCCACTTCGAGGTGCGGGTCGACGGCAAGCCGGCGGATCCGCTCGACTACCTGGGGCCCCTGCCGTCGTCGTGAGCAGGCCCCCAGCGCGGGCCGCACGGCTGCTTGCTCGAAGTGCCACCCGACAGTCGGCATGCCCCTGCGTGTCCCCCAGGCAACCAGGCGTCGGACGGCGAGCTCCCGGGCCCTTCCTATCTTCCGGGAATGAAGCCTTTTCACATGAAGCGCATGGGCCGGGTGCTCGGCATGGCCGCCTTTCTCGTGCTCGGGGCTTCAGGCGCCAGGGCCGACAACCCGTACATTTCCCTGCGCACCCCGGAAGGCGTCATCGTGGCCCGGGTCAGCGAGGCGCGCATCGTGGGTCCCAACATCCGGGTCACCCGTGACGTGAAGACGCTGCGCGGGAGGGCCTTCGGGCAGACCGTGTTCCTGGGGCTCAACGGCAATGAAGTCGGCGGCACGGTGGGCAGGAACCTGTCGCGGCTGAGCTTCGAGCACGAGGGCGAAGTCCTGGAGGCGGAGGGGGCCTTCTACGGCAACTTCACGCGGCTGAGTCTCAGCGCCCGGGGACTCTCCGGCACGGTGGGGGTGTGCAGCTACGAGTTGAAGGCCCTCGGACAGGGGGTCTACCGGGGCTCGCGCACCTGCGGTGGCCCCCTGGAGCGGCCCACCCCCGTGGTGCTCGTGGTGCCGCACACGCTCGTGGGGCAGGGCCCCGCGATGACCCTGGCCGCGCTCATGCTTTTCCTGGGCAGCTGAGAGGCGGGCCCGCTCGCGGAAGCACCCCTTCGGAGCGCTCCTGGTGGCCATCCGAGCGGGCAGGTGAGCAGGTCGGGCTGGCTTCTCGCCGCCCACGGTCGGCTGTCTGGTACTAGAGTACGGCCCCCGTGAGCCGTTTCCTGCCGCTGCTGCCCGCACTCCTGCTCGCCCCGATCGCCGGGGCGCAGTCGTCCTCGTCGGGTCCCGAGGCGAGCACCTCCGCTGTGGCGGTGCCTCCTGTCCCCCTGGAGCTCTCGGCGCGCGTGGCGGAAGCTCCCACCGCGGTCGTCGTCGCCCTCCTCCCGCTGGAGGCCAATGAGGAGGCCCGGGAGCAGGCCCCGGGCCTGACGGCGCTCCTCGTCAGCCGGCTCGCCGAGTCTCCCCGCGTCGCGGTGTCCTCGCGCGCGGACCAGGAGGCGGTACGTACCGCCGGGGTCTGTGCCGACGGCTCGTGCCTGGATGCCCCCCCGGGCTCCCCCGGCTCCGGCAAGGCGCGTTACGTCATCACGGGCCGGCTCGATGGCTTCGGCCCCCGCTACGTCCTCACCACCAGCCTCATGGACTCGGAGAGCGGGCGCGCCCTGGCCCGGCCTCGCATCGAGGTGACCGCCAAGGAGGCCTTGCCCCGCGCCGCCGTGTCGCTCGCGGATCAGCTCCTGGTCACGCTCGTCTCGGATCCCACCGAGCGGGCCTCCTCGCCGGCTCCGTCCGTGTCCTCGAGGCCGCGCGCTGGCTCGTTCGTCTTCGGCCTGCGGTTCAACAACAGCCTCATCTCCGACTTCGGCTCGTTCAACCCCGGCGGTGACGTGGAGCTTGGCTTCCACTTCCACCCCGAATGGGTCGTCTTCGGCCAGGTGGGTCTCACCTATGTCCGTGCCGAGGAGGAGGGTCGCAAGGGCGGCCTCAATGTCCTCCCCAGCGTGCTGGGCCTGCGCCACTACCACAACTCCGAGGGCTCCTTGCGCCCGTACTGGGGGCTCGGCCTCGGCATCCAGTTGTCCTTCGGCGAGTACGGCATCTTCCAGCAGACGGGCCCGCTGCCCACCGTCATCGGCTTCGCCGGCCTCGAGTTCCTCGTCGCTGGCCATTTCGGCATCCAACTCGAGGCCTCCACCAACATCGCCCAGGCCACGCTCGGCCTCACCGGTGGCGGTCTCGGCAGTGGCCTCAACCTCGATCTCAACGCCGGCATCGCCTGGCACTTCTGAGCCCGGAGTCTCCGCACATGCACCCGCGCTGGCGCGTCCTTCCCCTGCTTGTCCTCCTCGCCGCTGGTTGTGAGGACGGACCCAAACCGCCCGGCCCCAAGGAGCAGGCCGAGGGCTACTACATCAAGGGCACCTCCGAGTACCTCCAGGGCAGGTTCGACGAGGCGCTCACGTCCTTCAACACCATGAAGGAGATTGCTCCGGACGACCCCCGCCTGCCCGCGGCCTACGGTGAGCTCTACCTCTCCATGGGGCGCATCAACGACGCCGCCACCTGGTTCGAGCTCGCCCTCCAGCGCGATCCCAAGCGCTCCACCAACTGGAGCCGGCTCGGCTTCATCCACGCGCAGCTCGGCAAGATCGACGAGGCCCAGAGCGCGCTGCGCAAGGCCGTTGCCCTCTATCCCAAGGACTACAACGCCCTTGAGGGGCTCGCGGAGCTGCACCTCAAGCGCGGCGAGAAGGAGGCCGCCGTGAGTCACTTCACCCTCGCCGCCGAGGCCAGCCCCGACGTGGCGAAGTCCGCCCTCGTGCTGCGCGCCAGCGAAGTGCTCACGGCGGAAGGGCGCCACGCGGAGGCCCTTGAGCTTCTCGGGCAGTGGGCGGCCAAGGGCGTGCGGACGCCCCAGCTGCTCTCCTCGCTCGGGGACGAGCAGGTGCGCGCCGGGCAGCTCCTTCCCGCCGCCGAGTCCTACCGCGAGGCCGCCAGTCAGTCGCCGAGGGATCCCACCCTGTGGGAGCTCGTCGGGGAGATCTACACGCGGCTCGACAAGCCCGGGGAGGCCCTGGCGGCGTACCGCGAGTCCCTGCGCGTGAAGGACCGCGCCATCGTCCACGTGGCCCTCGCTCGCCTCCACCTGGGGCGCAAGGACCGCGCGGCCGCCGAGCAGGAGCTGGGGCTCGCTCTCGAGTCCGTCTCGGGCTCGGACGTGCGCGAGCTGTCCGAGCTGGCCGCGCTGCTCTCCACGCTCGGGCGCAAGCCGGACGCCCTGCGCATCCTCACCAGCCTCAGCGCCGAGCCGGAGCATGCCAAGGACGTGGACCTGCAGCTGCGCACCGCCGCTCTCGCCCAGGAGCTGAAGGACGAGGCCACCGTGCGCACCGTGTGCGCCCGCATCGCGAGCAACGGGGTGAAGCTCAAGAAGTGCCCCTGAGCCCACCGGGAAGCATTCAGGGCGGAAAAGGGGGGTGGACCCGCCCGTCCGGTGCGTTTCACTCCTCATCGATGAGGAGTGAAACGGGGGCAGGGCATTCCACTCCTCATCGATGAGGAGTGAAACGGGGTCCTAGAGCTTGCCGCCCGGCAGCTTGCGGTATACGCCCACCACCTGGCCCAGGAGCATCGTCGAGCGGAACTCCGCCTTGCTCACGTAGATGGGTTGCATGGTGGCGTTGGCCG
Organism: Archangium sp.; assembly: GCF_036388035.1. Classification (GTDB taxonomy): domain Bacteria; phylum Myxococcota; class Myxococcia; order Myxococcales; family Myxococcaceae; genus Archangium. The sequence continues at coordinate 3,803 of NZ_DASVSO010000220.1, forward strand.
GCTGGAAGCGGATGCGGTCTCCCTCGGGGTAGTAGCGCTTCACCGTGGCCTCGTCCTCGATGAGCGCCACCACGATGTCCCCGGCCTGGGCGTGCGGCGTCTTGCGCACGAAGAGGTAGTCCCCGTCGAAGATGCCGTCCTCGATCATCGAGTTGCCCTTCACCCGGAGGGCGAAGACCTCGCGCCCCTGGCCGCCCAGCAGGAAGCTGTCGATCCGGACGGAGTCCTCCTCGCTCTCCTGCGCCAACGCTGGAGCGCCGGCCGCCACCTTGCCCAGCAGCGGGACTTCCACCATCCCGGATTCCTTCTTCACTCCCAGGCCCAGGAGCAGGCGCGCTCGCCTGGTCGGTACCAGCGAGCGGCTCTGCTGCTCGCCTCGGTTCAGGTATCCCTTGCGCTCCAGCGCCTTGAGATGGTCGTTCACCCCGTTGGTCGAGCGGATGTCCATCTCCTCGCCAATCTCGCGGATGGTCGGCGGGAAACCCCGCGACTCCGTCTCCTTGACGATGAAGGCCAGGATCTCCCGCTGGCGTTCGGTCAGCTCTTCCATGTCTCGCTCCCTCGTCTGGTGGGTAGGCCACCAACGAAACAGGCTTTCAGTACCGTCATGCTCCCTGAACATACGTATAGAGTCAATTCGTTCAAGGATGAGCACGCACAACCCGTGTGGGTTCTTCACCGCCCAACAGCTGCCTGCGGTCCACTGTCGTCTACGCGTAGAATTCGGGACACCTTGTCCGAGCTCCGACACACCCTCCTGCTGGTCGACGACGAGCCCGACGTCCTCGATCTCCTCGTGCGCATGTTCCAGCGCCGCTACCATGTGTTGTCGGCCCGCTCCGGCCCGGAGGCGCTGGGGCTGCTGAGGAAGCACGCCGTGGACGTGCTCATCACCGACCAGCGCATGCCGGAGATGACGGGCATCGAGCTGGTCGCCGCCGCGCGCGCCGAGGGCATCGACGTCACCGCGCTGCTCCTCACCGGCTACACGGATCCCGAGGACATCATCGCGGCCATCAACCGCGGCCAGGTGTACCGCTACATCACCAAGCCCTGGGACCTGAACGACCTCGTCATCACCGTGAAGAACGCGGTGGAGCTCACCCAGCTGCGCCGCGACAAGGAGAAGCTGCTGCGCCAGCTCCACCAGCGCGTGGAGGCCCTCGGCGTCCTCTACGAGGTGAGCCGGGCCAGCGCGGGGGAGCCGCTGGGCTACGACGCCATCATCGACCGCGTCCTGTCCGCGGTGGCACGCGTGCTGCCCTATGACTGTGGCGCGGCCCTCATCGCGGTGGGCTGGGACCGCACCGCCACCCTGCGCCTGCGCTGCCAGGGCACCGTGGGCGAGCAGGCGCTGCTGGGCGTCAAGGAGTCCATGCTGGCGGCGTGGGGCCAGCGCTCGGGGCTGGTGCTGCCCGAGGACCGGGTCATCACCCACGTCACCGGTACCACCACCCAGGACGACGCCGCGCAGACGGGCTGGGGCAATCAGATCACCGTGGCCCTCACCGCCGGGGGCCGCCCCGTGGGCCTGCTGTCGCTCTTCTCCCACCGCCCCGACGCCTACTCCGAGGAGGACGGCGCGCTGCTCGACACGCTGGCCAACCAGACGGCGGACGCCATCCAGTCGCTGCGCGCCTCCGAGGAGGCCTCGCGCCAGCGCATGGAGCGGATGGTGGAGTCCATGGCCGACGGCGTGGTCCTCTCCGACGAGCACAATGAGATCGTCGTGATGAACCCCGCGGCGCGCCGGCTGCTGAAGCTGGGCGAGGGCCCCGTCACGGACCCGGGGCGGCGGCTGTGCGAGAAGCTGGGGTTCGACCCCTTCGAGCTGGTGCGCGGCTGGGAGTACGGCGCCCAGGTGCTGCGCGAGGAGCTGAAGATCGACGAGCGCACCATCCACTCCACCGTCACCCCGGTGAATGACGCGCGCGGGGTGCTGCGCGGCGTGTGCGTGGTGCTGCGCGACGTCACCGAGCAGAAGCAGCTCGAGGAGCGCAAGGACGAGTTCGTCTCCATGGTGAGCCACGAGCTGCGCACGCCGCTCACCTCCATCTCCGGCTCGTTGGACCTGGTGCTCAACTTCCTGGCCACCGACATGAACGAGAAGCAGCGCCGCTACCTGATGCTGGCGCGCGACTCGACGGAGAAGCTCAACGCCATCGTGGACGACCTGCTGGACCTGACGAAGTTCGCCAAGGGCCGGCTGAGGATGAACTTCGAGTGGGCCTACGTCGACGAGCAGGTGCGCCGCGCGGTGGAGAAGTACGGCCCCGCCTTCATGGAGCGGCGCGTGAAGGTGTCGGCCGGCCTGCCCCAGCACGGGCTGCGGGTGCTGGCGGATCCCAACCGCCTCACCCAGGTGCTCAACAACCTGCTCACCAACGCCGCCAAGTTCACCCCCGAGGGCGGTGAGGTGCGGCTGGAGCTCAGGTCCACCTCGGCGGTGCCCGGCTACGCGGTGCTCACCTGCTGGAACAGCGGGGACCCCATCAACGAGGAGAACCTGGAGCGGATCTTCGACCGCTTCGAGCAGGCGCGCACCAAGGCCAACCGCACCGTGCGCGGCACGGGACTGGGCCTGGCCATCTGCCGCAACATCGTGGAGGCCCACGCCGGCCATATCTGGTGCGAGCCGTGCCACGACGGTGTGCGCTTCGTGGTGGTGCTCCCCGTGGAGCCTCCCGCCGAGTACCTGCGGCCGGACGGCCTGGACTTCACCCAGAAGCGCAAGCCCGAGCGGCGCGGCGGGCTGGTGCTCGTCGAGGCCGAGCCGGACATCGGCTTCATCACCAAGGCGCTGCTGCGCGCGCGCGGCTACGAGGTGCGCCTGGCCACCAGCGCCGAGGAGGGCCTCACCCTGGCGCGCGCCCACCACCCGGACGCCGTGCTGGTGGACACCCGGCTGCCCGTCATCGACGGCCTGCGGCTGGCGGAGATCCTCCGGCACGACCCGGACACGCGCCAGTCGCCGCTGCTCGTCTACTCCGCCTTCGACGAGCGCCAGCGGGCCTTCCGGGCCGGGGCGGATGCCTTCATGCCCATGCCGCTGCAGGCCGACCGGTTGCTGGCCACGGTGGACTCGCTGGTGCGCGGGCGCGCCGGTCAGCACCACGGCCGCGTGCTGGTGGTGGACGACGACGAGAAGGTGGCCGCCATCTGCCGCGAGGTGCTGGTGAGCCTCGGCTACGAGGTGCAGGTGTCCTCCACCCTGGAGGAAGCCCACCGCGCCCTGCGCGAGCGCCGCCCGGACGTGCTGCTGCTGGACGTGCAGCTCCCCGATGGTGATGGCTACCACTTCCTCGAGGAGCTCAAGGCCGAGCGCGCCAGCGGCTACATCTCCGTCATCTTCATCTCCGCTCGCACCGAGACGAGCGCCAAGGTGCGCGCCCTCAAGCTCGGCGCGGACGACTACCTCACCAAGCCCTTCGATTCGCTGGAGCTGGGCGCTCGTGTGGAGACCGTCCTGCGCCGCAAGGAGCAGGAGCTGGGCGCCTCGCCCACCACGCAGCTTCCTGGCTCGGGCGCCATCGAGCGCGAGGTGCAGCGCCGGGTCGCCGAGCGCAGGCCCTTCGCGTTCTGCTACCTCGATCTCGACAACCTCAAGGCCTACAACGACTACTACGGCTTCGCGAAGGCCGACGGCGTCATCCGCCAGACGGGAGATCTTCTGCGGGAGATCTTCACCCAGGAGGGTCACCCGGGGGACTTCCTCGGGCACGTGGCGGGGGACGACTTCGTCTTCGTCACCGAGCCGGAAAGCGTGGATCGCATCTGCAAGAGCGCCGTCGAGACGTTCGACCGCATCATCCCGCTCTACTACGACAAGCAGGATCGGGAGTGCGGCTACATCGAGGCCGATGACCGCTTCGGCGAGAAGCGCAAGTTCCCCATCATGAGCGTGTCCGTGGTGGCGGTGTTGAGCGATGGGCAGTCCTCCGACCATGCCGAGCTGGCGCGGCGGGCCGCGGACATGAAGAAGCGCGCCAAGGCCATTGCAGGCTCCGTCTACCTGCGCAGTGATCGGGAGCTGGCGGTGATCCGGACGGCCGCTGGATGAGGCTCTACCAGCAGCTCATCCTCTTCATGCTCGCCGCCACGGTGCTCCCCCTGGCGGTGGTGGGCTTCCTGCTGCTGTCACGCGCCGAGGAGGCGCTGACCGAGCGCATCGGCGCCGAGCAGCGCCTCGTCGCGGCGACCACCGCCGAGAGCGTGTCCGCCGAGCTCATGAAGACGGTGGACGCGCTCGCGCGCTCGGCGGAGCTCTTCAACTGGGAGCGCATCTCCGCCGAGGAGTTCCAGGGGGGCCTGCAGCTCCTCTACGGGCAGTCGTCCGCCGTCAGCGCGGTGCTGCACCTCGACGCGGAGGGCCGGCCGCGGGGCGCGCCCGTCTTCCAGGCCGCCGGCGTGGGCGAGCACCCGGGGTTCGATCCCAAGGCGGTGGAGACGCTCGTGGATGCCGTGCCGGTGCAGTCCCTGCGCCGCGGCAACAAGGGGCAGGCGGCCCTGGGCCGTGTCTATGCCCACGCCCTCAGCGGCCGGGCGGCGGTGGCGGTGGCGGTGAAGCTGGGGGAGGGGGAGGATGCTCCCTTCGCGCTCGCCGAGGTCGTCTTCTCCGACCTGGAGGCCCTGCTGGAGCGACGCGCGGGCGGCACCCCGGGGCACATCGACCTGGTGGACTCCTCGAGTGGACGCATCCTGGCCAGCTCCCTGTCGGAGCGTCGTCTGAAGCCGCTGGAGCCCGCGCTGATCTCCCTGCTCGCCCCGGGGGAGCCGCGAGCGCGCAGCTTCCGCGTGGCCGCCCCCGACAGGCGGGTGAGCGCCGCGCGGGTGCCCCTGGTGCCCAGCTTCCACGTGCTGGTGGCCGTGGACGAGACCGTCGCGCTCGCTCCGGTGCGTGCCATGCGCCGCACGGTGCTGCTGTCCACCTTCGTGGCCCTGGGGGTGCTGCTCGGCCTGGGCGCGCTCTACACCCGCCGACTCAACCGCCGTCTGGCCGACGTGGTGGCGGGCGCCGAGGCCTTCGGTCGTGGCGAGCTGGACAAGCGCGTGAAGGTGGTGGGCGATGACGAGCTCAGCGAGCTGGCCTCCACCTTCAACCGCATGGGCTCCGAGCTGGAGGCCTCTCGCGCCCGGATGCTGCGCTGGAACGATGACCTCAAGGCGAGGGTGGACGAGGCCACCGCCGAGCTGAGGACCGCCCAGGCCCAGCTCCTCGAGGCCCAGAAGCTCGCGGCGGTGGGGCAGCTCGGCGCCGGCGTGGCGCATGAGATCAACAACCCCCTGGCCGGCATCCTCGGCAACACCCAGCTGCTGCTGCTCGACCGCGACGACAAGGATCCCGACCTCGAGACGCTGCGGAAGATCGAGCAGAGCGCCAAGCGCTGCAAGGACATCACCCAGAACCTGCTGCGCTTCTCCCAGCAGCGCTCGAGGCCCGAGTTGCGGCCGGTGGACCTCAACTCCGTCCTCCGCGACGCGCTCTCGCTCACGGAGAACCAGATCAAGGGCGAGGGCATTGCCATCGTCACCGAGCTGGTCTCCCCGCCCATGCGGGTGAGGGGAGATCCAGGGCACCTGTCCCAGGTGGTGCTGGCCCTGCTGTCCAACGCGCGCACCGCGATGATGCAGACGGAGGCGAAGCGGCTCGTGCTGCGCACCGGCGAGCGGGACGGGCGCGGCTTCCTCGAGGTGGAGGACACGGGCAAGGGCATCTCCCCCGAGCACCGCTCGCGCATCTTCGAGCCCTTCTTCACCACCAAGGACGTCTGGTCCAACGTGGGCCTGGGCCTGTCGGTGGCCTGGCGGGTGGTCAGCGAGGCGGGCGGTACCATCGATGTGCGCACGGAGGTGGGGCAGGGCTCCTGCTTCACCGTGTGGTTGCCGAAGGCGTGAGACATGGCGCTCGGCTGATGTAGGTTCGGGGCCGCATGGATGCCCCCCGCTCCCGCCGGCGCAGCACGCCGTTCCTCCTTGGACTCATCGCCATCCTGGCGGCGCTGCCGCTGGGGTACTTCCTTTTCCTCCACGAGCCCCCGGCTCCGCCGCCTCCGCCCGTGGTGGAGGCCCCGCCCCCGCCGGCTCCAGAGGAGCCGAAGCGCCCGGCCGAGCTCAAGCTGGAGGAGGTCAGCGGCACGGTGGAGGTCCGCAGCGGCGAGGGGCAGTGGCGTGCCGTGAAGGCCGGCGAGGCGCTGCGCCCCTCGGACTCGGTGCGCACCCAGCATGGCTCCTACGCGGTGGTCATCAATGGCGAGGCCGTGGAGGTCCGCATGGACGCGGGCTCCGAGCTGACGATCGAGGAGCTCACCCAATCGGTCTCCCGCTTCCTGCTGCGCAACGGTCGGACGACGACCCGCGTCCGGCCCGGCGTCCGCCAGAGCGTCGAGGTGAGGGCCGCTGGCAGCGACGCGGTGGCCCGCACCGAGGGCGGTACCTTCGCCATGAGCAACAACGGCGCGGGCACCGTCGCCGTGGCCACCAGCGAGGGCGAGGTCACCTTCCTGGGTCGGGGCAAGGTGGTCATCGTCCGCGCCGGCCAGCAGTCCGTCGTCCTCCCGGGCCGCGGTCCCTCCGAGCCCACGCCCATCCCCTCCAGCCTACTGCTCAAGGTGACCTGGCCCGCGCGCTCCACCGTGTCCAAGCGCCAGCTCGTCGTCTCCGGACAGACGGAGCCCGGTGCCCATGTGGACGTGGCGGGGGAGATGGTCCCCACGGACGAGCAGGGCCGCTTCTCCCGCCCCGTGGCGCTCCAGGAAGGTCGCAACACCGTGCAGGTCCAGGCCGTGTCCGTGGGCGGCCTGCGGCAGCAGGAGCAGCACGAGCTCACCGTGGACACCCGGCCCCCCGACAAAGTCATCGTGGACCCTGGGATGTGGAATGACCCGGCCCCCCAGGGACAGTGAGGGCGACCGTACAGACGAGCGCCTTGACGCTCGTCCGCTCGGTCTGTAATTTGCATCGTCTCAAGGTCTGAGAATGACCCCGTACAAGGGCAATCCTGGGCGAAAGCCCTGGTGCGCAAAGCCGTGGGGCCTGAAGTCTGGCCGGCCGTGGTTGCCGTGGAAGCTGGCGCCTGTGGGCGCATGGGGGGGCGGAAGCCCTGGAGCGTCCTTGGATGGGGGGTGTGTATCGCCCTAGGTCCCATTGGAGGTCAGCCTCGATGCTGCGGACGCTCATCCCCCTCGCGTGCCTCGTACCGGCGCTGGCGTTCGCCCAGAACGCGGGCTTCCCCCTGCGCGGCAAGTCCCTGGTGGTCAACAACGGGCCGGGAGACCAGACGGATCCCCACGTGAGTGGTCCGGTGGTGGCCTACACCCACCAGCTCAGCCTCAGCAGCAGTGAGATTCGCGTCCATGATCTCGTCACGGGCGAGGACCAGGCCATCCCCACCGAGGGCGGCTACGACTCCCTCGCCGACGTCAGCGGCGACACGGTGGTGTTCACCCGCACCACCGGCTCCAGCCGCGTGTTCCGCTTCAACGTGCGCCAGGGCGGCGCGGCCCAGGAGCTCGCGCCTCGAGAGGGCGCGGACCGGCGCGTGGCCACCATCGGCGGCCAGACGGTGGCGTGGCAGGAGCTGGGCTCCCTCACCCGTTCCGAGCAGCCGGAGATCTTCGCCTACCGCTTGGACTCGCTCGCGCTCACCCGGCTGTCGGAGGACACGTCCGTGGATCGCACGCCCGCCGTCAGCGTGGACGGGACGACGGTGGCGTGGACGAAGTGCGCCACCAGCATCGACGGGTGCGACATCTGGGCGGCCTATGCGGTCGAGGGGGGCTACCAGGTCGCCCAGCTCACCGGGACGGAGGGAGAGGAGTCCCAGCCGGACACCAATGGCGAGGTGGTGGCGTACGTGACCCGGCGCACCGTGGATGGCGTGACGGAGGCGGACATCGCCTGGCAGGCGGTGCGGGGTGGCGAGACCCGGCGCCTCCCGCTCCCGGGTCCGGACTCCAACCCCAACGTGAGCGGTCCGCTCATCGCCTTCGAGCGGCGGGAGGCGTCCAGCACGTCGCCCAACTTCGACATCATGCTGTACGACCTGCGCACGCAGACCTTCTACCGCCTCACCGAGACGCCGGAGAGCGAGTCGCTCAACGACATCAGTGTGGAGCCGGACGGGCTGGCGCGGGTGGTGTGGTCGGTGCGGGAGAACGGCGATCTCAACGTGTACGCCTATACGTTCCGCCTGCCGCCGACGGACTGCGCCCCGCCCATCGACGAGGCTCCGGAAGCCGTGTGCGCCTCGCCCGGCACGCGGCCGCTGCTGGGCGGCCTGCAGGTCACCCGCTCCACGGGGAAGCCGGAGGTGCTCTCCACCCGGTTCGTGTCCAAAGGCACCGGGGTGCTGTGCGTGGACAACGGCTTCGAGGGGACTCCCGCCACCACGGGCAGGGTGTGGCTCGGACCGGTTCTGAGCGTGGGGCCCGAGGACTTCGGGCACGACGTGAAGGGGCTGGCCCAGGCGCTCTCGCTCCAGGGGGAGACCACCCTGTCCGCCCAGGTGCAGGGCGCGCCTGGAAGCGCCTTCCGGGTGCGTGTCTACGGGGAGTCGTCCTGCGAGCTCCCTCCGCTGGACGACGGACTGAAGGGCGCGGAGCTCCTCCATGGCCAGTTCGTGCCCTCCGAGCCCGTGGGCGCCGGGGCGGAGAAGACGCTCCTGTCCCGCTATTTCGTGCCAAGCGGCTATGAGGGGGTGCTGGAGTCGTCGAGCGGGGAGGGGACGGGAGGCGCGCCGGTCGTGGCCAACGGGACGTTCCCGCCGCTCTCGGAGAAGCCGCTCGCGGGGTGCAGCGCGGGGGGCGGCCCGGTGGCCCTGCTGGGCGTGTGGATGCTCGCCGCGTTGCTGTTTCGTCACGGAACCGGCCGGGCGCGGCGCCAGGCTCCGGTGACTTCGCGGCGATAGCATTTCGAGTGAATCTCGGTCGCTGGTAAATTACCGACACTCTGAACCTCCTCCTGCCAGTCCTGCTGCTGGTCGCCACGGCGGCGTCCGGGGACACGCTCGACATCCTGGGGCCGTCCGCGGCCGTGCCACCCGAGGGCTTCTCCATCGCCCTGGTGCGACGGGATGCCGCGGGTATGCCCGTGGCGGCGGAGGGGGTCTCGGTGTTCGCGCGCGGGGCGAGGCTGCTCCCAGGGCCGGAGCAGCCACCGCTGCGGACCTTCCTGGTCGTTCCGGACCCGGGCACCCGGGAGGTCCGGGTGGAGGCAGAAGGTTCGGGGCTGAGGACCGAGGCCCGGTATGAGCTGGGACCGCCAGCGACCCAGGTGTCGCTGGCGGTGGAGCCGCCCGCTCCCGTGAAGGGCCGGGACACGGAGGCCCGGCTCACGGTGCGGATGCTCCGGCTGGACGGCTCTCCGGATGACACCGGTGCTCCGCCCGTGCTGCGGGCCAACGTGGGCCGGGTGGAGGGCCTGACGCGCACCGGGCCCGGCACCTGGCAGGCGCGCTACGTGCTGCCCGAGACGCGCTACCCGGAAGTGGCCATCCTGGTGGCGCTCTCGGCGTGGCCCCACCCTCAGTCCATCCACGGCGCCTACGGCAAGGTGCTGGTGCCGCTCGCCACCTCGGTGGACTTGCCGGGTCGTACCTCGCCGGACGCGGACATCTCCGTCTCCATCGCCGGCGTGCCCTTCGGGCCCGTGAAGGCCGCGCCGGATGGGCGCGTTCGGCTGCCGGTCATCGTTCCCCCCGGCCACCGCTTCGGGGAGGGGCGCGCGGTGGACTCGGCGGGCAACGTGCGGCGCTCGCGGATCGACCTGGCGCTGCCGCCCACGGATGGGCTGGCGTGTGTCCTCAATCCCCAGCGACTCCCAGCGGATGGTGTCTCGCGGGCGCGCCTGCTGTGCGCCACCAGTGATGCCTACGGCCAGCCCGTGCTGGACGCGCGGGTGAATGTCTCGGTCCGCCAGGGCTCGTTGCGTGGCCCGACGCGGGCCGAGGGCGGGCTGCTCGAGTGGATCTACACCGCGCCGAGCACCCTGTCCGCGGGGCCGGAGGCGCTGGTGGCCACCTGGCCGGAGCGTGGGGCGAGCTCGCGCGAGGAGCTGTCGCTGCAGCTGGTGCAGGGGCCGGTGGCGCGGGCCTCGCTGGCCCTGGCCGAGCCGATGGTGCACCTCGGCGCGACGATGACCGTCACCGTCACCACGCAGGACGCCGCGGGACGGCCGAGGCCAGGGGCCCGGGTGGTGCTGGAGTCCCCGCTGGGCACCTTCAGCCCGCCGCGCGAGGAGTCCCCGGGGGTGTTCACCAGCGCCTGGGGGTTGCCGGAGCGGGGGCCGCCGGGCGAGGTGGGAGTGAAGGCGCTCGCGGAGGGCCCTCCCGGCATGGAGCCGGCGCGTCTTCGGGTGTGGGCACGAGGGGGCGTGCTGTACGCGGGCGTGACGGACCTGGCCGGGCTGCCCGTGCCGGCGCAGCCGCTGCGCGTCGGGGAAGCCGAGCGGGTGACGGGCGAGGGCGGGACGGTGGAGCTCGGTCCCCTGCGTCCGGGCCGGCTGGAGGTGGTGCATGGCCAGTGGCCGGGCCTGCGGCAGACGGTGCACGTGGTGGCCGAGGGCGGGCCGGTGTTCCCGCTGGAGTCGCCGCTCGTGCCGGCGCTGGCGGAGCAGTCGGTGAGGCTGGCGCCTTCCGTGCCGGTGAACGTGCGGCTGAAGGTGGAGGGCCCGCGCGTCACGTTCTGGGTGGAGGACGCCTCGGGGCGGGTGCTGGAGGGCCGTCAGGTCCACGTGTGGCTGTCCGCGGGCGAGCGGAGTCCTCTGGAGGTACGGGAGGGACGGAGCAGCTTCCGGGTGAAGCATGAGGGGCCGGTGAGTGTCTCCGTGGCGGACGTGGCCACCGGTGTCACCGCGCTCGCCGAGGTGAGGCCTTGAGGGACGTGGCCTGGGTGGTGTGCGTCCTCCTGCTTCCGTCCGCCGCCTGGGCGCAGCTCGCGAGGGAGGAGCCGCAGGAGTTGGCGGCGGCCCTTGTCGGGCGCGTGTGCCGCGACCTGGATGGAGACGGACGGTGCGCCCCCGACGAGCCGGGCCTCGCCGACATCCGGCTGGTGCTGGCCACGGGCCGCGAGGTGCGCACGGACGCCCACGGGCGCTACCACTTCGCGGGGGTGGACGGGCGTGGCCCCGACATGACGGGCGGCATCCACTTGCGGCCCGGCCGGCACCGGGTGCGGGTGGATGCGAGGACGCTGCCTCCCGACAGCGAGGCCTCGCCCGAGGCCGTCACGGTGGAGGTGCCCTGGGCCGCCGTGGTGCTCCAGGACTTCGCGGTGCGGACGCGGGGCGAGTCCCTGCCCGCCGTGGCGTTCTCCTATGAGGCCGCGCCTCCCTCGGCGGCGGTGGTGCCGGGCGGGGTGGAGTTCCTCGTCGCCGGGCACGCCTCGCCCGGGGACGAGGTGCGGGTGGGCGAGGTGCCGGCGGAGGTGGACACGCGGGGCGACTGGCGCGCGCGCGTGCGGCTCGTGCCCGGGGAGAACGTGCTGTCCCTCACCGCCTCCGGGCCGGAGGGCTCCCTGCGCCTCTTCCGCCAGCGCATCGACGTGGTGTCGCGTGACGAGGGACTGCTCGTCATTCCTCGCGAGCCCGTGCCCGCCGGGACGTTGCGGCTGCCGGGGCGGAGGGGCGAGCCCGCGGCCAGTGGCGCCTCCTCGTTGCGCGCCGAGTTCCCCTCGGGCACGCGCGTGCGCTCGCCCCAGGGCGAGGTGACGGTGGGGCCGGAGGGCTCCGTGCTGGTGCCGCTGGTGCTCGTCCCGGGCCGCAACCCGGTGACGCTGGAGGTGCAGCCGCCCGGCGAGCCAGCGCGGACGGTGACGGTGCAGGTGGAGGCGGTGACTCGCGCCTTCGCGGTGGGGCTGCTGGACGTGGAGGCCACGTACGCGCCCGGCAATGGGGACTTCCGGCTGCGGGGGCGAGGCGCGGCCCACGGCGAGGCGCGTCTGGGGCCCTTCTCCCTCACGGGCGAGCTGGACCTGCGGGACACCGACGTGGACAGCCTGCGCGGACGGCCGGCGGCGGACTGGCTGCGTGCTCGCCTCCCGCGGTTGGATCGGGCACCGGATCCGGACCTGGCCATCGCCGAGTGGGGAGACGCGTCCGTGGGCCTCACGCCCAACCCCACGGAAGGGCGACTGCGGCTCGAGGTGCGCCACGACGAGCTCGGCCGGGTGGGCCTGGGGACCTACCGGGCGCTGCGGGCGGAAGGGGAGGTGGGCCGCTACCACCGCCCCCTCTTCGGCCCCTACGCGCAGCTCGCGTCGGGGCTGGGGCGGCTGCGCGTGGGCATGGACGCCTTCGCCGGAGGGCTGGAGGATCCGACGCGGCTGCTGTCCGCCGTCCCCGCGTACGAGGAGCTGCGCGCCACCGGCGGCAGCCTCTACTACCTGGGCTCGGGCTCGGTGGCGGAGGGCTCGGAGTTGCTGCGCGTGGAGGTACGCGACGGCGTCACCGGACTGCCGCTCGGCGAGCGCCACCTCATTCGGGGCCGGGACTACGAAATCGACTACTCGGCGGGCCGCATCCTCCTGGCGCGTCCGCTGTCCATGCTCGCCGGGGAGCCCCTGCTGCGCGCGGATCCGCTGACGGCCGCGCCGGAGCCCGTCCTCACCGTGCAGTACGCGGTGCTGCGGCTGGGCGAGGCGGCGGACACCGTCGGAGGCGAGGCCTGGGCGGAGTGGACGGGCGGCCGGGCCTCCGTGGCCGCCGTGCGCGAGCAGCGCTCCGGGAAGCCCTACCTGCTCTTCTCCGGGCACGCGCGCACCATGCTGGGCGGCTACGCGCTGCTGGCCGAGGTGGCCCGGAGCCAGGGCGAGTCGCTGCTGGCGGAGCTGCGCGGTGTGTCGGACGACGGCGGCCTCACCTTCCTCCGGCCGGACGAGGCGGCGCGGGTGGGGAGCAGCGGGCAGGCCCTGGGGCTGCGCCTGAGCGGGCCGGGCCTCTTCGGGGCCGGCTCCGTGGACGCGGCCTTCCGGTGGCGCTCGGCGGGCTTCTCCGATGGGACCCATGCGGACACCGCGCTCTTCCGCCAGCTGTCGCTGCGCGCCGTGCAGCCGCTGGGGCGCTGGCGCCTCACCCTCCTCGGGGATGATCGGCGCTCGGCGGACCCCCGGCTGCCCTTCTCGGAGACACCGTTGGAGGCGCGCACGCTGGGCGTGGGCTTCGGCTACGAGGGGGAGGGGTGGGGCGTGGGCGTGGAGCTGCGCGACGCCAGCCTGCGCGCCAGCGAGGCACCCGGTGAGGCGCTGCTGCTCGAGGGAGGCCGCACCTCGGCGGGGCTCCATGGCCACCTGCGGGTGAACGACTGGCTGGGCGTGTCGGCGAGCCACCGGCAGGCGCTGGTGCTGCGGGGCGATGGCCCGGGCCGGGTGGACGACACCTTCTCCTCGGCGGGCGTGGACGTGACGCTCGACGACGAGGCCGTGGTGGGCGTGCGCGGAGGCTGGGGGCCGCGGTTGGGGCCGCTGGCGTGGGTGCGGGGCACGTGGCGCCGGGGCCAGGAGGTCTACTACGGCAGCTACTCGGTGGACGTGGACGGTCCGGACTTCGGCGCGGCCCGCGCGGTGAGTGGGGCGAGCACGGAGCTGGGAGAGGGGACGAGCCTCTTCGTGGAGGACGTCGCCTCGCATGACGCCAACGCGGTGCGCCTGGCGCGCGCGGTGGGCTTCCAGCAGACGCTCTTCGGCGCGCTGCAGGTAGGCGCGCGCTACGAGCACGGTGTGCGTCAGCCGCTGCTGGACGTGCCGAGCTCGCTGCGGCGCGATGTGGCGAGCGTCTCCGGCCAGCTCCTCCTGGAGCGCATCCGGGCCGATGGGCGCGTGGAGCTGCGCTTTGGGCGGGGCCTTCCGGTGCGCGGCGCGACGGAGCCGGTGGATCGCATCCAGGCGGTGATGGTGCTCGCGGCCGAGGCGGTGCTGCGCGACGACCTGTCGCTCTCCGGCCGCATGAACTACAGCCGCACCTACCTGCGCGAGACACGAGAGGCCGAGGCCCGGCTGCTCGAGGGCTACGCGGCGCTCGCCTGGAGGCCGGGGCCCTTCGTGGTAGTGGCGCGTTATGGCCTCACCCGTGAGCTGCTGCCTGGTGAGCGAGCAGCCTTCGGGGAACGCGCCCAACAGATAATTTCACTGCTGCCGGCGGTGCGACTGGGGGACCGCTTCGCACTGGCGGCCGGGCTGCACGCGGGCCGCAGCAACCGGGGCGATGTTGCGATATGGGTGCTGACGGGTTCCCTGCGTCCGTCGGTGCGGGTGGTGGGGGGCTTGGAGTTGGCGCTGGAGGCGGCGAGCAGGTCGGTGGCGCCGGATGGGGAACAGTTGGGTTCGCTACGTGGCGAAGTGGCGTACCGAGTGGACGAACGACTGCGTGTGGCCACGGGCTATACGCTGCTGGGGTTCACCGGGACGGGCTTGCCGGAGGAGGCACGCGATGGTTCCGACAGGCTCTATCTTCGGGCGGAGTTGGCATACTAGGGGTGGCGCGCGCCTGAGGCGCGTCGGCCTGGGCCTCGTCGTGGGCCTGGTGCTGGTGGCCGCCAGTGCGCACGCCAACTGGCAGACCCAGGTCTCCCTGCCCGCGGGTGCCGGGACGCCCAGGCTCTTCGTGGAGGTGTGGTCCCCCGGGAACTTCTCGGTGGGCACCTCCACCGAGGCCATGCTGTTCCTGGACGGTGGTCATTCGCGGACCTTGCCAGGCACCTCGGCGGGGACCTTCTACGAGGCGAGCGCGGGCTGCTTCACCTCCGTCCTGCTCTCCGTGGAGGGGGAGCGCCGCAGCAGCAACACGAGTGGGGCCTCGTGTGGGGCGCTGGGGCCCATCTCGTCTTCCCCTTCGGGGCCCATCGTCCGGGTGAGGCAGTCCGCCAGCGGGGGCGGGGCCGCCGCGGTGTCCTCGGGCTCCACCTCCGATGTGTACTTCGCGGATGCTGGCATCTACGGCGCCCCCGACTTCCGGCTGAGGGACTCCGAGGAGACCGTCTTCACCCCCTCGCTCGGTGTGGTGCGGGCGGGTAACACGCTGTATGCACTCGCTGGCACTCCGGACGACAACGCAACCGTCCACTGGTTCGCCGATCGCGGAGCCCTGCGGCCCATCCCGCAGGAGAACCCGGGGGCGGGAAGGGTGCTGGCCGTGGAGCTGTTCACCGTCGATGGCGGCTCCGTGCCCTACGCGGTGGTGGGCACGGAGAAGGGCTTCTTGCAGGGGGCTCCCGTGGAGCTCGGCCGGGAGATCCTCCCGGTCCAGATGCTCGACGGGGGCCTGAACGTGACCAGCGTGTCCCTGAACGTGGAGTCCGGGGGGGCGAACGGACGCGGGTTCGGCATGGCCGTCGTGGCCCTGCCGGACGGCGGCTCTTCCGCGGTGATGGGCGCGGTGCCCATGCTCGACGCCACGCAGGCGGGCACCCGTTGGCGGGTGAGGCCCCTCCCGCCGGAGTTCGCGGGCACTCCCCTGAAGTTCGTCTCCTGTACGGGGGCGAGCTACTGCGTCGCCGCCGCCGAACGGGGCTCGAACAACCTCCTCATCTACACCAACGACGCGGGCCCGCGGCTCTCGGACACCGTGGTGGAGCTCGGCGAGAGTGATGCCGGCCAGTTCACCTTCACGGCGACCGACACGGATGGAGACCCGGTGCTGTTGACGCTCCACACCTCGGGAGCGAGCGGGCCCTGGTCCCTGGAGCAGGTCGACGCGGGCGTGGAGGGTGGATGGCAGCCGGGAGACCCGCTCGTGGTGAGGGTCACCAGCGGGACCGTCTGCGAGAGCCGGACCGTGGGCTCCTTCGGGGTTCGCGCCTCGGACGGGCTGGCGGCCCATGACACCGAGAAGGTGATTCCGGTGTTCGTGCGGCACACCCAGAAGCCGAGCATTCCCCCGGTGAGTCTCCCCGCCAGGGGACTGGTCGCGGGGCGGTTCGAGCCCTGGAGGATGGAGGTGCTCGGCGACGTGACGGAAGCGGGCTGCAAGCTCACCGGCTTCAGCTGGAGCACGGATGCGGGGACGGTGGGCCCCTCGCTGGTGCAGGAGCCGGGAGGCCGCGTCGCGGTGCTCACGGCTCCGGCCACCCTCTGCATGGCGGGTGGGGCGGACTTCCCCTTCACGCTCACGGTGAATGACGACGCGGGCATCTCCAACTCCAAGGAGTTCAAGGTCCACGTGGCGCCGTGGGGCGATCCCAACGCGGCCTTCGATGGGGGCGTGGTGGCCCTGAGCGCGGGGCAGACACTGCGCGTCGCGCCCGACCAGCCCCTTCACGCGTGCGAGACGAGCGGCGGTTTCCCGGGAGTGGAGACCACCTGGGCGCTCGATGTCGGCGGCCCCGTGCCCCCCGAGGGCATCACGTTCCGGAGGACGGACACGGGCGAGGTGGTGTCGGCCTTCCCGGTGCGGGCGCCAGGGCTTCAGGTGGAGGCGCGGGAGTGCCTCGAGGCGACCCGGTTGAAGCTCACCGCGGTGAACCAGGTGCGGACCGCGGAGAACCTCTTCTCCAGTGCGCCCTCGGTGCGCGAGGTGGACGTCCAGACGAACGTGACTCCGCTCGACGCGGGCGTGCTCCAGCTCGCCGCGACGCCGCTCCTTCCCGGCTCGGTGGTGGAGGTGGGGTTGGGCTCGAGCAACCTCAACTGCATTGATTCTCGTGGCCTCGTCGCCGATCTCCGGCTCGAACGCCTGGACGGGAGCGTGGTGGCGCGGGAGACGGTGGACTTCTCCTCGGGCAAGTGGCTCGTCGACACGGGGACGGGGTGCGCGGGAGGGCGCTTCCGGGTGGCGGGCTCGCTGGAGGACACCGCGGGCGGGCGCACCTCGGAGACGGCCGTGCAGGTGGAGCTGCCCCGGGTGGCCGCGGGGCTGGAGGCGCTGCCCGAGGACGCCGTGCTGGTGGCCCGTTGCGGCGAGGGGGCGCGTGCCACGCTGACGCAGGCCTTCCCGCGGGACGCCTGCCAGAAGTCCGACGTCACCTGGTCGCGAATCTCGGGTCCGGAGCTCGCGCGGGACTCGCTGAGCGGGGCCACGGTGGCGCTGGCCACGCGGGACACCGGGCTGGACACGCTGGTGGGCCAGTCCGTGGTGATGCAGGTGACGGCACGCGCGGGCCCAGGCAACGAGGCCTCGCGGCAACACGTGCTGCCCATCACCGTGGAGCCCTTCGTGCGAGTCCGGCGTCGCACCGAGGCGCCGGCCGCCTCGGACACGGGGCTCGTGGGCGTCTCCCTCACGCTCACCAACACCACCGCCTGCGCCGTGCGGGACGTGAGCTTCGTGGAGCGGCTGGAGGGCCTGACGTACGTGGAGGGCAGCGCGCAGTTCGAGGGCCAGCCCCTGGAGGCGCGCTGGGTGGACGGCGTGCTCACCGTGAGCGGGCTGGCGCTCGAGGGCAACAGCTCCGGGAGGCTCACCTACGTGGCGCGCCCGCACCTGGTGGGCGAGCGCCGCATGGAGGGCGAGGCGCGACTGCGCGAGGTGCCCATCTCCCTGCGCGACCCGCCGGGCCCGCGGGTGCCGGATTCCGGCTGCGGTTGCACCAGCTCGGGTCCGGGCCCGCTGCTGCTCGCGCTCGGGACGCTGGTGGCGGCCGTGCGCCGCCGCCGGCGGTAGAGGGCCCTCGCCCTACAGGCCGAAGCTGATGCGGCTGCGGTTGGTCGGCTCGTCGCGCCGCTCCTCCAGCACGCCGATCAGCTCCAGGCCCCGCAGCGTGGCGAGCACGTCGCGCTCGGGGAGATCCGTGAGGGTGAGCAGGTCCTCCACCGTCTTGCTGCCGTCCGCGTAGGCCAGCAGCAGCGCCTGTTGTCCCTTGAGCTTCAGCTCGTGCAGGCCATAGGGGGGAGCCGCGGAGGGGAAGAGCTTGCGCGAGCGCGGCATGCGCTGGCGCAGCGTCATCAGGGGCTCGGACTTGAAGATGCCCTCGAGGATGAGGTCCCCGGGGAAGATCGACAGCTTCACCAGCCCCGCGCGCGGCGGGCGCATGGGGCTGAAGCCATAGGCGCCCTCGGTCCAGGAGAAGGTGGACCAGAGGATCTCCTTCACCTGCTCCACGACGAGCTGCTGGCGAAGCGGGGCGTCCATCAGGCCCAGGCGGATCATCGCCTCGCCGGAGCGGAGGTTCTGCTCGCGGGCGAGCGTGAGCACCTCCTGGAGCTTCGCCTCGGGCACCGCGCCCCGGCGCACGCAGAAGCGGGCGAAGCGCTCGTGGGCGAGGTTGGAGGCCGCGTACACGGGGCGGCCGGCCTCGAAGTAGACGACCTTCTGCACGGAGCCCTGCTTGAGCTTGAGCTCTCCGCTGTGGCGGGCCTCGTAGTAGGCGTTGAGCAGCCGGGGGATGCTGGTGTTCTTCAGATCTCCCGAGAGAGACCATTCGGGCAGGGAGCGATCGCGGGCGCCGGAGGTGGCCGTCTTGGCCCACACCTTCTCGCGCTCGCCGAAGGGCAGGGCGAGTCCGGGCGCGGGCTCCGAGGAGCTGTGCTCGGCCGGGGGCACCACCACCGGCGGGGGCACCACCGCCGGGGTCTTCTCCTCCACCGGGGCCTGCCTGGCCGGGACCTCGGCTTCGTTGAGTGCGTCCAGCACCCCCAACTCATCGAGGTCCTCCGTCCCGACGTTGACGGTCGTGTGCTCCTGGCGGGCAGGGGACTCCGCCGCGGGCGGGACGAGCTCCCGTGGGGAGGACTCGGGCTCGTCCACGCCGGGCGCGGGGGCCTCTCCGTGCGGCTCCTCCCGCGGGGCGGGCGAGTCTTGGCTCGGCTCGGTGGAAAGGGTGTCCACGACCGGGAGGGACAGGTCCACGGTCGTAGGCGCCTCCACGGCCGGAGCGGGCGCCT
>NZ_DASVSO010000221.1:0-1835 GCF_036388035.1 Archangium sp.
GGCCCGCCAGGTAGCCAATCTCCGTGCGGTCGCTGCCCTCCTCGAGCTCGCGCGCGACGGTCTCCGCCATCACCCAGTGCGAGGTGCTCGGCTCGAAGTCGACGATCTTGATGACCGGGTTGGGCAGCTCCTGCTTGAGGGCCTTGAGGAAGCCGGCGGTGGAGCCGCCCATCACGTTGCCGCCGTCGCCCAGGAAGCCGAAGTCACCGCCCATGGAGGTGACGGCCACGTAGCAGGCGGTGCGGCCCTTGGTGGTGTCGCGCAGGCGCTCGTACATGGCGCGCCCGGTGCCGTGCCAGCGCGCGGTCGTCTCCGCCATGCGACGCGCGAAGCGGGCACTGCCCACCGTGAGGAAGTACTCGGCCGGCCCGAAGGCGTTCAGGTCGATGACGCCGTCGGCCCCGCCCAGCTCCTCGCTGGCCCGGCGCACCCGGCGCTCCACCTCGAGCGCGTCGGTGAGGCCCGCCAGCTGCACCGCGAGCGAGCGCGCTCCACGGCCCGTCAGCAGGCGGGTGAAGGAGGCCACCATGCCCGGGTCGTCTCCCAGCAGCAGCAGCTTCTTGCCGGCCAGCGGGTAGCGCTTCTCGGGCGTGAGCGACAGGGGGATGAGGTCCGCCCGCCAGCGCTGGGCGAACAGGCCTCGGCTGGGGATGGGCTGGCCCGTCACGTTGGGCTGCGGGCCCGCGGTGAACACGCGCCGGTGGGCGTTGTCGTGCTCCTCGAGGACGACGTGGTAGTTGGACCCGCCCAACCCGAAGGAGCTCACCCCGGCCATCCGCCGCCCCTCGCGGGGGACGGGCCAGGGCCGGCCCTCCAGCGACAGGGAGATGGGCAGCTTGTCGAAGGGAATCTCCGACTTGGGGAACTCGCCACCATTCATGGGCGGCAGGAAGGCCTCGCTCACCGCGAAGGCCGCCTTGATGAGGCCCAGCACGCCGGAGGCCGACGAGGTGTGGCCGATCTGCGACTTGAGGGTGCCCATGGGCACCGGGGTGTCACGGCCGCGCGCCTGGAACACCTCGCCGTAGGCGGTGGCCTCGGTGATGTCGCCGGCCCGCGTCCCCGTGCCGTGCGCCTCGATGAGGCCCATCTGGTTGGAGTGCGCCTTGGCGTCCTCCAGCGCGCGCTCCACCGCGCGTGCCTGGCCCTTGGGGTTGGGCGCGTGCAGGGTGGTGCCCCGCCCGTCGCTGGAGAAGCCGATGCCGGAGATGACGGCGATGATGGGGTCCTTCGCCGCCTCCGCGTCCTCCAGCCGCTTGAGCACCACCGCGCCCGCGCCCTCCGCGGGGACGAAGCCGTCCGCGCGATCGTCGAAGGGGAAGGTGCCGCGCGGGGAGAGGAAGCCGAGCACCGCCAGGGGGGCGACGTACTCCGCCACGAGGTTGAAGGCCACGCCTCCGGCCACCACCACGTCGGCCTCGCGGTGGGACAGCGACAGCAGGCCGGCATGCAGCGCCGCCAGGGAGCTGGCGCAGGCCGCGTCCACCGCGAGCACCCCACCGGTGAAGTCGTGCATGGCGGCCAGTCGCGCCGCGCACGTCATGCCGGAGTAGTACTGGGAGGTGTTCTCGTCCAGCGGGGCCACCGCGGACAGCATGCTCTGGCGCAGCGTCTCGAGCAGCGGGGCGAGCTGCTTGGAGGTCATCCCCTGGGCCCGGAGCGACTGCTCCGCCATGCCCATGTAGCGCTCGCAGATGAAGCGCAGCTCGGTCTCGAACTCCTTGGAGCGCGCGGGGAGCTGCCCCACCATCACCTGCACGCGGCGGCCGTTCCACCGGCCGGGCTGGTAGCCGGCCTGCTCGAGCGCCTCCTCCGCGGCCTTGACGAAGAGGACG
>NZ_DASVSO010000222.1:0-6093 GCF_036388035.1 Archangium sp.
CGGAGTGCCCCACCTCAAGGGCAGCTCCGGCGAGGGGCCGCGCTCGGGGCGGGATCGGCTCGCCGTCTGGCGCGGGCGCCGACGCATGGCGGAGTACGCCTCTTCCGAGGTCGAGCCCCCCGCCGAGCTCCAGGAGGCCTCCGAGGGGGAGGGGAAGGGCACAGGGGAGGGGCGGGGGCCGCCTCCCCCCATGCCCTGAGGCAAGGGCCTACTTGCGCACGCGCTGCTTGATGGCGGCCAGACGGTCCGCCCCCAGGTCCGAGCCCGTCAGCCCCTTCTGCGAGATGTAGGTGGTCAAGTGTGACACGCGCTCGGAGCTCGGCGGGTGGGTACTCAGCCACTTCAGCACGCCCGGCGTCTGGCCCTCCTGCGCCGCCAGCTTCCCGAAGAAGGTCACCAGGCCCTGCGGGGCGTAGCCCACCGCCGACGTGTACCTGGCGCCGAGCTCATCGGCCTCCGTCTCGTTGCCGCGGCTGAAGGCCAGTCCCGCGCCCGTGCCCGCGAGGCTCGCGGCGAGCTGCGCCACCATGTTCGCGTTCTTCCCGAGCGCCGCCTCGATGACGGCCTGCTCGCCGTACTGAAGCATCATCGCCTGTGCCGAGTGCCGGCCCACGACGTGCCCGGCCTCGTGCCCCATCACCCCGGCGAGCTCCGCCTCGTTGTCCGCCGCCAGCAGCAGCCCGGTGTACACGTACAGGTAGCCGCCCGGCGTGGCGAAGGCGTTCACCATCTTCGGGTCGTCGATGACGTTCACCTTCCACTTCACGTTCTTCCGGTCCTTGTTCGCCTGCTGGAGGATGCGCGTGGACACGTTGCGCACGTACTCCACCACCGCCGGGTCCTCGACGTACTTGATCTTCTCCTTCGTCTCGAGCTCCTGCTTCACCTGCCGGCCGAGCTGCTCCTCCTGCTCGTCGGAGATGAGGATGGCCGCCGCCGTGCGCCCCACGTTCGCGCGTTTGATCGTCGCGCACCCCGTCGTGAGGCCCATGGACAGGGTGAGGCCCAGAACCGCCAAGAGAATCCGCTGCATGCCGCTTCCTTCTTTCTGGTGTGACCGCCGGATGACCCGGCCTCGTACTCAGCGTCGAGTGGCCCCGGCAAGCCTTCCGTGACGATGTCTCTTCTGGGACGTCCACGGCCGACGGATATGCACCGCCGCCGGGAGCGAGCGTGCCGGCGGGCCCCTGTCCGGGGGCGCGGAGTGCCTTGCCGTCCGCCCGGGCCGAACGAACGTTAGGGGGTGGCGCCCATGCGGGTGCCAGGGAGGCCCCCTATGTCTCGTCCTGTCTGGACTGGCTCGCTCGGTTTCGGGCCCATGAATGTCCCGGTGCGGCTCTATGGCGCCGTCTCTCCCAAACAGGTGCAGTTCCACCTCCTGCACGACGCGGACGGAGCCCGCCTCCAGCAGAAGCGGGTGTGTTCGGCCGATGGCGAGGAGGTGTCCTACGAGCACGTGGTGAAGGGCTACGACCTGGGCCGTGGCCGCTACGTGGAGCTGACGCAGGGCGAGCTGGAGGCCTTCGAGCCCCGCGCCAGCCGCACCATCGACCTGGAGGACTTCGTCGACATCTCCGAGATCGATCCCATCCTCTTCGACACCACCTACCACCTCATGCCGGGGGAGGGCGCGTGGAAGGCCTACGCGGCCATGGCGATGGCCATGCGCGCCGCGGGCCGGGTCGGCATCGGGCGGATGGTGATGCACCTGAAGGGACACCTGTGCGCGGTGTGGCCTCGGGGGCGGGGGCTCGTCCTGTCCACCCTGCACTACGCGGACGAGGTCATCCCGCAGGACAGCTTCTCCGAGTTCTCCCTGCCTGGACCCCGCCCCGTCGAGAGCGAGGTGGAGTCCGTCCTGGACATCATCGAGGCGCGCACCGTCCGCTTCGAGCCGCAGCGCTACCACGACGTGCACCGCGAGCGGATGCTGGCCTTCCTCGACCGGCGCGCCCAGAAGAGAAAGCCGCGCGCGGTGCCCGCCGAGACTCCGGCCCCCGCGGAGGCGGCCGCGACCCGAGCGGGCAGGGCGGTCGAGAAGGCTCCCGAGGGGGTGCGCGGTGAGGTGCGGGAGCTCACGCGGGGCTCGCTGCGGATGCTCCCGCTGGCGGCCCGTGAGGCGCGGGAGCGGACGCCTCGGGGAAAGAGGGCGGAGCGCACGATGCCGCCTCGCAGCCGGCGGAAGAAGCCTTAGCGGGGAGCCCTGAAACGACGACGGCGGAAGGGCCCGTGTCGAGCCCCTCCGCCGCCGAGAGCCAGAGGCCCCTGAAGGACTACTTCTTCAGGCGGGACTCGCAGGCCTCGAAGTCGAGGTTCTGGAAGTAGGCGTCCACGTACTTGGCGCGCTCGAAGGGCTTGTAGTCCGGCACGAAGGCGTGCTCCCACGCGTCCATGACGATGATGGGCGTGTAGCCGGCGATGTTGCCGTTCTCGTGCAGGGTGATCCAGTGGTTGGAGAGCCAGCCGGTGCGCGGATCCTGGAAGGTGACGGCCCAGCCGATGCCCGGCGAGGTGCCCACGGCCTTGAAGTCCGCCAGCCAGTTCTCGTAGGAGCCGAAGCTCTGCTCCATGGCCTGCTTCAGCTTGCCGCCCGGCGTGGTGGTGGCGCCCGGCTTCATGTTGCCGAAGTAGTACTCGTGCAGGACCATGCCGTTGTACTCGAAGCCCAGACGGCGGGTCATCTCGGCGTAGGCCGGGTTGGAGCCGAGGGCCTGGCCCTGGGACTGAAGCCCCGAGAGCGTCTCGGTGAGCTTGTTGGTGCGGGTGACGTAGCCCTCGTACAGCTTGAAGTGCGACTCCAGCACCGCGTCGCTGATGCCCTTGAGACCCTTGAGATGGGTGAACTGCATCGGCGTGTACTTCTTCTGGATGTCGGCCATGTGGGGCCTCCGATGATGGAGATGCGGTTGAGTGGAAAGGCGTCCCTTGTACGGGGGAGACGCCGCCTTTCGGGGCAAGTCTTCGCGCAGGTGTGCGCGCGGCAACAAGTAAGAAATGCTTCTCGCTCGCGCATGGTGTTATGCCGCACACCGCATGCCCGAGCTTCCGGAAGTGGAAATCGCCCGGCGCAACCTCGTCCATTGGCTGGACGGTCACCGTGTCGTCCGGGCCGAGGCGGACGCCTCGCGCGTCTTCCGCGGGGCCCGCCGGGAGGACTTCGTCTCCCTGAAGGGCCGGCTGGAGTCCCTGGAGCGGCGCGGCAAGTACCTCCTCTTCACCTTCGAGCGGGGCCGGGGGCTGCTGGCCCACCTGGGCATGACGGGCCGGTTCGTCCGCCGCCCCGAGGGCGTCCCCGTCCCCTACAGCCGCGCCCGCCTCCACCTGGACTCCGGCGACGTCATCCACTTCGCCGACTCGCGCCTCTTTGGCCGCATGGAGCCCTGTGCCGCCTCGCGCCTGCACGCGCTGGAGGCCGTGAAGGAGTTGGGGAGGGATCCGCTCGCCGATGGCCTCACCGCCGAGCAGCTCCAGCGGGCCGTGGGCCCCTCCAGGCAGGACCTCAAGGTGGCGCTGATGGACCAGGGGCGCATCACGGGACTGGGCAACATCCATGCCGCCGAGGCGCTCTACCGCGCGGGGCTGCACCCCTCGCGCAAGCCCGCCTCCCTCTCCCCCGAGGAGTGGCAACGGCTGGCCGACGCCATTCACGCCTCCATCGCCTTCGGCCTGGAGGAGCAGCAGGGCGAGGAGCCCGCGTACCTGGAGGACGGCGCGGAGAACCGTTTCCTCATCTACGGTCGCGCCGGGACGCCGTGCGCGCGCTGCGGGACGACGGTGGACTCCTTTGCCCAAGGGGGGCGCACCACCCATTGCTGTCCTCGCTGCCAGCCGCTGCACCCGGGCCGTAAACCCCCGGACGCACGGCGAAAGACGGCCTCTCGACGTCGTTGACACCCCCGGCGCACTCCGCTTGACTCGCCGGCCCTTTGCACCCGCCGCACTCGCGCGGCACCGGAGAAGAACCCTCTATGTCGTCCAACGCCCTGCTGGCGGCCCTGCTCGTCGCCTCCGCTACGGCCACCGCCCAGACGCCGGAGTCGCAAACCGGTACCCCGGCTCCCGCCCAGGAGAACGCGCCCGCCACCCCGGCCCCGGAGGGCGCCGACTCCACCGAGGAGCGCATCCGCCAGGAGGTGGACAAGCGCCTCGAGGCCGCCAAGCAGGAGATGCGCGAGGAGATCCGCGCCCAGCTCGCCACCCAGTCGCTCTCCAGTGACTGGCAGGAGGAGTGGGTGGAGGAGAAGCGCAAGCTGGAAATCTTCACGATGGACGGCTACTTCCGGCTGCGCCCCAACCTCCTCTACCAGTTCGACCTGGGCCGGGCGCCCGGCCGCGAGCTCTTCCCGCGCTCGCCCCGCACCACCGAGCGCACCCAGTCCGGCGCCGACATGCGCCTGCGCCTGGAGCCCACCTTCAACATCTCCGAGGAGGTGCGGGTGAAGGTCCAGCTCGACGCGCTGGACAACGTGCTGCTGGGCTCCACGCCCCTGAGCAGCTACCCGGACAACGCCTTCTACCTCTTCGACATCTTCAACGACGGGCAGACTCCGCCCCGCTCGGCCCTCAACTCGGTGAAGGACTCGGTGATGGTGCGCGAGGCCTACGGCGAGGTGTCCACGCCGGTGGGTCTGCTGCGCTTCGGTCGGATGAACGCGCAGTGGGGCCTGGGCGTGCTGCGCAACGACGGCTCGTGCCTGGACTGCGACTTCGGGGACCGGGTGGATCGCGTCATGTTCGTCACCGAGCCCCTCGAGGGCTTCTACGTGACGCCCATGCTGGAGTTCAACGACGAGGGCCAGGGCTTCTACAACAAGAGCGACGAGGGCCCGCAGTACGACGCGAGCAGCGCGGATGACAGCCACAGCTGGGTGCTGGCCGTGGCGCGCCGCGACACCCCGCAGCAGGTGAAGGCCAAGCTGGACAACAACCAGGGCGTCCTCAACTACGGCCTGCACTTCTCCTGGCGCACCGAGCGCTTCAGCCCGGCGCGCAATGACAGCGGGGCGGTGGATCCGGCCCAGGGGTTCGTCCGGCGCAACGCCACCCTCTACATTCCCGACGTGTGGCTGCGCTACGAGGAGCGCAACTTCCGCGTGGAGTTCGAGGTGGCCGCCAACATCGGCAGCGTCGAGACGGCCGTCAACGTCGAGGGCGCCGTCCAGAACCAGGCGCTGGACGTGCTGAACTTCGGCGGCGTGCTGCAGGGCGAGTACCGGCTGCTCAACGGCCAGCTCAACCTCCAGGCCGAGGTGGGCTTCGCCTCGGGTGACCGGGCGCCGGGCTTTGGCGCCTACCCGGGCCGGGAGGGCGCGGGCACCGCCGTGGCGGGCGACGCGGACGGCCCGCAGTTCACCTGCGGCATCGGCGGCTGCTCCGACAGGCTCATCCGCAACTTCCGCTTCAACCGCGCCTACCGCGTGGACAACATCCTGTGGCGCGAGCTCGTCGGCACCGTCACCGACGCCGTCTACGTCAAGCCCACGGTGCGCTACACGCTGACCCAGGGCTTCGATGTCTTCGGCAGCGCCATCTACTCGCAGTCCATCTTCGCCGAGTCCACGCCGTCCTTCACGGACAAGTCCCTGGGCATCGAGACGAACCTGGGCGCCCGCTACGAGACGGAGGATGGCTTCATCGCGAAGGTGGAGTGGTCCGTGCTCTTCCCGCTCGGCGGCCTGCAGGATGCGAACGAGGACCTCCGTCCCGCCGAGCTGGCGACGGCCCAGTCCGTCCGCGGCGTGATGGGCATCCGCTTCTAGGGAGGCACCATGCAGCGACTGCGCACCGCCGTCGTGCTGCTCGCGCTGGGAGGGGGGGCCTGCGGTATCAAGGCGCCGCCCCGCCCGCCCGAGGAGCCGCCCGCTCCCAGCTCGGAGACGCAAACGCCTTCCGCGGAGACACAACCGTCGGCCGACTCGCCGCGCGGTCCGCTGCCTTCGTCGATTCCCCCCCCGGACGCCGGAACTCCGTGAATCACTTCAGCTATCGCAAGCGCGTCCTCCATGCGGAGGACGTGCCCCTGTCCGCCATCGCCGACGCGGTGGGCACCCCTGTCTACGTCTACTCCACCGCCACCCTGCGCCGGCATTTCCG
>NZ_DASVSO010000223.1:0-4387 GCF_036388035.1 Archangium sp.
TGGACTACGTGTGCGCGCTGGTCGAGCACGTGCGGCGCGAGCCCGAGGTGCTGCGTGCGCTGCGCTACGTCCCCAATACGAGCCTGTACCGCACGCACATGGAGATCCGCTACCTGGAGGCGCGGCAGCGCGGGCGCGAGCGCCGCTATGGGCTGGTCGCCGTCGAGCCCACGCCCTACCTGGACGCCACCCTGGAGCGGGCCCGCGAGGGCGCGACGCTGGAGTCGCTGGCCCAGGCGCTGGTAGCGCAGGACGCGGAGATTCCCCTGGAGGATGCCCGCGAGTACACCGTGGCGCTCGTGGAGGCCCAGCTCCTGGTGCCCACGTGGGCGCCCAGCCTGACGGGGCCCGAGCCCGTGCCCTTCCTCCTCGCGGGCGCCGAGGGCCTCCCCGCGCTCGCGCCCGTGCGGGAGCGGCTGGAGGAGGCGCAGGGCCGGCTCGCCGCGCTGGATGCCGCGGGCCCTGGCGCTCCCGCGGAGGCCTACCGGAGCATCGCGCGCGGCCTGGAGACGCTGCCCGTGCCGGTGGAGCTGCCCCGCCTGTTCCAGGTGGACGCGGTGCGCGTGGTGGCGGACCTGTCGCTCCCCCCGCGCCTCATCACCGAGCTGGTCCGGGGCGTGGAGCTCCTGCGGCGCATCACCCCCGAGCAGGTGGACGCGGGGCCCATGACGCGCTTCCGGGAGCGGTTCACCGAGCGCTACGAGGGACGCGCGGTGCCGCTGCTGGAGGCGTTGGACGAGGAGCGCGGCATCGGTTTCTCGGGCGAGGCGCGGCCCGGTGCGGGCACGGGCCCCCTGCTCAGGGGGCTGCCCTTTCCGGCCCGGCGCGGAGGCGCGCGTGAGGCCGCGGCCGCTCTGGATGCGCGCTCGCAGTACCTGCTGCGCCGGCTCCAGGAGGTCAGTCAAGCCGGGGCCCAGGAGCTGGTGCTGACGGATGAGGATCTGCGGGCCATGGAGGCCGGCACGCCCGCGCGGCTGCCAGATGCCTTCGGCGTGGTGGGCACCGTGGTGGCGGACTCCCCGGAGGCGGTGGAGCGTGGCGACTTCCGCTTCCTCCTCGAGAACGTCCATGGCCCCTCGGGCGGCATGTACATGGGGCGCTTCTGCCACGGCGACGCGGCGCTGGAGGAGCGGGTGCGCGAGCACCTGCGCGCCGAGGAGTCGCTACGGCCGGACGCGGTCTTCGCGGAGATCGTGCACCTGCCGCAGGGCCGCACGGGCAACGTCATCTGCCGGCCCGCGCTGCGGCGCCATGACATCGTCTTCCTCGGCCAGTCCGGGCTGCCCGAGCAGGACCGCCTCGACGTGGCGGATCTGTGGCTGTCCGTGGAGGGCAACCGGCTGGTGCTGCGCTCGCGGAAGCTGGGCCGCGAGGTCATCCCCCGGCTGACGAACGCGCACAACTACACCACTTATGGGCTGGACCTGTACCGCTTCCTCTGCATGTTGCAGGTCGAGACGCGGGGCATTCGCTTCTCGTGGGGCTCGCTGGCGGCGGCCGCCTTCCTGCCGCGGGTGCGCGCCGGGAAGCTGGTGCTGTCACCGGCGTACTGGAACGTGGCACCCCAGGTGCTCCAGGGCTGGGGAAAGGCACACGGTGCCGCGCAGTTCGACGCCGTGCAGCGCTTTCGCCACGAGGCGAAGCTGCCGCGCTGGGTGTGCCTGAGCGACGGGGACAACCAGCTCCCGGTGGACCTGGACAACGTGCTGTCCGTGGAGACGCTGGTGCAGACCGTCAAGGGGCGGCCGCGCGCGGTGCTGGAGGAGCTGTACGCCGGGGAGGGCGGGCTGTGCGTGGAGAGCGCCGAGGGGCGGTACGTGCACGAGGTGGTGGTGCCCTTTGTACGGACCCCGGCCGCGGAACCGGCACGGGAGGCCCCCGCGGCCCGCGTGGTGGAAACCGCGGCGGCGCCGGCCCGCCTGGTGCGGCGGTTCCCGCCCGGCTCCGAGTGGCTCTACCTCAAGCTCTACACGGGCAGCGCCACGGTGGACCGACTGCTGCGCTCGGGGCTCGGCGACACCGTGCGGCAGGTGGCGCGCTCGGGGGCGGTGGACCGCTGGTTCTTCCTGCGCTACGGCGACCCGGACTTCCACCTGCGGCTGCGCTTCCAGGGCAAGCCCTCGCGGCTGGAGTCCCAGGTGTGGCCGGCGCTGCGCTCGGCGTGCTCGGCCCTGCTCGACGAGGGCAGTGGCTGGCGCCTGCAGCTCGACACCTACGAGCGCGAGGTGGAGCGCTACGGTGGGCCCGCGGGCATCGAGCTGTCCGAGGAGTTCTTCGCGGCCGACAGCGAGGCGGTCCTGGAACTGCTGCGCCTCTGCGGGGGCGATGCGGGAGCGGACCTGCGCTGGCATCTGACGCTCAAGGGGATGGACCTGCTGCTGAGAGACCTGGGGCTGCCACTGGCCGAGCGGGCCCGGGTGGCCGAGCAGGCGCGGGATGCCTTCAGCGCCGAGTTCAACGTCGGCAAGAGCTTCGAGGCCTCGCTCAGCGCTCGCTTCCGCGCCGAGCGCCGACAGCTGGAGGCCCTGCTGGACGCGACGCCCGCCACGGAGGGGCCGTGGAGGCAAGGGCTCGCGGTGCTCCAGCGCCGCAGCGAGCGGCTGGCTTCGGTGGCGCGTGGGCTCCAGGCCGCGTGGAGCGAGGGACGGCTTACCCTCTCACCGGAGACGCTGGCCGGGAGCCTCCTGCACATGCACGTCAACCGCATGGCGGTGGACGACGCACGGGCCCAGGAGCTGGTCCTCTACGATCTGCTCACCCGGCTGTACCGCTCACGGCTGGCCCGGGGATGAGCAAGGCGCTCAGGGGATAGGGGCGGAGGCGCCCCGGCGATTCACCGGGCCTCTTCGATGGCCGGCTCCAGGAGCACCTCGGAGGTGATGCTCAGGCCGATGAAGCAGTACTTGTGGGCCTTCTCGAACATCTCGCGCACCTTCGCGGGGTCCGTGCCGGGAGCCACGCGGATGGTCGGCGCCAGGCGCACCCTGGTGATTCGCGACACCTTGTCCACGGTGTCGAGCGTGACGGTGACGTGGTCCTCGTAGCCACGCACGTCCAGGCGCACCTTCTTCGCCAGCGACAGGAAGGTGAGCATGTGGCAGGTGGCCAGCGAGGCGCCGAACAGGTCCTCGGGGTTCCAGCGCGAGGCATCCCCTCCATACGAGGGCGCCGAGCTCACCGCGAGATCCTGCTTGCCCGTGGTGCGGGCAATGGCATCACGGGGGTACTCAGCGGCCGTGGAACCTTCCCAATGAAGCGTCAGCGGAAACTCGTGCAAGACCCACCTCCATGACCGAGGTCATTCCTTGAGGACGCCGCCCGGACTGTGCCCGCCCCCTCGCCGGAACACCAGGACTGGGGCATCGAACACGGGGGGCGGAGGCGGGCTTGCTCAAAAGGACGGGGTGAGGAGGCTCGACGCTGTGCCCCGCCACACGCTATTCTTGGAATTCATGGAAGTCAGCGTTGCTGCCTCGAGAATGAGGTGGCACGACAAAACGCTCTGGTGAGTCCAGAGGGGGAACATGACATGTGCCGGATGCTCTGTGGCAACGATTCGAACCATGCCCGTGAGCCAGCCAAGGAGGGCTCCTCCCGTCGCGATTTTCTCGCGAAGGGGGCTTCCGCCCTCGGTGCCGCGGTAGTCTCTTCGGTCCCCCTCCCAGCGTTGGCAGCGCCTGGGCAGGGAGACCTGTCGCAGGAGAGCGGTGCCAGGAACCATGACATGCCAAAGGAGACCGGTGCTTCGCACCGGCGTTACCTGCTGAAAGGCGGCGCGGTCCTCAGCATGGATCCCCAGGTGGGAAACTTCCCCCAGGGTGACGTGCTCATCGAGGGCAAGCGGATCGTCGCGGTGGGGGCCAACCTGCAGGCTCCCGGTGCGGCGATCATCGACGCCACGGGCATGATTGTCATGCCAGGGTTCGTCGACACCCACCACCACCAGTACCAGACCGCGCTGCGGAGCTTTCTGTCGGACGGCCTGCTGTTCAACGATGGGCTGCCACACGGCGAGAAGAACTACCTCGACTACATCCACTTCAAGCTCACGCCGGTCTTCAGGCCGGAGGACGCCTACATCGCCGAGCTCGTCTCTTCGCTCAGCCAGCTGGACGCGGGGGTGACCACGGTCGTCGACACGTCGCAGGTGGGCCATACTCCGGCACACACCGATGCCGTCATCCAGGGGCTTCAGGAGGCGGGCCGCCGCGCGGTCTTCGTGTACTCACCGGGCTCGGGCCCCGGCAATATCTTCCCGAATGATCTCCAGCGGCTCCAGAGCCAGTACTTCTCCTCGACCGATCAGCTCCTGACCCTGGCGATGGGCGGAGAGGTGTTCGACCCCGCGTTCCGGACCTACTGGGCGATTGGGCGCCAGCAGGGCCTG
>NZ_DASVSO010000224.1:0-6701 GCF_036388035.1 Archangium sp.
AGGGCCTCCGTCCCCGTCAGCCGTCCCCCGTGGAGCAGGTGCTGCTCGAGCGTCTCGCCTTCCAGGAACTCCGTCACGAGGAAGGTGGATTCGGCGCCGGACGCGTCACGGTCGCGGACGAGATCCAGCACGCGGCCGATGTTGGCATGTGACACGCCGCGGGCCAGGTTGAACTCCTGCCGCAGCCGCGCCATGGCTTCCGCGGAGGTGGCCACTTCCGGGCGCATACGCTTGAGCATGACGAGCTGCTCGAGCGTGAGGTCGAGCGCCTCGTGGACATCCTCCCAACCGGGTTGGGAGATGCTCCGCCTCAGCAGGTAGCGCTGGGCAATGAGCTGCTCGTCCACCTTTGAGGTCATTCATCCCGTCCGGAAACCAGAGGCGCCGGATTCTGCCACAGGCCCGGAGTCGGCACAGGCCGTATCCGGGGCGGATGGCCGGCTCACCCAGCGGGCGTCGATGACGTGGCTGGGGAGTAAGCGGGCGTTCTCGCAGTCCTTCTGGGGACGCGTCTATCACGCTGGGAGTCCTACTGGCTAAACTTGGTAGGTTGGAGCCCATGCGGCTCAACGACGAGAAGAAGCGACTGCGGCGCTGGGTGTTCCTCCTGGGTGGCTTGCCGCTGGTGTGGGGGTGTGGTGGGGGAGGGGAGCCGGAGCCGGAAGCGGAGCGCCCCACCTTCAGCCGTGACGTGGTGCCCCTCCTCCAGGGGTCGTGCGGCTTCGGTTCGGGGTGTCATGGCACCGTCCAGCCGGCGGGCTTCGTGCAACTCACCACCGGCGCGGAGGACGCCGCCGCCCTCCTGACCCGGTTGAAGGCGAAGAGCGTCCGGGAGCCCTCGTTGCCGCTGGTGGACCCGGGAAATCCCTCGGGAAGCTTCCTGCTGAGAAAGGTGACGGGTGACTTCGCGGGCCTGCCGTGCGGTCCGAGCGCCTGTGGTGAGCGCATGCCCCAGCGCAGCCCGCCTCTTCCCCAGGAAACGCTCGACGTGCTGGCGCGGTGGATCCAACAGGGCGCTGTCCTCGAGTAGGGCGATTCCCGCTCCCATGAAGCTCCACGCCATGACCTGTTGGAGACTCCTCGCCTGCCTGGGCGTGCTGTCCGCGGCCTCCGTGCATGCACATGGT
The DNA here is from genome assembly GCF_036388035.1 of Archangium sp. Taxonomy (GTDB): domain Bacteria; phylum Myxococcota; class Myxococcia; order Myxococcales; family Myxococcaceae; genus Archangium. Next base: position 1,128 of record NZ_DASVSO010000224.1, read on the forward strand.
GGCTTGATGGAGACCCAGAGCTACACCTCACGCCGGGGGCACCCAGAAGACCGGTTGATGGGCTTCACCCGGGGCACGCTCATCTCCCGCGACAGTGGCGGCTCCTGGCGCTGGGTGTGCGCCGAGGCCATGGGCTACGGCGGTTGGCCCCCCGAGAGCTACGTGTGGCTCTCGAGTGGAGACATCCTCGCGGCCACCGGGAAGGCGCTGTTGCGCTCGCGCGATGGGGGCTGCTCCTGGGCCCCCTCCTCGGCGTTCCAGGACGCCTGGGTCACCAGCCTCGCCGAGCACCCCACGGACGACTCCCTTCTCTACGTGGCCACGGGAAGGCCCTCGGTGACCAATCTCCTGTACCGCTCGGAGGATGGCGGGGAGACGTGGAAGCCCACCCCGCTGAGGCGCGACGCCGTCTTCTCCATGGTGCGCGTGGCTCCTTCAACCCCGAAGCGCCTCTACCTCAGTGGCTGGGTGGGGTATGCGATGTACCTCTTCCGCAGCGACGATGCGGGCGAGACGTGGGAGGACCTGCCTCAATCGTTCCCCTGGTGGCTCCAGGGCGCGTATGACTTGAAGCTGCTGTCGGTGAGCCCGGCCAACCCGGACGTGCTGTGGGTGCGCGTGTCCTCGCGAGGCACGGCCGGCAATATCCTCTCCACCGTGCTGCGCAGTGAGGATGGCGGCCGCACGCTCACGTCCGTGATGGAGCTGGACGACGCGCTCGTCAACATGGACGTCTCGGCCGATGGCCGAACCACCTGGGTGGCGACCTACAACCAGTTGTACCGGGGGCGCGAGGGGGAGTCCTTCCTCCCGTTGTCCCTGCCCACGGGCAATGCGTGCGTGACGCGCGTGAGCGACGTGCTCTACGCCTGTGGCTCCACCTGGCTGCATGAGTGGGCACTGGCGCGCAGCGCCAACGAGGGCACCTCGTGGGAGGCGCTCTTCAGCCTCCGCGAAGTCCAGGGCGTCCACCAGTGCCCGGCGGGCACGCCCGTGAGGGAGCAGTGCACTCCGCTCTGGCCCCAACTCGCCCAGCAGCTCGGTGCACCGCTCTCGCCTGCGCCACCGGACGCCGGAACACCCGAGGGGGAAACCCCTCCGAAGTCGGAGGGTTGTGGTGCCGCGGCGGGGAGCGTGGGCATGGCCCCACTGCTCTTGCTCACCCTGCTGCGTCGGGGTGGGCGGCGTGCGGAGGGAAGGCTACGGGCAGGGCTCTCCCAACCGGTAGCCCGCCTTGCATATACACCGGCAGATCGCGTCTTCCCCTGGCTTGTTGCAGGCGGGGCGGACGGTGAGGATCTTCTGGAGGGCCTTGCCTCGACGATCCGTGAGGATGACGGTGAGTTCGTAGGCTTGGTCGAAGATGTCCTGGCTGGACCATTGGTTGGGACACAGCGTCACGTTGGAGAACGACGAGTCGTCCGCATCGGTGGTCGACCCCCGACCGTCCGGACTCCGCTGCAGGTTGATGGTCCGCGAGTCGAGCACTTGCCTGCGGGAAATGGGATCCTTCAGCGCGCCCAGAATGGTCGCCCCACAAGGGTCCATGTTGATCACGTCGCGCACCCCGATGAACGACACCCGCCCGCCCTGGAACGGTTCGATGATCGAGACGGTGCTCCCCTCCGTGAGCGGTGACGACGTCCCGTCGGGACCCAGCGCCGTGGGAGTGAAGTCGGGCTTTACATTGGGATCGCCCAGGTAGGGGATGCCGCACGGCGAGTCCCCCGTGCCGGCGTCTTGAGTCGTGCCGGCGTCCTGGCCGGTGCCCGCGTCTTGAGTCGTGCCCGCATCCTGTCCGGTGCCGGCGTCCCGAATCGTGCCGGCGTCCTGGCCGGAGCCCCCGTCCCGAATCGTGCCGGCGTCTTGAGTCGTGCCGGCGTCCTGGCCGGTACCCGAGTCTTGAGTCGTGCCGGCGTCCTGACCCGTGTCCGCGTCCTGGGAGGAGTTGTCCTCCTCCGGGATGCAGCTCATGGCCAGACAGAGCGACAGCAGCACGAGGGGAACATACTTCATGGGATGCACTTGCATGACCGCCCTGTCAGAAGCAGTTCACGTCGTCCTGCTTCGGGTAGTAATAGATGAAGGCATTGCAGTGCTCGTTCTGATCCACCTGCGGTCCGAAGGTGTAGCAGCAGTCGAGCAGCCGCTCGGGGGTCGAGTACTTGGTGCGATCGAACGTGTCCAGGGCCTGGCAGCCCACGGGCGGAGGCCGCCACTCGTAGGCGCAGGTGTACCAGATGCCACCGCCAGGAGGCACCGTGAGGTCCAGTTCGGGCGAGCGCTTCATGGGCGGATCATCCCACGACTCCGAGGTGTAGAAGCGCTGGCTCTCCGGGGGCCGCCCGAGGCTCTCGCCATCCCAGGAGTAGATCCGGAACTCCTTGCCTCGACTGTGGAAGTGGCCGTTGGCCCCGATGATCTGCACAGGGGTCTTGTTGTTGATATGGCAGATGCCGTCGAAAGTCGGCGTGGGGTTCTTCGTGCAGACCCGGATGGACTGCTTGGTGGCGAAGACGGTCCCCAGCTCGTACTTCACCTGCTCCTTGGGGATGACCCAGAAGTTCACCCACACCTTGCCGTAGTTCTGCGGTGTCTTCTGGGTGGTGGCGTTGACGAAGTGCGACTGCAACATCAGCCATTCATCCGGTTGGATGATGTTGGCCACCCCCTCCGGATACGTCCAGTCGATGGTCCCATCCTGCTGGGTGTTGGCCAGCAATGGCCAGTCCGCCCAGTTGGCGCTGTTGAAGCAGGGACCGGACCCGTTGGAGGCAGGTTGAAAGGTGCCATTGGCCGGGTCCAGCCCCACGATGGTGCGCACCCGGTAGATGTTCATGTGGTGCGAGCCATCGCGCTGGGAGATCTGAACGCGATGCAGGTTGAGGGGCTCGTTCGGCAGGCCGTTGGCCTCGGCGAGCTCTCCCGCCTTGAAGAAGTAGCAGTCCTGCTGCTCGACGCCCTGGGGGACCTCGGTTTCGCGGGTGATGAATTGGAACCCCTGTCCCCGCGGGACGGGTTCCAGGGCAACGGGGTCGGTCGTGCCGGGGTCGGTCGTGCCGGGGTCCGTGGGCTCGACAGTACCGGAACAGGCCATGGCGAGCAGGGCGAGCAGGGCGAGCGGTGTTCTCATGGAAGGACCTGGGGTCGAAGGGATTGAGTCGACCGACGAGCATCCTGCACTTCTTCGCGAAAAGCACCCCCACGAAGCTTCGAAGTCCCCCAGACACGGCGACCTCCCACCCGAGCTACCGAGGGCACGCACTGTCCTGTCATCTGTTCGACTTCGCGGCCTCCGCTGTTGCGCCGGACGCCTCGCTTGGCGTGGGCGGTGCGACGTCGAGCGCCCAGCAGTAGAAACTGAGCTCGTCGACGTCTTGTTCGAGGAGCGCCGTCAGCGTGGTGCCGCCGCCGTGTCCCGAGTCCCGGAGCGGCAGCAGGAGGTAGGTGCCGTCTTCGGCGTGGATGCGCACACGATGTGACGCCGCATGCGAGTAGACGGCGTAGAGACGGCCGCCGACACCGGCGACCGTCTGCAGCGTGTCCGGGCTTTCGGGGATGAGCGTCCGCCACTCCGTCGGCGCCGTCAGCGACGCGACGCAGAGACGACCGCGCGGCGCATCGAGGTCGGTTTGGACGAGCAGCGCGTCGCCGATCACCTGCACCTGGTTGAGAGACCGCAGGGTGGGAGCCACCGGCACGAACGCGTCATCGGCGAGGCGCAGGAGGTAGACGACGTTGGCATGCACGTAGTCCCACTTGTAGAGCACGGCGAAGCGGCGGCACTCGCTGATCTTGACGGAGCACCAGTACTCCTTCGCATGGTCGTCGCCGAAGATCCGGCGGGCCGGCGCGTCCGATCCAAGCCGGTGCTCGTAGATGGCGTTCCAGTGCGCCTCGTCGCCCGCGGGCACCTCGCCCGGTTCAGGACACGCCGCATAGAAAAACCCCGAGGAGTCGGGTCGCCAGGCCAGCGACGCGTGGCTCGTACCTCGGGGCCGGTCGGAAAGCAGTCGCCCTGTCTCGACGTCGACCACGTGGATCACCGCACCCTGGGCCCCTCCCACGGCCTTTCCGAACGCGACCCACGCACCGTTGGGTGACGGCACGGCGAAAACCAGGGCCTCGTCGCTCGCCCACGTGTTGGGGTCGAGCACCGGCTCGAGCGGCGCGCCCTTGCCGCGCCGGAGCATGAACTTGAGCTTGTCGTCGCTGGCGTCCGCCTGCCAGAGAAACTCGCGTCCGTGCGGCCCGGCGGAAATCGGCGGCGAGCGCCGCGCATAGCACGCTGAGCGAGCCACCGCTGCCCGCAGCCCATCGCGTCCCGGCACCGCGCGCAGCACCGCGTGCGTGACGGCTTCCTGCGCCGCGATCCACGCCTGGGTCTCCGCGGCGTCGAGCCGCTCCAGCCAGGCGTAAGGATCGTCAAACCGCCTGCCGTGCAGGGTGTAGCCGCTCTCCTGATCGCGTCGCGTCGTGGGAAATTCGAGGGCACGGGTCAAATTTTTCATCGGGAGTTCGTCCCCACGGGGGCATGATTGCCGGCTGTGACGGGGAACTGGCCAGGGCTCCCCATCGACAACGGCGGGACGACGCCACCATAATCTCCAGTCCCAACATCACACCCGAGGTTCGTATGAGCGATGGAACCGACGTAGAGCAACTCGACGCCCCCCCGCCGATCTCCGCCGAGCAGCGCGCGAAGATCCTCGCGGACCCGAACGTGGCGAAGATGGCCGCGGAACTCGAGATGGACCTCGAGGAGTTCGTCAGAACCGTCGGGTACTACCTGAACAACCCGGGCGTGGAGCCCGCGTTCCTCGTCGTCAGCGATGAGAACCTGAGGAAGATGGGTGTCGAGCCGCCCACCGCCGAGGCCATCGAGGAGAACGTGCGCGAGAGCGTCGAGGCCATCAAGGCCGGCCAGCAGTCACGGAGCGGTTTCGACGACGCTCGCAAGAAGACCGGCGTGGATCTGGGCTCCCCGGGCAGCGATGCCGTGAAGACCAAGACCGATCCCGGCCTCGAAGACGCGATGAAGAAGGTGCGGCCCCCGCTAAAGCCTTGATTTCACGAGGCTTTTTAAAAAAGCTGCGTCCCCTGACAACTCCCAGCCGCAGCCTCCGATAATCATTTCAACGTAGCAATCTTCCATTCCAAACAAGAGAGTTCGCCATGGGCTTTATCAAGGGCATCGGCAAGGCGTTCAAGAAGATCGGTAGCTTCGCCAAGAAGGCGGTTGGCTTCGCGAGCAAGATTCTCAATGGTCCGCTTGGGAAGATTGCCTCGTTCATCCCGGGCGTCGGGCCCTTCATCGCGGGCGCCGCGAAGGTCGTCGGCATCGCGAACAGCGTCCTCAACGGTGGCGGCCTCAAGGGCATCGTCGGCGGCCTCGTCGACAGCTTCGGCGGCGGCCTGCTCGGCAAGGCGGGTACGCTCCTGAGCAAGACGGGCCTCGGCTCCGTCATCGGCCTGGGCTCGCAGGCCAACAGCACGGGCGGCGTCCTGGACCTCGTCAAGGGCCTGATGAGCTCGCGCAAGAACGACACGTCTCCCGCCGCGCAGGGCGACAAG
>NZ_DASVSO010000225.1:0-11507 GCF_036388035.1 Archangium sp.
GTCCAGGTCATCGAGCGGGGCCTGCGCGAGGTGGTGGTGAAGGCCGCCGCCCCGCTGGACAAGGTCGTCGAGTACCCCACGCCGTCCCTCTCCGAGGGTACGCGCGTCTCCGTGAAGTAATCCCCGCCGCACGACTCCAGGGCGTCACCCCCCATGCTCCTCAGCGACGTCTCCATTCGCCGGCCGATCTTCACGGCCATGATGTCCTTCTGCCTCATCGTCCTCGGGGTGATGGGCTACACCCGGCTGGGTACCGATCTCTTCCCGGACATCTCCATCCCGGTGGTGGTGGTCAACACCGTCTACAAGGGCGCGGGCCCTGGTGAGATCGAGACCCAGATCATCAAGCCCATCGAGGATGCCGTCGCGGGCATCAGCGGCGTGGACAAGATCCACTCCTGGAGCCGCGAGAACGTCGCCTCGGTGCTGGTGCAGTTCAAGCTGTCGGCCAACCTGGACAAGTCGGTGCAGGAGGTGCGCGACAAGGTGTCGGGCATCGCCAACAAGCTGCCGCAGGACGCGGATTCACCGGTGGTGGGCCGCGTGGACATCTCCGCGGTGCCCGTCCTCACCTACGCGGCGAGCGCGCAGGTGGACTCGCGCACGGTGCGGAAGATCATCGAGGACAAGCTCAAGCCCTCGCTGGCGCAGCTCGAGGGCGTGGCCGACGTGCGCATCAACGGTGGCGACGTGCGCGAAATCCAGGTGGACGTGGACCTGGACAAGGCGCGCGCGGTGGGCGTGTCCGCGATGGACCTGGCCCAGCGCATCGGCATGGAGAACCTGGACCTGCCGGCGGGCCGGTTGCAGCTGGGGGCCACCGAGCTGACGGTGCGCTCGCTGGGGCAGTTCAAGAGCGTGGACGAGCTGCGTGCGCTCCCGGTGGCCCAGAGCCGCACGGGCGCCCAGGTGCGGCTGGAGGAGATCGCCACCATCACCGACGGCGTGGCCGAGCGGCGCACCACGGCGCGCCTCAACGGCGCGGACGCCGTCATCCTCGAGGTCATCAAGCAGCCCGGCTCCAACACCGTGGCGGTGAGCGACGCGGTGAAGAAGGCGATGGACAAGGTGGTGCCCGCCCTGGGCCACGGCTTCCAGACCCGGCTGCTCATCGACCAGTCGGTGGACATCCGCGAGAACGCCCACGAGGTGTGGGTCGCCCTCCTCTTCGGCGGCGCGATGGCGGTGCTCATCATCCTGGTGTTCCTGTTGGATCCCCGCGGCACCTTCATCTCCTCGCTGGCGCTGCCCACCTCCGTCATCGGCACGTTCTTCGTGATGTACGCGCTGAACTACTCGCTCAACCAGATGACGCTGCTGGCGCTGTCGCTGGCCATCGGTCTGCTCATCGACGACGCGGTGGTGGTGCGCGAGGCCATCACCCACCGCCTGGAGCAGGGCGAGGATCCGGTGAGCGCGGCCTCCAAGGGCACCAAGGACGTGGGTCTGGCGGTGCTCGCCACCACGTTCGCCCTGGTGGCGGTGTTCGTCCCGGTGGCCTTCATGCCGGGCATGGTGGGCCAGTTCCTCCAGCAGTTTGGCATCACCATCTCGGTGGCGGTGCTCATCTCGCTCTTCATCTCCTTCACGTTGGACCCGATGCTGTCCGCGCGCCTGGCGAAGCAGCGGGTGGCGGGGGAGCACCACCAGGAGAACGCGGTGGCCAGCGCCATCCGCCGCTTCCTGGACGGCAGCGAGCGCGTCTACTCGGACATCCTGCGCTGGGTGCTCGACCACAAGTGGCTCACCACGGGCATCACCGTGGGGGTGATGGTGGTGTCCTTCGGGGCCGCCAGCCGCCTGGGCATGGAGTTCATCTCGGCCGAGGATCGCTCGCAGTTCATCGTGCAGCTCATCCTGCCCGACGCCTCCAGCCTGGAGCAGACGGGCAACCGTGTGGCGCAGGCCGAGAAGATCCTCAAGAGCATCCCCGAGGTGACGGACATCTACGCCATCGTCGGAGACAACGGCGACGTCAACAAGGCGCGCATCCGGGTGCTCACCCAGGACAAGCAGTCGCGCGAGCGGGGCATCCAGGCCATCAAGGAGCATGCGCGCGAGCTGCTCACCCCGGCGCTGCCCGCCACCCGCATCAACCTGCAGGACCTGCCCATCATCGACGGCCTGGGCGGCGACTTCTTCCCCATCATGGTGCGCGTCATCGGCCCGGACCTGGAGACCATCCGCCAGGAGGCCGAGCGCATCGCCCAGATCCTGCGTGACATCCCGGGCACCGCGGATGTGCGCGTGGAGTTCAACCCGCCCAAGCCGGAGCTGGCCATCGAAGTGGACCGGGCGCGCGCCAAGGACCTGGGCGTGAGCGCCGCGGCCCTCGCCCTGCAGATGCGCATGGCCATCGGCGGTGACGTGGCCGCCAAGCTGCGCGAGGGCGTCGACGAGACGGACATCCGCGTGCGGCTGAGCGAGCGCGACCGCGCCACCCCCGAGCGCGTGCGGCAGATCCTCCTCGCCACGCCCAAGGGGCTCGTCCCGGTGACGGACGTGGCGAAGGTGGAGCTGCGCGACGGGCCGAGCGTCATCGAGCACGAGAACCGGCAGCGGCAGATCGCCATCTACTCCCAGCTCAATGGCGCCCCGCTGGGTGACGTGGCGGCGAAGCTCAAGCAGAAGGTGGCCGAGAAGCCGCTGGCCCCGGGCTACTCGCTCATCTACGACGGGCAGATCAAGATGATGACCGAGCAGAACGACGCCTTCAGCACCGCGTTCCTGCTGGCCTTCGTCTTCATCTACATGGTGCTCGCCAGCCAGTTCGAGTCGCTCAAGCACCCCTTCACCATCATGGTGTCGCTGCCGCTGGCGCTGGTGGGCGCGCTGCTGGGCCTGTTCTTCGGCGGCTACCACGTCTCCATGGGCGCGATGATCGGCATCATCCTGCTGATGGGCCTGGTGACGAAGAACGCCATCCTCCTGGTGGACGGCGCGCTGCAGTACCTGCGCGAGGGCGCCACGGTGGACGAGGCGTTGATGAAGGCCGGCCCGCGCCGCCTGCGCCCCATCCTCATGACGAGCGCCGCCATGGCCATCGGCATGGTGCCCACCGCCATCGGCAAGGGCGTGGGCTCCGAGTTCCGCGCCCCCATGGCCATCGCCGTCATCGGCGGCGTCATCACCTCCACCTTTCTCACGCTGTTGGTGGTGCCGGTGGTGTTCGCGGCCATGGAGCGGCTGAGCTTCACCCGGCGCACCCCGAAGCAGGACGTGACGCCGCTCCCGCCCGTCCCCGAGTCCCAGGAGCAGCAGCCCGGTCGCGCCGCCTGAGCGGCCCCCGGGCGCCGCGCCCTTCCTCGTTCATTCGCGACTCCCGCACCTTATGAACCTTCGAACCGCCGCCGGGTCCGCCCGGCGCCCCCTCTCCCTCGTCCTCCTCGCCGCCCTCTCGCCGCTCGGCGCACTCGCCCAGGCGCCCGCGGAGACCCAGGCGGCTCCCGCCGCGCAGCCCGGCCTGGCGGCGGCTCCGGCTCCTGGCACGCTCCACACGGTGACGTTGCAGGAGGCGCTGGCCCTCGCCGTGAAGCAGGGCCCGGACGTGGCCGCTGCCCGTGCCCAGTCCGCGGTGGCCGCCGTCGGACTCCGCCGCGCCTGGACGGCCTGGCAGCCCGAGGTGACGCTCAGCGGCCAGTTCGTCCACACCAGTGCCCCGGCCACGCTGGACCTCGGCGGCTTCGTCCAGCTCGTGGGCGGCGTGTTCCAGCTCATGCCGGTGAACCCGGGGCTCGTCCCGCCGCCCGTCACCATCTCGGCGGAGAACTCGCGCTATGCGACGGCGCAAATCTCCCAGCCCCTCTTCACCCCGGCCGGCGTCTTCCTCATCGGCCCGGCGAAGGCGGGCGCGGAGGCGGCGGAGCTGGGCGCCCTGGAGGCGCGCGAGCAGGTGCTGCTGGCGGTGGCTCGCACCTACCTGGGGTTGCAGGGCATCTCGGAGATGATGGACGCGGCGCGCGAGGCGGAGCAGGTGGCCCTCCAGCGCGAGCGCGAGTCCAAGGCGCAGCTCGAAGCGGGCATGACGGTGGAGGCGGCGCTGCTGCGGGCCCAGGCGGAGACGGCCCAGGCGCGCGTGCAGCTCGCGCAGCTCTCCGGCCAGTACGCGCAGCTCCAGGCGATGCTGGGCGCGCTGGTGGGCGAGCCGGTGCAGCCGGCCCCGCTGGAGACGCCCGCTGCCCGGTGGGAGATTCCCTCGGACGCGCAGAGCCCCTGGGAGGACACCTTCGCGGTGCGCGCGGCCGCCAAGGCGGTGAAGGCCAACGAGGGCAAGGTGACGTACGACCGGTTCTCGTGGCTGCCGAGCGTGGCCGCCATCGCCAAGGGCAACTACAACTCCAACACCGGCTTCACCGGGAGGACGACCTCCTACGACCTCATCCTGGCGGCCTCCATGCCGCTGTACGACCGTGGGCAGCGCTACGCGGCGCTCCGTGAGGACGAGGCCCGGCTGGCGCAGGCCCAGGCGCAGTACGAGTCGGCGCGCGCGAGGTCCCGCGCGAGCTGGGTGGCGGCGAAGGCCAACCTGGAGGCGAGCCAGGCCGCGCTGGCCCAGGCCGAGGCCCAGGCGCAGCTCGCGGCCCGGGTGCAGCAGCAGGTGGCGGCGGCCTACAAGGCCGGGGTGGCCACCAGCCTGGAGCTGTCGGACGCGGACACGCGGCGCTTCCTCGCCGCCAGCGCCGCGGCCCAGGCCCGGGCCACGCTCGAAATCCGCCGCGTGGAGCTGGCGGGCGCCGCCGGCCGCATCGCCGCCTCGCTCGAGCAGGAGCCGCAGGCGGCGCGGTAGCCGCCCTCAGCCCGGGTAGAGCGGGTCCATCGCGTCCAGCACGTCCGAGAGCAGCTTCTGGCCCTCGGGCGTGTCCGGGCACAGGCCACCCCACACCAGCGTGAGCCGCGGGGCCACCACCTTGTAGAGCATGCGCCCACGCATCCGCACGGGCTCGTAGCTCTGGCGGCCACCGGACAGGTGCGTGTCCTCGGGCCTGCCGAAGAGGACGTAGGACTTGAGCTCGGGGGACTCGGCGTCCCGCGCGTGGTGCAGCCCGCTGGGGATGGTGGCCGCCACGTCGAGCACGTGCCAGGAGCGGTGCCTGCCCGTCTTCACCTCGTCCGCGCGGAAGCACATGCGGGACGGGGGGCACCCGAGTGCCCCCGCGGTGAGGAAGTTGTAGTCGAGCTCCGGAATCTGGAGCAGCTCCGCGACGTGGGGACTGCCGTCGGCGTGGAAGCCCCAGGCGCTCCCGTCCGGCTTGTACGAGCGCAAGCCGTAGGCGCCGTAGAAGACGTTGTACCAGGGGCTGCGCGGGTTGAAGTACTCGGAGCCGCTCGCGCCGGGGGCGAAGTCGCCGATGGTGAAGATGACCACCACGTCGAAGGAGCGCAGCGCCTTGCGGGCCGTGAAGGACTCGTGCGCCACGACGCCGATGGAGCCCGGTACCGTGGGCACCGGGGCGGGGATGCCCGCCGTGTCGAGGAAGTTCTCGCCCGTGCCTGGAAATGGGGTCGCGCGCATCGCCAGCACGGCCAGCTCTCTTCGCAGTCCCATGAAGTGTGTCTCCCGTCCACGATAGACTCCCCGGCATGCCGGAGAGGCTCGCCCACGAACATACTCGGCCCATCCGTCACGCCTTCGAGGGCGCCTGCCTCACCTCCAACGGACTCCCCCGGCGCGAGTCCCTGACGGAGGCGGGGTGAGCCCGGGCGAGGCGCCAGCGCCAGGGCTGCTCGCGGTGGACCTCGGGCTGCGCTCGGGGCTGGCCCTGTTCGGCCAAGACGGAAGGCTGCGCTGGTATCGCTCGCAGAACTTCGGCTCGCACTCCCGGCTCAAGCGCGCGGTGCCCGCGGTGCTGCACGCGGCCGGGCCGCTCGTGTGGTTGGTGTTGGAGGGTGGGGGACCCATCGCGGAGGTGTGGGAGCGCGAGGCCGCGCGGCGGGCCCTCCCCGTGCTGCGGGTGTCCGCCCAGGACTGGCGCGCCCGGCTCCTGTATGCCCGCGAGCAGCGCAGTGGTGGCCTGGCGAAGGATGCCGCCGATGGGCTCGCGCGCCGGGTCATCGAGTGGTCCGGCGCGCCCCGGCCCACCTCGCTGCGGCACGACGCGGCCGAGGCCGTCCTGCTCGGGCTGTGGGCCGCGCTGGAGGTGGGGTGGTTGGCGCAGGTGCCTCCCGAGGTGCGGCGGTAGCGGGCACCTCGGACGGTCGTTCAGGCGCGCTTGGAGCTCTCTCCCGTCACCACCGCCGAGCCGATGAGATGCGCCAGCCTCAGGGCCTCTGGCACGTGTCCCCGGTCCGTGAGCCGCTTCAACGCCTCCGCCACCCAGGCCGGCTCCGCGCCCTGTACCTGGAAGGTGAAGCCCTCGCGCTGGTGGAGGGGGCCGGCCCGCCGCAGCAGCTCCAGCCGCCGCTCCGGCCGGGGCAGGTGCCGCAGCGCGCGCTCCACCGCCTCCAGGTCCGGCAGCCGCCGCATCACCGTCACGCAGGGCTTGCCCAGCCGCTCCGCCAGCCTCGGCAGGTCCACCACGTTGAAGCCCCCGAAGGCGATGCCATCCAGCAGCACCAGGTGGAGCTGCGGCAGGAACTTGCCCCCCACCAGCAGCCGGCACACCTCGTCGGTGGCGTTCCATCCGTCCTTGCGCACGCGCCCCCAGACGAGCCCCTCGAAGCGCGTGCCGCCGCACACCACGCCCACCAGGGACACCGCCGCCCCCGGGCGCCGGGCGAAGGGGGCGTCGTCGAAGCCGACCACGCGCGGGAGGGGAGGCAGTCGCATGCGCGCCAAAAGAAAGAGCCCGACCCCAGACGAGGTCGAGCTCCAGGACTCATCGGTGTTGCGGACTAGCTGGCGGCGCGGACGTTCTGCGCCTGCAGGCCCTTGGGGCCCTTGGTGACTTCGAACTCCACGCGCTGGCCCTCGGCCAGGGTGCGGAAGCCATCCATGTTGATGGCCGTGTGGTGGCAGAACACGTCCTCACCACCGCCGTCCTGCGTGATGAACCCGAAGCCCTTCGCGTCGTTGAACCACTTGACAGTACCAGTTGCCATGAATCGTTCTTCTTTCGTTACAGGCGGCGCCCGCCGCCTCTCGGCTCGGACTTGAGCCGGAGGCCAAATGCGTAGTCCGTCCGCTCTTCAAAGTCGAGAGGTTGTCCCCTCGAAGTGTTCAGTTCATGCCCGAGCGGCGTTGATGCCGGACTCCACCGCTTCCACGTCCGCGGCCGCCAGCTGCGGCACCTCGCCGGTGGGCGGATCGAACGGGGCGCGGCCGATCTGCCGCGTGCCGAAGCGCGGGAAGAACGGCGCCAGCACGTACACGCGCAAGCACCAGGTGAAGAAGTTGGGCAGGTTGAGCTCCGGGTGGATCTCCGGAGCGATCTTCGCGTGCGCCTCGCCCAGGGTGCTCCAGTGGGCGCCCGGCATCTCGTGGTGCGCCGCGTGCAGCCCGTTGTTGAAGAGCAGGAAGTTGATGACCTTGCCGTTGAAGCTGCGCGAGTGGTCGTGCTCGCTCCAGGGGTCCGCGTGGACGTGCTGGATGTAGTTGAAGAACATGATGGTCCACAGCGCGAAGAGCGCCGGGACGAGGAAGGCGAAGCCCCACACCTTGAGGCCCGCGGCCACGCCGTGCCACGCGATGGCCAGCCCCAGCAGCGCCAGGTGCAGCCCGGCCCACATCACGTACTGGCTGATGACCTGCCGGTAGAGCGTGGGGTTGGACTGCCTGGCCTTGCGGATGTACTGCTTGATGGGATCGCTCTGCCAATAGGACGAGACGAAGAAGTACGTGAAGGCGACCCACCAGTTGTGCTTGTCCGTGTAGCGCCAGGTGATGGTGGCATCCCCCGCTTTGTTGACGAACTTGTGGTGGTTGAGGTTGTGCGTCGGCACCCAGGCGAAGGTGGGGTAGCCGTAGAAGTGCGCCAGCCAGTAACCCATGGCCGTGTTCATCCGCCGGCTCTTGAACGTGGGGCAGTGGTTGTGGTTGTGCGCGATCACGCCGGCGCACAACGCCAGGTAGCACCCGAGCGGGCTGAGGTAGGGAATGAGGCCCGGGTTGACGTACTGCGCCATCGCCACGATGGGCATGGCGAGGCACCACAGCAGGGTCCTGTAATCGGCGGTGTAGCGAAGGCTCATGGCGCCCCAGGCTATATCCCGGCCCGTTTTGGAGCCACCCAGGAATCTTTTCGAAACAGGACACGGGCCGGGGGCCCCCGGGCACCGCCGTCCGAGCGGGCAGGGGGCCCCGGGCGCCCACGCGGGAGGGAGTGCCTATCATCGACCCGGGAGGTAGTGGCGTATGGCTCACAGCCCCGTTCCCCCGATGCGAGGCGCCACGGTGCGCGGCTCCCTGGAGGCCGAGCTCTCCGCGGCGCCGGAGACGGGCCTCACCGCCAAGGAGCTCTCGGCCCGGGTGGGCATCTCCGAGAAGGACGTGGCCGGGCACCTGGAGCACCTGGAGAAGTCCCTCAAGGCCGGAGGGGCCGCGCTGGAGGTGATTGCCGCCGAGTGCCTCGCCTGCGGCTTCGTCTTCCGGGACCGCAAGCGCCTGACCCGGCCCGGCTCCTGCCCCGAGTGCCGCTCCACCCGGATTGACCCGCCCGCGTTCCGCATCCGCTGAGCCCGCAAAAGCGAAGCGGCGGGAAGCCGGAAGGCTCCCCGCCGCTCGTCACCACTCCAGCCCGTGGGGGCCGGGAGTGACTAGGCCGTCTTCATGCCCGGCTTGGCGTTGTCGCCCGTGAGGGCGGCCATCGGGGTCTCGATGCGCATGCCGTAGAACGAGCGGTACACGAACACCATCGAGGCGATGAAGAACGCCACCGCGAACACGCGGGTGATGGTCTGGTGACCGGAGGCGACCAGCTCCACCGACAGCTCCACCGCGAGCAGGCCGAAGAGGGTGGTGAACTTGATGACCGGGTTGAGCGCCACGGACGAGGTGTCCTTGAAGGGGTCGCCCACCGTGTCGCCCACGACCGTGGCCGCGTGCAGCTCCGTGCCCTTGGCCTTCAGCTCCGTCTCGACCAGCTTCTTGGCGTTGTCCCACGCGCCACCGGCGTTCGCCATGAACACGGCCTGGTAGAGGCCGAAGATGGCGATGGAGATGAGGTAGCCCACGAAGAAGTACGGCTCGAGGAAGGCGAAGGCCAGGGTGCTGAAGAAGACGCCCAGGAAGATGTTGAGCATGCCCTTCTGCGCGTACTGGGTGCAGATCTCCACCACGCGCTTGGAGTCCTCGACGCTCGCCTTCTCCACGCCCTCCAGCTTGATGTTGGCCTTGATGAACTCCACCGCGCGGTAGGCGCCGGTGGACACCGCCTGCATCGAGGCGCCGGAGAACCAGTAGATGATGGCGCCGCCCGTCACGAGACCGAGCAGGAAGGGGGCGTGCAGCAGCGACAGGTTGGCCGCGTTGGCCGCATTCAGCGAGCGCAGGCCGTCCGCGCCCACCGTGATGCCCACCAGGATGACGATGATGGAGAAGATCATCGTGGTGGCGCCCACCACGGCGGTGCCGATGAGCACCGGCTTGGCCGTGGCCTTGAAGGTGTTGCCCGCGCCGTCGTTCTCCTCGAGGTACTCCTTGCCCTTCTCGAAGTCCGGGGTGAAGCCGAAGTCCTTCTGGACCTCCGCCTTCACGTTGGGGACGTTCTCGATGAGGGACAGCTCGTACACGCTCTGCGCGTTGTCCGTCACCGGGCCGTAGGAGTCGACCGCGATGGTGACCGGACCCATGCCCAGGAAGCCGAAGGCCACCAGACCGAAGGCGAACACCGCCGGGGCGATCATCAGCGTGTTGGGGATGTCGAGGCTGAAGAAGTACGCCCCGCCCATCAGCGCCGCGATGATGATGCCCATCCAGTAGGCCGAGAAGTTACCGGCGACGAGGCCCGAGATGACGTTGAGGGACGCACCACCCTCGCGGGAGGCCGTGACGACCTCGCGCACGTGGCGGCTCTCGGTGGAGGTGAAGACCTTGATGGCCTCGGGGATGATGGCGCCCGCCAGCGTGCCGCAGGTGATGATGCAGGACATCTTCCACCACAGGCTGGTGTCACCGGCCAGGTTGGGGATGAGCAGGTAGGAGACCAGGAAGGTCAGCACCACGGACACGATGGACGTGAGCCACACCAGGAACGTGAGCGGGTGCTCGAAGTTCATGTGGTCCGCGTTCTTGTACTTGCCGCCCTGGATGATGCCGTTGAGGCCGTAGGAGCCCAGCGAGGCGAGCACCATCACGATGCGCATCATGAAGATCCACACGAGCAGCTGGACCTGGAACTCCGGCGGCACCGCCAGGAGGATGAAGGTGATGAGCGCCACGCCCGTCACGCCGTAGGTCTCGAAGCCGTCGGCCGAGGGGCCCACCGAGTCGCCGGCGTTGTCACCGGTGCAGTCGGCGATCACGCCCGGGTTGCGCGCGTCGTCTTCCTTGATCTTGAAGACGATCTTCATCAGGTCCGAGCCGATGTCGGCGATCTTCGTGAAGATACCGCCGGCGATGCGGAGCACCGAGGCGCCCAGCGACTCGCCGATGGCGAAGCCGATGAAGCAGGGGCCCGCGAAGTCGCGGGGGACGAACAGGAGGATGAAGAGCATCAGCAGGAGCTCGGTGGAGATGAGCACCATGCCGATGGACATACCGGCCTGCAGGGGGATGGCGTAGGTGGGGTAGGGCTTGCCCCGCAGCGACGCGAAGGCGGTGCGGCTGTTGGCGAAGGTATTCACCCGGATGCCGAACCAGGCCACGCCGTAGCTGCCGGCGATGCCGACGAGGCTGAAGACCAGGATGGTGATGACCTTGACGGCCTCCATGTGCCGCAGGACGCCGAAGTACACCACCATCACGGCGCCGATGAGCACCTCGAGGATGAGGATGAACTTGCCCTGGGTGACGAGGTACGTCTTGCAGGTCTCGTAGATGAGCTCGGAGATCTCGAGCATCGACCGGTGGACCGGCAGGTTGCGCAGCGACGAGTACTGCAGGAAGCCGAAGACGAGGCCGAGGATGGAGACGGCGATGCCCGCCATCAGCAGCGCGCGGCCGTCGAGGCCGCCCACGAACTGAACCGTGCGGAAGTCGGGAAGGACGAGGTCCGCCTCGCTGGCGCGGGCGGTGCTGCCGGCCAGCACGGCCAGGAGTCCGAGGACCCTGGCGGCCGTTCCGGTGACGCTCGCGCGGAGAGCGTCCATCCGTGAAGTGGGTTTCATGGGGGTGCAACTCCTCAAGAGAGAGTGTCGAGGGGTTGGCCGCCTGCGGGCGGGAAATCCGCACGCCGACGCTTCAGCACAGCCTCGCCCTTCAGGATCGGGACAGCAGGCCTGAAGGCGGCCCGCGTCTATCACGTCCCCGGTAGAGAAGTCGAATTCCCGGAATGTTTCACCGGGAAATGGACGCGCCCGTCGGGGCCGCGGGGGCCACCAGACGGGCGCGTCGGGGTCCAGCGGAGGACTACAGCACCTTCACGCTGATGGTCTTGAGGACCTGGTCACCGCGCATGATGGAGATGCTCCAG
>NZ_DASVSO010000226.1:0-6884 GCF_036388035.1 Archangium sp.
TGATGGAGGAGCAGCATAAGGAGATGCTGCGCAACCTCATCAACGGCGTGTACGACGGCTTCGACACCTCGGGGGTGCGCCACTACCAGCCCGGGCAGCTCGGCCCGGCCGAGGACTCCGCCCACGCGCGCCCGGCGGCCCCCGTCGCCAAGCCCGCGCAGCCCGTCGCACCGCCCGCCGCCTTCGTCCCCCCGGAGATCGCCGCCGCGCGCGCCCTCCAGGTCGCGCCGAAGATCAACGAGGTGGGCGTGGAGACGCTCTTCGGAGAGGACCTCATCTCCGAGAAGAGCCTGGACGAGGTCATCCTCAGCTACCTGGCGGGCGAGGACAACCAGTAGCGCACCCACACGAGCCCGTAGGCGGTGAGCAGCGCGACGGCGAGCCCGTCCAGCGCCACGCCTACCCGCATCATCGTGGGCAGGCGCACGTAGCCACTGCCGAAGACGATGGCGTTGGGCGGAGTGCCCGCGGGCAGGGCGAAGTCGCACGACGAGGCGTAGGTACTCACCGCGAGCAGGGGCAGCGAGGGGGGCAGCACGTTGAGCAGCACGTTCACCGTGGCGGTGTTGGAGGCCACGGCCGACAGCAGCACGGTGGCCAGGGCCACGGCGCCGTACTGGGCGGGAGCGCCCAGGGACTCGAGACCCGACAGGCGCGAGGCCATGTACGTGGACAGACCGCTGCCCTCGATGCCGGCGGCGAGCGCGAAGCCCCCTCCCAGCAGCAAGAGCGTGTCCCAGGGCACCCGGGCGAGGGCCTGGCGTGAGAGTCGGCCGAGCAGCACCAGCGTCCCGGCGGCGAGCAGCGCCACGCCCGCCTCGTAGTGCTTGCCCAGCAGCTTGAAGCCGCCGAAGGCCGAGGCCACCCACGGGGCGAGCACGTCCCGGAAGAAGTCGCCCCCCATCCACAGCACCGCGGCCACGAGGAAGACGGTGCCCACCACCTTCTCGCCCCCCGACAGCCGCCCGAGCGCGGCCAGCTCGCGCTGGATGACGTCCACCCCCTGCCCGGGGCCCAGGGCGTCCTTGCGCCCCTCGCGCCACAGCACCCACCACACGAGCGGCAGGAAGAGGACGACGAAGGGCAGGGCGGCCACCATGTACTCGACGAAGCCCACCTCGACCCCCAGCCGCCGCGAGGCCACGCCCGCGAAGACGGAGTTGGTGGGACTGCCAATCTTCGTTCCGATTCCCCCCACGTTGGAGCCGTAGGCCACGCCCAACATGAGCGCGGCGCCGAAGTGGCCCAGCCGGCGGCCCTCGCTGGCCTCGAGCTGGGCGATGAGCGCCAGGCCGATGGGCACCATCATCACCGCGGTGGCGGTGTTGGAAATCCACAGGGAGATGCTCGCGGTGGCCACCAGCATGCCGAGCAGCAGCCGCTGGGGCGCGGTGCCGATGGCGCGCATGATGAGCAGGGCGATGCGGCGGTGCAGGTGCCACTGCTCCAGCGCGGCCCCCAGGGCCATGCCCCCGAGGAAGAGGAAGATGTAGGGGTCCACGTAGGGTAGGGTGGAGCGAGCCACGGCGGCGGGCAGGCCCTCCACGGCGAAGACCCCCAGCGCCGGGAAGAGGACGAGCGGGAGCAGGGCCGTCCAGGCCATGGGGACGGCCTCGGTGAACCACCAGAGGGCCATCCAAGCGGCCACGGCGGCGGCGGCGGCCGGGCGGTGTCCCTGGCCGGGCACCGTGTGGAGCCCCGAGGGGAGGAGCAACAGGGCCGCGGCGGCGAGCGGCCCGGCGAGCAACCCGAAACGGCGGGTGCGGGAGGGCTCGGGGGAGGTCGCACTCGGGGAGTTGGGCGTGGCCACGCGCCCACCGTGGCACAGGTGGCACGAGCAGGGCCATAATCGCCCCGCCCATGATTCAGATGTTCCACGTCTACAAGGCGTATCCCGGGGATCCGCCCGTCCTCTCGGACATCAACCTCCATGTGGAGAAGGGCGAGTTCGTCTTCCTCACCGGGCCCTCGGGCGCGGGGAAGACGACGCTCATGAAGCTCATCTTCTGCGCGGAGAAGGCCACCAAGGGGCAGGTGCTCGTGGGCGGGCGCAACATCGCGCGCATCCGCGAGTCGGCCGTGCCCTACCTGCGCCGCAACATCGGCGTGGTGTTCCAGGACTTCAAGCTGCTGCCGCACCGCACGGTGTCCGACAACGTGGGCTTCGCCCTGGACGTGCTGGGCACGCCCCGCGCCGAGGCGCGCGAGCGCGTGCAGCGCATGCTCAAGCTCGTGGGCCTGCAGCACAAGGCGGACTCGCTGCCGCTGAAGCTCTCGGGTGGTGAGCAGCAGCGCGTCGTCATCGCCCGGGCGCTCGTGAATGACCCCACCATCCTCCTGGCGGACGAGCCCACGGGGAACCTGGACCCGGCGCTCACGCTGGAGATCATGGACCTGCTCATGGACGTGAACGTGCGCGGCACCACGGTGATGGTGGCCACCCACGACACCAGCCTCATCACCCGCTACCAGAAGCGCACCTTGCGGCTGGAGCGGGGGATGATCGTCTCGGACGAGGACGGCGTGAAGGCCGCCCGGCGGATGGCGGCGGGATGAGCGTGCTGGCGAAGGCGGCCTACTTCTGGCGCTCGGCGGCCTCGGGCCTGCGGCATGCGCCCTTCGTCCACTTCATCGCGGTGACGACCATCGCCATCGCCCTCTTCTCCGCGGGGCTGGCGCAGGCCGTGGGGCGGATGGTGGACGGACTGCTCGGCTCGCTGGGGGGCGAGGTGCAGGTGACGGTGTACCTGTCGTCCGAGCTCGACGAGGAGGGCGCCTCGGTGCTGCGCGAGCGGATGGAGGCCACCAGTGGAGGCCGGGCCACGCTGGTGCCGCCGCGGGTCGCGCTCGAGCGCCTCGAGCGTGAGCTGGGTGACCTGGGCGAGGCGCTGACGCACCTGCCGGAGAACCCGCTGCCGCCCTCGCTGGAGCTGGAGGTGCCCTCGGAGCGGCGCACGCCCGGCGCGCTGAAGGCGCTGGCGCAGGAGCTGCGCGCCATGCCCGGCGTCACCGGCGTGGACTACGGCGAGGAGGCGGTGGAGCGGCTCTCGGCCATCTCGAAGGCGCTGCGCTACGGCGGTTGGGTGGCCTTCGCGGTGGTCCTGCTGGCCACGGTGGTCATCGTGTCCGCGACGCTCCAGCTCGCCATCTACGCGCGGCGCGGGGAGATCGAAATCCAGAAGCTGGTGGGCGCCACGGACCGCTTCGTCAAGGCGCCCTTCCTCATCGAGGGCTTCCTGCAGGGGCTGCTCGGGGCGGTGGTGGCGCTCACGGCCCTGCTGACCTTCGAGCGGCTGGTGGGGCCGGGGCTGGCCTCGCTCTTCTCCTTCCTGGTGGGGTCCGGGGGCATGGTGCCGCTGCTGGAGCCGGCGATCGCCCTGGAGCTGCTGGTGGCGGGCTGCGCGCTGGGGCTGGGCGGAAGCTTCATCGCGGTGGGGCGCTTCCTGCGGGTATGAGCCGGCTCGTCCTCCTCTGGCTGCTGCTGTGTGGTGCCGCGGCCCTCGCGCAAGAGGGGACCGAGGCGCCGCCGTCCGCGCTGGACGAGGCGTCGCAGCAGGCGGACGTCCGGGAGAAGCTGGCCACGCAGCGGGCGGCGCTCGCGCTCATCGAGTCGCGCAAGGTGTCCGCGCTCGAGGTGCTGGAGATGGTGGAGCAGCGGGCGGCCACCAGCTCGCAGCGGGTGAAGGTGCTGGAGCGGGACCTGGCCGTCTTCCGCAAGCGGCTGGCCGTGGCCGAGCAGGAGGACGCGCTGACGCAGCAGATGCTGCGCGCGCAGATGCGCCGGCTGTCGCCGCGGCTGTGGGGCATGTACCGGATGATGCGGCGCCGGCCCCTGGAGGTGTTGCTGAGCGCCAAGGACTTCTCCGCCATGGTGTGGCGCTCGCGGGCGCTGCGGGCGACGCTGGAGGAGGATCTGCGGCTGCTGCGCACGGTACAGCGGGTGGCGCGACTGCGGCGCCAGGCGGCGGCCGAGCTGCGGCGGCTGCAGGGCTCACTGGACGTGCGGCTCGGCTTCCTGCGCGAGCAGGCGGGGCTGGCGCGGGCGCAGCAGGAGGCGCTGGAGGAGGTGGTGGGCGCCATCAAGGGCGAGGCCGAGCTGGCGCGGCGCATGGTGCGCGAGCTGGAGCAGGCGGACGCGGACCTCAGCCGCGTCATCCAGGACCTGAACGAGGGCCCGGCCACGTCCGGCTTCGGGGCGCTCAAGGGCAAGCTGCCGTTCCCCGCGCCGGGCCTCATCGAGGTGGGCTTCGGCAAGGTGGTGAACCCGCGCTTCAACACCGTCACCGTGCAGAAGGGCGTGGACATCCGCGCGCCCGCGGGCACGCCGGTGAAGGCGGTGGCCGAGGGCACCGTGGCCTACGCGGGCTGGCTGCGCGGCTACGGCAACCTGCTCATCCTGGACCATGGAGGCGGCTACCACTCGCTGGTGGCGCACCTGTCCACTGTCACGCCCCAGGTGGGGGCCCAGGTGACGGCGGGCGAGGTCGTCGGTGAGGTAGGCGACACGGGCTCCCTCAAGGGCGCCTACCTGTATTTCGAGATTCGCCGGGCCGGGAACGCGGTGGACCCGGCACCTTGGCTGGCGCCCGCGCGCTAACTGATGCGGCGCGGCATGGCGGTGAGTAGTCTCCAGGCCGTGGATCTCATTTCAGGCCTCCAAGTGGTGACCCGGCGCATGTTGGTGGCGCGCGGGGTGCAATCGGAGATGGTGGACGTGGCCGGGCAGCCGCTCCACCACTACGCGTTGAAGGGGAGCGGCAAGGGGCCGCCGATCCTGCTGGTGCACGGGCTGGGCGGAGCGGCCAACGGCTTCGCGCGCCTCTTCTTCGGACTGTCCAAGCGCTTCGAGCGGGTGCTGGCGGTGGACTTGCCGGGACATGGCTTCTCGCCGGAGTACTGCCTCGGGCCCACGTGCGTGCGCGGCCAGTACGACATGCTGGTGGAGTACTGCCGCAAGGTGGTGGGCGGGCCGGCCTTCGTGGTGGGCAACTCGTTGGGCGGAGCCATGTCGGTGCAGCTCGCGGCGGAGCACCCGGAGCTGGTGAAGGCCCTGGGGCTGGTGGCCCCCGCGGGAGCGGACGTGGGGCACGAGCTCATCCGCGAGGTGCTGGAGGCCATGGACGTGCGCACGGCCGAGCAGTCTCGCGCGCTCACCCGGCGCCTCTTCCACCGCCCGCCCTGGCTGATGATGGTGTTCGCCGACATGGTGCGCGGCATCTACTCCACCCCGGCGGTGCGAGCGCTGAGCGCGGACGCGCTGGCCAGGGGCGAGTACCTCAAGCCCGAGGTGCTCAAGGGGCTCCCCATGCCGGTGCTCTTCGTGTGGGGGGGGAGTGAGAAGCTGCTGCCCCACCAGAGCCTGGACTTCTTCCGCTCGCACCTGCCAGCGCATGCGCGGGTGAGGGTGGTGGAGCGCTTCGGCCACATCCCACATGTGGAGCGGCCCGACGAGCTGTTGTCGGAACTGGTTCGGTTCGCGGACGCCTCCGGCCTGTAGCTCGTGTAATTCCGAGTTGTCCGGTATTGGAATTTTCTAATAGAGTGACCGGACGAGTGCCTCGTCATGGCACCAGGTAGGAGCAATCACATGTGGAAGAGATTCGACCGCGCGCTGGGCGTGGTGGTGGGCCTGACTCTCGCGCTGGTGGCGTGCCAGCCCCCGGAAGAGGAGCAGCCCCAGTCCAGTGAGGGTGAGGCGCAGGTGGTGGTGCGCGGACTGTCCGCGTACAACATCGACAGGATGGTCATCACCGCGCAGCCGGCCAACGTCTCCCGGACGCTGGACTACAACGCGGACGCTGGCGTCTTCTCCGGGCGCCTGTTGCTGCCGGCCGGGGAGCAGACCCTGACCGCCGAGGGGTACTCGTCCTCGTATGTGCCGGACGGCGGCTCGACGGACGCGGGCTGGCCGGACGGCGGCTCGACGGACGCGGGCTGGTCGGACGCGGGCTGGTCGGATGGCGGCTCCGCGATGGACGCGGGCTCGATGGACGGTGGCGCGACGAGTGGCGGCACGCTGGTGGCCTCTGGCTCCGCGACCGTCACCATCGTGGCCGGTGGCTCCACGTCGGTGACCCTGCGCATCTATGACCTGACGCCTTCTCCGTCGCAGGGTGACATCGGGCCGCTCATCCGCTCGGTGACGGCCTCGGGGACGGAGGTCACCGTTGGCAACTCCATCTCGCTCAAGGTGGACGCGGTGGATCTGGATGGCGATGCGCTGTCGTACTCGTGGTCGAGCAGCTGCCCGACCAGTACCTTCAGCAGCCCCTGGTCCTCCTCCACCCGCTGGAGCAACAGCAGCCCCGGCGTGTGCCGCATCTCGGTGACGGTCTCCTCCCGTTGGCAGAGCACCACCGAGTCGTTGGAGGTGACGACCTTCTCGGCTCCGGTGGATGGTGGCCCGGGTGAGGGCAGCGTGCAGGTGACGGGCGAGTACGTGGCCCGCCCCAGCATCTACAGCATCAACTTCTCGGGTCCGGGCGTGCCGAACACGAGCGTGTACCGCAGCGGCTCCAGCGCCACCCTGCCCAGCGCGCAGGCCGGGATGGCGTACACGGTGGACATGTGGATGGACTTCGGTACGCGCTTCGGAACCTTCGAGGCCCGTCTACACTCCACCTGCGGCGGCACCTTGAAGAAGATGTGGGACAGCTGCGCCTCCGGTGGCTACTGCAGCGCGACCTACAATTGGACCACCCCGACTTCCGGCGTGGCGTGCAAGCTGACCGCGGAGGCCCTCAACGGCCACCTCGTCGACAGCTTCGCCGTCGGCGTCGCCGTGCGCTAGACGCGGGTCCCCTCCGCCAGCCCCTGGTCGCGGCACTCCAGGGGCTGGCGGTGTGTCCAAGGCGGTTCGCCACCTGCTCCGCTGGGCGCCGCCT
>NZ_DASVSO010000227.1:0-1829 GCF_036388035.1 Archangium sp.
GGCGATGGGCGTGCACCCCAGGCTGAAGCTGTCCGGGGTGAGGGCCAGCCGGCCCTGGGGCAGCGCGTCCAGCAGCAGCAGCACGTCCAGCACCCGGTTCGCGGTGCGCACGTGGGCGTTGCCGGGCGCGAGCTCGAAGAAGAGGAACTTGTCGGGGAAGGCGAAGTACTCCTGCAGCAGGCGGTGGCCGGCGTGGGACTGCGGGTGGGCCGGGAGCACCTCCTCGTCCCGGCCGAAGCCCAGGGGGTGGACGCTGTCGGCGGGCAGGTGAACGGGGGCCCGGGTATGCCCGTCCGGATCCGGGACGAGCACCACCCCGCGCAGGTTGCAGGTGAGCAGCTCGTAGAGGGTGTGGGCGGTGCGCCGCTCGCCGCCGAGGTACAGCGGGAGGCGCTCCAGCTCCAGCTCCGAGAAGGAAACCCCACGCGCCTCCAGCCGCAGGCGGAGGACGGCGGCCACGTCCGTGCGCCGCTCCAGGAAGTCATAGCGGCTGGTGGACTCCAGCCGGGCCTCGGTCAGCTCCACGGGCCAGAGGGTGACCGGGTAGCAGGTGCGGAAGCGGCAGGTGTGGCCCTGCTCCGTCTCCGCATACAACAGGGTGTGCCGGGGCACCGCGTAGCCCGAGGCGGGCGGCTTCCGCTGGGGGTCCACCTCGAAGCGGGCGATGGCCAGCGAGGGCACCGGCTCGACGAAGTGGGGGTAGAGCAGGCCCAGCAGCTGGGTCGTCACTTCCGGCAGCTCGTCCTCGAAGCCCTTCTGCACGCGAGCGGTGAGGAAGGCGAAGGACTCCAGCAGCCGCTCCACATGCGGATCCGCCGCCCGGTCCTCGGTGAGCTGCAACCGCGAGGCAATCTTGGGGTGATCCTCGGCGAAGCGGGCCCCCATCCGCCGCAGGTAGTCCAGCTCGCGTTGGTAGGCGAGCCGCAGTGCGTCCTGGCTATCGGCCATGGGTTTCTCCTCGCGTGCCGTGCAGATCCAACCCGACCTTGAAAGAGACCGGCTCGGTGAGCCGGCCCACCACCAGTGACGCCGAGACGGCGACGTACAGCAGCCGCCGCTCGGCATCGAAACGATCCACTGTGACCCGCGGCCCTCTCAGCCGCGGCTCGAAGGCCGCCAGGGCCTGGGCCAGAACCCGGGCGATTCGCGCCTGATCCTCCCCGGAGGCCGGGCTCATCCACCCCATGTCGGGCACCCCGTAATCCAGCACGGTGCGCTCATGGGGCGCGAGGGACTCGGCCTCCGCCACACTCAGGGAGCAGCGCGTGTTGAGGAGCTGGGAGACCTCGGCTTTCACCGAGGCCTCCAGCTGCTCACGGTCCAACGTGCGCAGCGGACGGGGCTCGCGCGGATGCCACGGCTCCAAGTCCACCAGTCGGTCGAACAGCAGAGCGGGGGCCACCGCGCCTTCCCCATCCCGCTGCGCCATGGTCACGCCGCCTGGTTGGTGGCGAGGTTCCAGCTCCCCGTCTTGGCACCGGCCAGGGCCGTACCCGGCGACTCCTGCTTCTGGACGATGTATTCCCAGGAGATCTTCGTGTAGTTGAGCGTCACCCTCTCGATGGGGAGGTCCCCACCGCCGGCGCCCACCGACACCGAGCTGAGGAGGACGTTGTCCAGGGTGTACTTGAAGAACGGGACGGGTGCGCTGATCGCCCCCTCCTCGGCGGCCTGGTAGATGGTGATGACGGCCTGCTGGATGTTGTTGCCGCCGCTGCAGTACTGGTTGAGCAGCGGCGAGGCCTGGTCCACGTACTTCGTCAGCATGAAGTCCTGGTGGTTGCACCGGCCGTGGCGGCGGCTGGTGTTGGACACCTCGCCCGAGGACA
>NZ_DASVSO010000228.1:0-16489 GCF_036388035.1 Archangium sp.
TGAAGAGCTGGGTGTTCGGCGTCGGCTCCAGGCTGTTGGCCGCGAGCTGGTCGAACAGCTTCATGACCACGGGCTTCAGGGGCACCTTGCGCAGGACCGTCAGCGCGGCAAGCTCGGCCGGCTTGAGTGCCAGCTCTCCGACGCGCACCGGCGGATAGGCGAGCGTCGCGTCGAGGAACAGGTCGTAGCGCTCGTGGAAGGTCGCCGTCAGTCGGCTCGTCCGGAGGGTGGTGTTGCGCGCCTCCTGCATGTCCACCGCGGAGAGCATCTGGCCGATCTGCGCGAGGGCCCACGTCGACGGCTCGACGTCGGTCGGTCCCACGGGCCTGCCGATGAGCTGGGCGATCTCCTTCATCTGCACCGCCACGTTGGTAGCGACGGTCACCAGGTACGCGCGCACCAGCTCCTCGCGGTCGAAGCGCGGCGCGTCCTCGACGACCTCGTGTCCCAGCTCCTCGCACAGCTTCACCGCGTCCCGGACCGCCGCCACGCAGTCCGGGTGGACGTGCTTGCCAAAGAGCGAGCCGGTGGAGAAGGCGATGCGGAGCCGTCCGGGCGGAGTGCCCACCTCCTGGAGGTAGGGCCGCGCGGGAGGCACCACCATGTACGGCGCACCGGACTCCGGGCCCTGCGTCGCATCGAGCATCGCGGCGCTGTCGCGCACGCTGCGGGTCAGCACGTGCTGCTGGACGAAGCCACCCCACCCTTCGCCCACGTCCGGGCCCACGGGGTTGCGCGCGCGGGTCGGTTTGATGCCAAAGAGGCCACAGGCGGACGCGGGGATGCGGATGGAGCCGCCACCGTCGCCTCCGTGCGCCATGGGCACCACCCGCGCCGCCACGCACGCCGCCGAGCCCCCGCTGGAGCCTCCCGGCGTGTGATCCAGGTTCCACGGGTTGCGCGTCGGTCCTCGCAGCGCCGGCTCGGTGACGCCGAGGATTCCCAGCTCGGGCGTGTTCGTCTTGCCCACGATGATGACGCCCGAGCGGCGCTGGCGCGCGAGCAGCTCCGAGTCATGGTCGGGGATGAAGCCCACCAGCGCCCGGCACCCGCCCGCGTAGGGCTCGCCCGCCAGATAGCCGTCGAGGTCCTTCACCAGGAAGGGTACCCCGGTGAAGGGGCCCTCGGGCAGCGTTCCCGCAGCGGCCTTGCGCGCCTGGTCGTACATCTTGTGGACCACGGCGTTGAGCTTCGGGTTGAGGGCCTCGATGCGCGCGATGGCCTCCTCGACCAGCTCGGTCGGGTGGACCTCCTTGTTGCGCACCCGCTCGGCGAGGGCGGTGGCGTCGAGCTCGTCATATCCCTGGATGGCCATGGGCTGGCTCTCTACCATGCGCGCGCCATGGCGAAGAAACCCCAATACTGGCTGATCAAGAGCGAGCCCTCCGTCTACCCCTACGCGCGGTTGGTGAAGGACGGCAGGACGGAGTGGACGGGCATTCGCAACTACGAGGCCCGCAACAACCTCCGGGCGATGAAGCCCGGGGACCTGTGCCTCTACTACCACTCGAACGAGGGCAAGGCGGTGGTGGGCGTGGCCCGCGTGCTCACCGAGGCGGGGCCGGACCCCACCGCGCCCGGCGAGGACTGGGCCTCCGTGGACATGGGCCCCGTGGTGGCCGTCCAGGAGCCGGTGACGCTCGCCACCATCAAGGCCACCCCCGAGCTGAAGGACATCCCGCTCATCACCAAGAGCCGCATCAGCGTGGTCCCCGTCACCGCCGAGCACTTCAAGCGCATCCTCGAGATGAGCCGGACGAAGCTCCCCCGCTCCGCCTGAGCTACGCCTTGACCCCGACCGCCTGCACCATGCCGGGCGCGGCGCGGAACTTCACGGACCTGCGCGGAGTGAAGCCCGCCTGACGGAGCCAGTCCCGCATCTCGTCGAGGGCCCACGTGCCGGACGCGCTGGTGAGGGCGAAGTAGAGGTCCATCAGCGCACCGCTCTGGTTCTTCGGTGACGGCCGCTTCCCCCGCTCGAAATCCTGGAGGATGAACACCCCGCCCGGAACGAGCGCTCGGAAGACCTTGCGCGCGACCTCGCCGTTCTGCTCGCGCGTGAAGTGGTGCGCCACCGAGGACATGAACACGAAGTCATAGGTGCCCTCCCCCAGGTCATCGGTGAGGACGTTCCCCGCGATGAGCTCGAGGCGCTCTCCGAGCTGGTGCGCCTCCACGAACGGGCGCGCATGCTGCACCGCCGCCTCGAGGTCGAGGATCGTCGCGCGCAGCCCGGGGTACTTGCGCAGGAAGGCCGCGGAGTAGGTTCCGCCCGAGCCGCCGATGTCGAGCATCCGGCGGGCGCCCTTGGGAACAGGGGTCCGGGCCACCACCTCTCCCAAGCTGAGCCGGCCCACGTCGACCATCCCCGCCTGGTACGAGCGCCACTCCGCCGCACTGTTCGAGCTGTGCAGCTCGATGGGCTTGCCGTCGCGCACGAAGGACTCGAGCTGGTCGAGGTAGCGCCACTCGAGGAGCTGGAAGCGCAGCTTGTTGGCGAGCGAGTGCGGGCTGTCGAGCAACAGCCACTTGCGAGACACCGGCCGCAGCGAGTACCGCCGCGTCGTGTCCTCGTACGCCAGGTAGTCACACCCCACCAGGCAGTTGAGGAGCGCCTCGGTGGCTCGCGGGTGCGTGCCACGGACCCGGGCGAGCTCCTCGACCGTCCGGGCCTCGTCCTTGAGCGCCTCGAAGAGGCCCAGCTCGACGCCCGCCATCACGGCGCGGGCCTGCGTGAAGGCGAGCTGGGTCTCGATGATCGGCCGGGGGACGAGCCCCGCGGCGAGCACGAGCCGCTCGATGGGGTTTTCTGGAATGACTCCCAACCGCATGGGACCCTCCTGGGACTAGAGACTCAGGCGTTGGCGGGGTGCAGCTTCTGCTGCAACAGGTTCGCCCGGTTGCGCGCCGCCAGGAGTTGCTGCCTCAGGGACTCGGCGTCGCGCGACACGTCCAGGAAGTCGTGCGCCTCCGCGTCGCTCGCCAGCTTTCCGGCGTTGTCCGCCACCTGTGTCATCCGCTCGTTCACCAGCTGCAGCGAGGAGATGATCTCCTCGGCCTTCATCGGCTGGCCCTGCTGCGTCATCCCGGCCACTTCCTGCATCTGCGTGCTGAGCGCCCCCGCCTCCTGCCCCAGCCCGCCGAAGCGCTGCATCAGCTCCTGGTACACCTTGGTGCGCGTCTGGAGCTCCTGCGCCCGGCTGTTCACCTCGGTCGCCAGCGTCTGCTGCCGGTCCCTCCACTTGTTGAGCACCCCGAGCAGCGAGCGCATGTTGGCCACCATCCGCTCGTCGCAGTCCGCCACCTGGTTGAGCAGCTTGCCCATCCTCTCCAGGTGCTTCTGCGAGCGCATGGGGCCACTGCGAACCTCCTCCGCGAGGGTCTCGAACTTGCGCAGCTCCTCCTCGATGGCCGTCGCCGCGGCAACCAGCTCGGAGGACTCGGACTGCGGACGCTTGCTCATAAAGGACGACTCCGATTCGGAAGAAGAGGACTCTCTCCGGGTTCTACCTGCTCGCCCCCCGGACTCATTTCCCGGAACTTGCCTGGACAGGAGCCGGCGTGAGCAGCGTCACCTTCGGACCCACGAAGGTGTGGCGCTGGATTGCCACCCAGTAGACAGTCAGCAGGGCGAGGGCCCCGGCGAACGTATACCCCGCCAGCTGGTTGGGGGGCAGGACGAAGAGCACCATCACCACTCCGCACCAGCCCAGCGCCACCAGGTTCACCGGCGTGGACAGGCGCCCCAGGTCCCACGGCCCCCGGTGCGACCACGTCCCGCTGCGCCGCGCGCGCCAGCCCACCAGCACGGGCAGTGCGTACGAGGCATAGAGGGCCAGCGTGCTGAGCGCCACCATGGCCGCGTACGCCCCGCTCCAGAGGGCCACCACGAAGGCCGCCGCCACCGACACCCAGATGGCCACATGGGGGCTGCGGAAGCGCGGCGACACCCGCGCCACCAGCGACGAGGCCGGCAGCCCCCCGTCCCGGGCGAACGCGAAGAGCATGCGCGAGTTGGACGTCACCGAGGCCAGCCCGCAGAACCACATGGCGCCGATGGCGATCCACACCATCGCCCCGCCCAGCGCCGGCCCCAACGACTCGCGCAGCACGTACAGGAAGGGGTTGGCCGAGGCGGCGGCGGCCGGCAGATCCTTGATGGCCAGCGTCACCCCCACCAGCAGCGCGTAGCCCACCACCGCGCTCACCGCCACGGACAGGAAGATGCCCCAGGGCGCGTTGCGCGTGGGGTCCACCGTCTCCTCGGAGATGTGGGCGCTGGCGTCGTAGCCGGTGAACGTCCACTGCGCCTGCAACAGGCCGATGAGGAAGACGTAGCCGTAGCCGTGGGTGCCGAGGTAGCCCTCCGAGGAGAAGCGTGTGAGGAGGAAGGAGACGTCCTGCTTGGGCGCGAAGGCCACCAGCGCGCCGATGACCACGGCCACTCCCACCAGGTGATACCAGGCCGACAGGTCGTTGAGCATCGCCACCACGCGCACGCCCACGTGGTTGAGCACGGCGTGCGACAGCAGGATGGCCGCGTAGAGCGGCAGCACGGAGCCCCGCTCCCGTGGCCACCCGAACATGTCCG
Source organism: Archangium sp. (assembly GCF_036388035.1). Taxonomy (GTDB): domain Bacteria; phylum Myxococcota; class Myxococcia; order Myxococcales; family Myxococcaceae; genus Archangium. The sequence goes on from NZ_DASVSO010000228.1 coordinate 4,592, forward strand.
CGAGGAACTCCGCCAGCCCGTAGTCGATGCCCGCGGTGATGGCGAACTGGCCGATGGTGTTGAGCCACGCGGTGAAGAAGCCCACCCGGGGGCCGCCGAGCATGGCGGCCCAGTGGTAGAGCGCTCCGGCCGTGGGGAACGAGGAGGCGAGCTGCGCGAGGCTCGCCGCCACCGTCAGCGTCATCACCGCCACCAGGGGCCACCCGATCCCCATGACGAACGGCCCGCCAAAGCGCAGGCCATGGCCATAGAGCGTCACCGCTCCGGTGAGGATGGAGATGATGGAGAAGGAGACGGCGAAGTTGGAGAAGCCGCCCATGTCGCGCAGCAGCTGCTGCGCGTACCCCAGGCGCTGGAGCTGGGCCGCATCCGCGTCCAACTGGTGCTTCTTGTCGGCATCCATGCCCGGCACTATGGGCACGGGGTCCGGGCGATGGGAGGGGACGGCGGCGCGGAGTGTGGGCTCGTAGGCGCTCCGGAGCGGGGGCGGCTACTTCCTGCGCTCCTCGTGCTCCTGGCCGGGCGCCGGGGGCGTCACGATGCGCCGCTCGATGCGGAAGTGCCGCGCGCCCATCCCCAGGGGCATGGGGCCCATCTCCGCCTCCAGCTTCGCCCAGTAGTCGGGGCCCAGCGCCTTCTTGATGGCCACCAGCAGGCCCACCCGGTTCTGGCGCACCGCCGTCTCCGCGCGGCCCGCCTTCTCCACCAGGTCCTTCACGGTGCCCTCGTTGGGGCTCGGCTGGCGCAGCTCCTTCTCCAGCACGAGCTGGGCCCGCTTGAGGTCCGCCTCCAGGCCGATCAGCGCCTCATTGGCCGTGAACGTCAGATCCTGCACCTTCTGCACGAGTTCCCGCGGCAGGCCGATCTTCGCCGCCACCTGCGGAGGAATCCCGAAGGACGGGGGGGCCAGGGGCGGCTCGGGCGGGAGCGGAGGAGGCGGCGGCATCGGGGCCCTGCCCGGCCCCCGCATGATCACCACGTCCTCCTCCGTGTCCTGGGCGAGCGCGGGCACGGCGGTGAGGACCAGGAGAGCGCACATCAGCTTCTTCATCATGGGACGGCTCCTTTCGTTACTGCTTCAGACTTCGAGTCACTGCGACTTCGGGACATGGAAGGCCGCGAGGGCCGACTGGAAGGGCTCCGCGTCGAGCGCCGTGGAGTCCGGCGGGCGCACCCACGCGGCGAGCGCTCCGAAGGGCTGGTACATGGCGTCCTCGACGCTCGGGTGGGTGCGCGTGTAGCCGTGCACCTCGTCGAACAGCAGCCCGAGGGAGGCGACCTCCCCCTGCGCGGCCTGGGTGGGCTGCTCGACCTGGAGGGAGCCCTCGAGGGGGCCGCCCACCACCGGATCGGCCTCGCCGGACACCGGCGTCCTCACGCGCGGCGAGATGAGCAGCACCAGGGCGACCGCGGCGGCGGTGGCGGTGGCGCTGGCGGCCACCCGGCGGCGGTGCTGGCGGCGGCGCACCTCTCCGAGGATGGCCTCGCGCGAGAGGGTGGCCGGCTCCGGCGGGTCGGGCAGGCGCAGCACGCTGGCGGACGCATGGAGGCCGGCGAGCGCACGGCACTCGGCGCACTGCTCCAGGTGGGCCTGGAGGCCCGGGGGCCGGGGCAGGCGCTCGTCCACGAGGGCCGCGGCGAAGTCCTGGCAACTCATGGGGTGTCTCCTTGAAGCGCGTCGGCGGCCTTGAGCTTCCGAAGCGCACGGTAGAGGTGGATGCGGACGGTGCCGCGGCCGATGTTCATGGCATCGGCGATGGCGTCGAGCTCGAGCCCCTCCAGGTAGCGGAGGGAGAAGGCCGTGGCCTGCTGGGCCGGAAGGGTCCTCAGGGCCCGGCCAAAGGCGCGCCAGCGCTCGACACCGGCGAAGCGCTCCTCGGGCGAGGGGTGCGAGTCCGGTCCGAGGTCCAGCACCTCGCGCACGACGCTCCACACCCGGCGCCGGCGCAGGTGGCCGATGGCGCGCGAGACGAGGATGCGCCGCAGCCAGGCCGGGCCCGCCTTGGGGTCCCGGAGGGCGTGGCGCTTCTCATAGGCATCGGCCAGGGTGGCCTGGACGAGGTCCCTCGCCTCCTCCCCGTCCCAGACGAGCCGCCGTGCCAGGCGCAGGAGAGCCGCCTGCTCGCTCTCCACGAGCACGTCGAAGTCGAGGGGGGTGCCCCTCGCTCCCATCGGCGTCTCGTCCATGACGGCGGTGCCCTTCAAGAGTGGACCTCGTTGCCCGGTTTCCACAGGAGAGGACGCGTGAACCCCGGGGGAGGCATACACCGGATTTTTTCCCCCATTTTTTCGCCCCTCCGGGAGAATCCGCGACCGCCATGCCCCCTTACGAGCTCCGCCAAATCCCCGCCTCCGAGACGCGCTACCTCCGCCACGTCGTGCTCCGCCCGCACCAGCGCCCCGAGGAGCTGGTCTACCCGGGGGACGACGCCGCGGACACCGTCCACCTGGGGTTGTACGTGGAGGGCCAGCAGCTCGGGGTGGCGTCGCTCTACCGGGAGCCCCGGCCCGGCTCCCAAGCGCCCACCGAGTGGCGCCTGCGGGGCATGGCGGTGCTCGTCACCGAGCAGGGCAAGGGCTACGGGGCGGCACTGCTGCGGGCCTGCATGGATCACGCGGTGCGTCACGGCGGCACCCAACTGTGGTGCAACGCGCGGACGACGGCCTCGGGCTTCTACCGAGCGCTGGACTTCGCCGTGGAGGGGCAGGAGTTCGAACTGCCCGGCATCGGCCCGCACTACCTCATGTGGCGCGCGCTCTGACTCAGACGGCGGTGGCGGTGCGCTGCAGCCGGCCGGCGAGCTGGGTGTACTGGTCGCGCTTGTCCGTGTCGCCCAGGTGCGCCCAGACGTCCGCCAGGGCCCTGGCCGCCTCGGCCAGCCCCGGGTTGAGCTCCAGCGCCACCTCCAGCACGTGCCGGGCGTGCCGGTAGCGCGCCTTGCCCGTCAGCCCGATGCCTCGCGTCCGGTGCTTGCCCGACTCCGTCGCCAGCGCCTCGCCCAGGTTGGCGATCTCCACCGCGCTCGCCTCGCGCCAGGCGTGCTCGGTGTTGAGCTCCAGGGCCTGGTCGAGCAGGTTCCTCGCCAGCTCCGGCTCGTCCAGCTCGAGCTGGCAGATGGCCGCGTTGCGGTAGTGCTCGGCCGTCTCGGGGTCCAGGTCGATGGCGCGCTCGAAGCACTTCAGCGCCTCGCGCGGACGCCCCAGGCTGGCGTACTCCGAGCCCTTGGCGCTCAGTGCCAGCACGTCATTGGGGTCCTGGGACAGCACGCGGTCAAACGCCTGGATCGCGGCCTCGTGGTTGCCAGACATCGAGAGGCTCACGCCCTCGTTGAATGCCGCTAACAGCTTGGACGACATATGCCCCCTTCGCGCCGGTCCAGACTTCAGCCCGGTGCTGACGGTCGAGAGTCTACAGCACGGACTGACCAGCCTGACAGGCCGGGGGGTCCGCTGAAAACCCGGAGACCAGGGGGACCTCACGTGCTGTGGACCAGGCCACGGCTTGCCAGCGGGCGCTCCTTCAGCGGGGCATTAGCGAGGGTGATCGTCCCGGTGCGTCAGGGAGCCTTCCGCAGCGTGAGGGAGGTCTGCGACAGCTCCGGCGGCAGGGACAGCGGCGCGCGGCGGGCGTCCTCGGGGGAGCGGGCCAGTGCGCGCGCCGACTCCATCAGGGCCTTCACGTCGAAGGGGGCGTCACTGGTGACGAAGAAGAAGCGCTCGAAGGCGGGGGCGTCATCCAGCTCGTACGCGCTGGGCAGCGACACCGTTCCGCCCTTCAGCTCGGGCGAGCCGGTGAGCACCTCCGGGGAGTGGAGCGTGACGGAGCCTCGGCCGTCGATGGACAGCAGCGCGCCGTAGGGCTTGCCCGCGGACACGTAGCCGAGCTGCAACACGTCCCCCCGCCGCGCCTGGGACTGGTCCGCGAGTGGCTCGGGAGCGCCTCGCGTCTGGCGGTGGAGGAGCAGCTTGGGCTCCAGGCCCTTGGTGCGCGTCGTGTCCAGCAGCACCGCCCGTGGCTGCCGGGGCTCCTCGGGCAGCTCTCGCTGGGAGAAGAGCATCAGCGCCGCGAGCCCCGCGGCCACGGGCACGCCCAGCGCGAGGGCCGGCAGCCAGCGGCGAGACGTCTGGACCGGGCGCGAGGCCTCCACCCCCCGGCGGCGGCGTGCCACCTCGGCGGCGACCCGGGCCGGAGGGAGCTTCGTCAGCGTGGCTCCGTCATCGGCCTCCAGCTTCGCGAGGCGCTCGAGGCCTCCGGGCTCGGCGGCCAACCGCGCACGGGCGGCGGCCAGTTCCTCGGGGGGCAGCTCTCCCAGGGCGATGCGCTCCAACAGCCAGTCGGGCGTGCGTTGGGACATGGTCAGGCGGCCTCCAGTTCCCGCAGGTGGGCGCGCAAGGTGCGCAGGCGCTTGCGGACGCCCGAGACGGAGAGGCCCACCTCTCGAGCCACCTCCTCATAGGTCATGCCATCCACCAGGTGCAGCACGGCGATGGTGCGCGTGGACACCTGCTCGCGTCCGAAGAGCCGATCCAACACCGCCGCCGCCCCCGTGCGCGCCTCCAGGTCCTCCAGGGACGCGATGCGCATCAGCAACTCCTCGTCCGAGTCCGCGGGCCGCCGGCGCTCCGAGCGCATGCGGTTGAGGCACACGTTCGTCGCCATGCGGTGCAGCAGGCTGGAGGGAGCCGTCTGCGACAGGGCCTCCTGGTGGTCGAGGAGCTGGACGAAGACGTCCTGCATGGCATCCACGGCCCGCTCCTCGTCGCGCAGGAGGAAGCGGCAGCGCCGGAGCACCATCGGTCCATACCGGCGGTAGCAGGCTTCTACGTCGATGGCCAACGCGGTCCCTCCGTCCTCGCGCGCACCAGAACACCGGAGCGGGCGCGAACTGTTACCGCGTACCGTTTCCTCGGGTACGACGGGATGGCGAGGCCCCGTAAGCAGCCGGAATCACGCCCGTCAGACGGAGGCGTGTCATCTCGCGTCACGGCCAGGACGCTCCGCCCTCGCCGCGCCTCCTCGCGGGCCAGCCGCGTCAACGTGTACCCACACCCGAGCAGGACGAGAGGAAGCATGGTCCGCGCTTAACGAGCCCCCGTGGACGACGCAAGCGGTGCGCTATAGTCGGCGGCCGTTTCTTCTCCACTCCTGGACCGGGGGGCCCCCCATGCACGCGGAACGCTTCAAAGTCTCCATCTCCGATGAAGTCCTCACGGATCTCCGTGACCGTCTTTCGAGGACGCGCTGGCCGAGCGACGCCGGCAACGAGAGCTGGGCCTACGGCACCCAGCAGGAGTATCTCGCCGGACTCGTGCGCTACTGGCGGGAGGGGTTCGACTGGCGCGCCCAGGAGAAGGCCATCAACGCCTTCTCCCACTTCCGCACCACGCTCGATGGCAACCCCATCCACTTCATCCACGAGAAGGGCAAGGGTCCCAACCCCACGCCGATCATCCTGACCCACGGCTGGCCGTGGACGTTCTGGGATATGCACAAGCTCATCGGCCCGCTGACGAACCCGGCCGCGTACGGCGGAGATCCGCGTGACGCGTTCGACGTCGTCGTGCCCTCGCTGCCGGGCTTCGGCTTCTCCACGCCCCTGACGAAGACGGGCGTGAACTGGTGGAAGACGGCGGACCTGTGGGTGCAGCTCATGGAGGGGCTCGGCTACCCGCGCTTCGCCGTGCACGGCGGTGACTGGGGCGGACTCGTCAACCTGCAGCTCGGGCACAAGTACGCGGACCGGCTGATCGGCCTGTACAACCTGGGACTGGCGCCGCTCGACGTCTTCAGCAAGGGCCCTCCTCCTCCCACCGAGTACGGCCCGGACGAGCAGGAGGCCCTCGGGCGGACCATGCTCTTCTTCATGGAGGGCAGCGCGTACTCGGCCGTCCAGAGCACGCGCCCGCAGACACTCGCCTATGCGATGCACGACTCGCCCGTGGGCATGTGTGCGTGGATCCTCGAGAAGCGCCGGGCCTGGAGCGACTGCGGGGGAGACGTCGAGAAGGTCTTCTCCCGGGATGAGCTGCTCACCACGATGACCCTCTACTGGGCCACCCAGAGCTTCGGGAGCGCCGCGCGCTACTACTACGAGGCCACGCACCAGCCCTGGCAGCCGTCGCACGACCGGATGCCCGTCGTCGAGGCCCCCACCGCCGTGGCCGTCTTCCCGCGGGACGTCGCCCAGATGCCCCGGCGCTGGGCCGAGCGCTACATCAACCTCCAGCGCTGGACGCCCTTCCCCCGGGGCGGGCACTTCGGACCCATGGAGCAGCCGGAACTCCTGGTGGAAGACATCCGGTCCTTCTTCCGGACGCTGCGCGGCTGACGGTTGGCCAGCAGTCGACGGCGGGGGCCAGTACTTCAAGACGTACAGGGGGGGCGGTGGTACAAGCCCCCCACTGTGAGCACCACTCCCGCCGCCCCTCCGTCCTTCGAACAACTGGGCCTCCAGCCCGCCCTCGTCGAGGCGCTCCACGCGCTCGGCTATGAGGAGCCCACCCCCATCCAGCGCGCCGCCCTCCCCCCGCTGCTCGCGGGCAAGGACCTGCTCGGCATCGCCGCCACCGGCACCGGGAAGACGGCCGCCTTCGCCCTGCCCCTGCTCCAGCGCCTCACCCCCGGCGAGCACGCGGCGTTCTCCACGTCCGCGCTCGTGCTCGTCCCCACGCGTGAGCTCGCCATGCAGGTGGCCGAGGCCATCCACCGCTACGGCCAGAAGCTCGGCGTGAGCGTGCTGCCCATCTACGGCGGCCAGCCCATGGGGCAGCAGTTGCGCGTCCTCAAGCGCGGCGTGGACGTCGTCGTCGCCACCCCGGGCCGCGCACTGGACCACATGAGGCGCCAGTCGCTCCTGCTCGACTCCGTGCGCACCGTGGTGCTCGACGAGGCCGACGAGATGCTCGACATGGGCTTCGCCGAGGACCTGGAGGCCCTCCTGGAGGCCACCCCGGAGGAGCACCAGACGGCCCTCTTCTCCGCCACCCTGCCCCCGCGCATCGCCTCCATCGCCGAGCGCCACCTGAACGAGCCCGTCCACGTGCGCATCGCCAAGGAGAAGGTGGCGCCCGGCACCGGCCCGCGCGTGCGCCAGACGGCCTACATCGTCCCGCGCGCCTTCAAGGCCGCCACGCTCGGGCGCGTGCTGGACGTGGAGGCCCCCACCGCCGCCATCGTCTTCTGCCGCACCCGCACCGAGGTGGATGAGCTCACCGTGTCGCTCAACGGCCGCGGCTGGCGGGCCCAGGCGCTCCACGGCGGCATGGACCAGGCGCAGCGCGACCGCGTCCTCAAGCAGTTCAAGACCCACGCCATCGAGCTGCTCGTCGCCACGGACGTGGCCGCGCGCGGGCTGGACATCGAGAAGCTCTCCCACGTCGTCAACTACGACGTGCCCAACGCCCCCGAGGCGTACGTCCACCGCATCGGCCGCACCGGTCGCGCCGGGCGCGAGGGCGTGGCCATCACCCTGGCCGAGCCGCGCGAGCACCGGCTGCTGCGCAACATCGAGAAGCTCACCGGCCAGAAGATCGAAGTGGCCACCGTGCCCACCGTGGCGGACCTGCGTGCCCGCCGGCTGGAGCTCGTCCGCGCCTCCCTGCGCGAGGCCCTGGTGGCGGGCGAGCTCGACTCCTACCGCTCCGTGGTGGAGAGCCTCGCCTCCGAGTTCGACCTGCTGGAGGTGGCCGCCGCCGGGGTGAAGCTGCTCCATGACGCCCAGGTGGAGGGCCGTGACGAGGAGGAGGAGAAGGACATCCCCCTGGTGGCCCCGCCCACGGACAGGCCCTCGCGGTCCCCACATCCGGGCAAGGACGCCCGGACCGCCGCACGTCCCGGCATGAGGGAACGGCCTGGGGCGGAGTCTCGGGGGCCCAAGCGCCGCACGGGCCCGTCGGAGGACTTCGAGATGGCGCGGCTGTTCATCGGCGTGGGCCGCAACGCGGGGGTACGGCCCGCGGATCTGGTGGGCGCCATCGCTGGCGAGGCGGGCGTGGAGGGCAAGCGGATCGGCGCCATCCAGATTGGCGACACCCACTCGCTCGTCGAGGTGCCCGAATCCATGGCGGATCAGATCGTCACCGCGCTGAAGCAGACCACGCTGCGCGGCAAGAAGGTCCCCGTGCGCCGCGACCGGGGCTGAAATACCCAGGGCAGGACACCCGCGAGGGGTAGAGCCACACGAAATGGAGGGGTGTCATGAGGTCTCGACTCGCTTCGCTTCTGCTGCTGCCGATCCTCGCGGGAGGGTGCCTGCCGCGCGCCCCCGAGGCCGCCGTCCGGGTGGACGTCTCCTACGGCTTCAAGGCCGGGTGCATCACCGTCACCGCCCGGGATGCGGAAGGCGAGGGCCAGGAGGCGAGAGAGCAGCTCGAGGTGCTCCAGCGAGGGCCCTCGACGGTGCGCCTGGCCGTCTTCCGCCAGGAGAGCTGGAGCCACACCCTGGAGATCACCACCACGGCCCATGAGCAGTCCTGCGACGGGAATGAAGTGGCCCGGGACGTGCGCACGGTGAAGCTCGAGACGAAGGCGGGCATCGAGCAGCTCGCCATCACCCTGGACGCGCCGGACGCGGATGGGGACGGCTATGTCGCCGCGGACCACAACGGGAGGGACTGCGACGACGCGCACGAGGACAGCCGCCCCGGCGCCAGCGAGGTGTGCGACGCCCGGGACAATGACTGCGACGGGAACGTCGATCAGGGCGTGGGCTCGCCCTGGTTCCCGGACCGGGACGGGGATGGCTTCGGCGACAAGGCCGCCACCGCGGTGTTGAGCTGCACCAGGCCCGCGAACTCGGGCACCACCCGCTACGTGGAGAACGCCACGGACTGCCGGGACTCGGACCCTGGAGCCTTCCCCCGCGCCAACTTCACGGAGACCCGGTGCGACGAGATCGACGAGGACTGCGATGGCACCGTGGATGATGGATTCGCCAAGGGCACCTCGTGCAGCGGGGTCTGCCCCGGTGGGCGGAACGTCTGCAACGCCAGCCACACCGGGCTGACCTGCGAAGCCCCCCAGCCCACCTCCTATTACGCGGATAGGGACGGCGATGGCGCGGGTAACGCTCAAGAGTCGTTCCCGGTGTGTCCTGGTGCGACGCCGCCTCCGGGCACCGTCCCCAACACGGACGACTGCGACGATCGTGACAAGCACAACCGGAGTGGCGGCTCGGAGGTATGCGACGACCGGGACAACACCTGTAACACCCAGCGGGACGAGGGGGGCGTCTGCGGGGGCAAGGGATGGAAGGTGTTCACGGACGACCCCGCCCTCAGCGGCGACCACCATTGGAAGACCGTGGCGCTCGGAGCGAACGGTCTTGTGTGGGTGGCGGGAGACAGGGGCGCGCTCGCAGTGCGCACCGCGGCGGGCCAGCCTTTCAAGAGCCTTGATGAAAGTTGCGGAGACATCCACTGGCGCGCCGCATGGGTCCGTCCCAGCGACGGCCACGTCTTCCTCGCTGGCTACGACGCGAACGTCGCCGAGCACACGGGTACGAGTTGCACCAACCAGAGGAAACACACCTCCAACAATAATGAATTCACGGGCATCGTGGGATTCACCTCGGGAACGACGACCCAGCTCTACGTGGTGGACGCCAAGGGCAGGTTGTATGCGTGGACGCCGGGCAGTGACCTGGAGGAGCGATACAACCTGTACCCTCCCACCTACTCCGGCCTCCACGGAGTGACGTCCACGCAGCTGTTCGCGGTCGGCGGCACGGAAGACACCAACACCCCGTACATCTCCAGCTATCCCGGCAGCGGCGGAGAGAGCGCCGTGACGACGCACACCCCGCGCGACGTCATGGGCTACACCGGGGCCCTGCGCGCCGTGTGGATGGCCAACTCCAGCCTCGCCTATGCCGTGGGAGACAAGGGACTGGTGATGAAATGGAGCGGGGGCACGAGCTGGGAGCGGGTAACCGCCCCCCCGGACAACGCCAACGCCACCTTCACCAGCGTGGTAGCGCTGGACCCGTCCTCCATCTACGTCACCGCCGAGAACGGGAAGCTTCGCCGACTGACCGTGGATGGCTGGGCGCCCGCTCTCTCCTATTCGGGGAGCAAGCCCCTCCGGGACATCGCGCTCAGCTCGCCGAGCGACATCTGGGTCGCGGGCGACGACGGCCACGTGGCGCACTTCCCGGAGTAGCGGACCGGCACGGGAGGAGTGAGCCTTCCCGTCATGGAGACACCTCGGGGGAGATGTTCAGGTGGATGGGCGCCTGGAGCGCCTCGAGCGCTTCGAGGACGCCTTCGGCCCCCGGGTTGACGCCGAGCGGCGACACGTAGCTCCAGGCCACACGGCCCTCCGCGTCCACCACGAACAGGGCACGCTCGCAGTAGCCCTCGTGCTCACGGTACACGCCGTAGCTGCGCGCCACCGCGCCCTTGGGCTCGAAGTCGGCGAGCAACGGGAAGTGCAACTTGCGGTGCTCGGCGAAGGCGAGGTGGCACCACACCCCGTCCACCGAGATGCCCAGGAGCTGGGCGTGGTAGCGCTCGAACTCCGTGTGGAGCTCGTTGTAGACGCTCACCTGATCGCCGCACACCGGGCTCCAGTCCGCCGGGTAGAAGACCAGGACGACGGGCCGTCCCCGGAAGTCGGACAGGGAGATCTGCTGGTCGGGTGTGCTGTGCAGACTGAAATCAGGGGCGAGCACACCAGGGAGAAGGGGCCTGGCGGGCGAGGTCGGGCGAGGGCTCATGCGTCTCCCTCCTGTGGCTGGGGCTTCGGCTCGGAGCGGGTTCAACGAGAAAGGTGGGGCCGACACCCTCGCCCCGGGGAGCCCCACCTGGAAGCCCGCTCGCGGGGAGAGCGCCGCACCGAGGGCTGGTGCCGCCTCCCACCGTGCGAGCGAAAAAAGAGGCCCCCTGTGCAGGAGAGACACAGGGGGCCCCAGCTACCCGTCGTCACCGCCCGGGAGCGCCGAAATCATGTCCCGACCGCTTCAGAACTCGGCCGCGGCCCTCGGGTCCACGATGCCGCATTCCTTGATCTTGTAGAGCAGCGCCTTGTAGCTGATGCGCAGCTTGCTGGCCGCGCGACGCTTGTTCCACGCGGTGCGCTGGAGCATGGCCAGGATCGCCTCGCGCTCGGCGAGCATCGCCGCCCGCTTGCCGATGTCCTTCAGCGACATCTCCCCTTCCGGCATGGTCGGAGGAGGAGGCGGCGGCTGCGGCGCGTCGAACGGATTGGCGTAGCGCACCGGCGCCACCGCCTGGTTGGCCGGCACCTCCATCGGGGGCGCGTTGCCCCGCGCCGGCATCTCCAGCACCTGCACCGACGTGCCTCCGCCCACCGTCGCGGCGGCCACCGGCACGCGCACCGTCGGCGCCGGAGGCTCCACGTCCCCGTCTCCCGCGTAAGAGGTGGGCAGCGAGGGCGCGCTCGCCGGCGTCCGGCCTCCCCCGCGCAGCTCGTCGAGCACCAGCGAGGCGTCCTTGAGCACGCACAGCCGGCGCACCATGTTCTCCAGCTCGCGCACGTTGCCCGGCCACTCGTACTCGGTGAAGGCCCGCAGCACCTCGGGCGGCAGCTCCGCCACCCCGCTCATGAAGCCGCGCCCGTACTTCTTCAGGAAGTGGTCCGTCAGCGGCACCACGTCCTCGGGGCGCTCGCGCAGCGCCGGCAGCCGGATGGCCACCACGTTCAAGCGGTAGAAGAGATCCTCGCGGAAGTTGCCCAGCTCGATCTCCCGCTCCAGCTCGCGGTTCGTCGCCACCACCACGCGGCTGTCCACGCGGACGCTCTTCTTGCCGCCCACCCGGAAGAACTCCTCGTCCTGCAACACCTGCAGCAGCTTGGCCTGCAGGCGGATGGCCATCTCGCCGATCTCGTCCAGGAAGATGGTGCCCTGGTCCGCCAGCTCGAACTTGCCGGGCTTCTCC
>NZ_DASVSO010000229.1:0-13157 GCF_036388035.1 Archangium sp.
CGGCGCCAGGAAGCCGGCGGCGGCCTTGGAGCCCTTCATGCCCACCACGAGGTGGATCGGCCGTTCCGGCGCCGCTGTCCGCCACGCGCGCAGGTGCGCGGCGAGGGCCAGCCCGGCGGCGGGGTTGTGCCCGCCGTCGAGCCACAGCTCCCAGCCTTCCGGCAGCGAGGCGGCGAGCCGGCCGCGCAGGCGCTGCATCCGCGCCGGCCACTCCGCCCGCGCCAGCCCGGCGGCGATCGCGTCCGCGTCCAGCCACTCCGGGTTCCACGCCCGCAGCGCGGCCACGGCGATGCCCGCGTTGTCCGCTTGGTGCGGCCCGGCGAGCGACGGCGGCGGGAGGTCTAGCGCGCCTCTCGCGTCGGCGTAGCGCAAGCCGTTGCCGTGAGGTGCCGGCTCGATCCGCCAGTCCCGGCCGCGCGCCAGCAAGGGCGCGCCCACGGACGCGGCGGCTTGGCGCACCGCTTCGGGCGCGTCGGCGCCGACGGCGCAGGGCACGCCGGGCTTGAGGATGCCGGCCTTCTCCCCGGCGATCTCCCCCAGGGTGTGGCCGAGGTACTCCATGTGGTCGAAGGACACCGGGGTGATGGCGGTGACGAGCGGCTGGCACGCGCTGGTCGCATCCAGGCGCCCGCCCAGGCCCACCTCCAACACCGTCACGTCCACGGCCTCCTGGGCGAAGTGCCAGAAGGCCACCACGGTGCCGAACTCGAAGTACGTGAGCGAGGTGGCCGCGTCCGGGTGGCGCTCGAGCACCTCCAGGATGCGCCGGCCGAACACCTCGTCGGAGATCTCCACCCCGCCCACGCGGATGCGCTCGTTGACGCGCACCAGGTGGGGCGAGGTGTAGAGCCCCACCCGGTGCCCCGCGGCGTGGAGGGCCGAGGAGGCGAAGGCGCAGGTGCTGCCCTTGCCGTTGGTGCCCGCGACGTGGAGCGTGGGGACGCGGCGCTCGGGGTGGCCGAGCGCCTCCAGCGTCGCCTGGACCCGCTCCAGTCCGAGCTTGATGCTGGAGGGACTGAGCCGGGAGAAGAACTCCAGGGCCTCCGTCGGCGTCCGAGGCAGCGACATGGCGCGGGCGCGGGGGGACTACCCGAGCAGGTTGATCACCTGCGCCAGCGTCGCGCGCATCTCCTTGCGCGGCACGATGGTGTCGATCATCCCGTGCTCGAGGAGGAACTCGGAGCGCTGGAAGCCCTCGGGGAGCCGCTGGCGGATGGTCTGCTCGATGACGCGTGGGCCGGCGAAGCCGATGAGGGCCTTGGGCTCGGCGAGGGTGACGTCGCCCAGCCAGGCGAAGGAGGCCGCCACGCCACCGGTGGTGGGGTGCAGCATCACCGAGATGTAGGGCTTGCCCACCTCGCGGAAGCGGGCGATGGCCGCGCTCGTCTTGGCCATCTGCATGAGGGAGAAGATGCCCTCCTGCATGCGCGCGCCGCCGGAGGCCGAGAAGACGATGGCCGGGCACCTCAGCTCATGGGCGCGCTCGAAGACGCGCGTGACCTTCTCGCCCACCACCGAGCCCATGGAGCCACCCATGAACTCGAAGACGAAGCAGCCGATGGAGACCTGCTTGCCCTCGATGCGGCCCACGCCGGAGATGAAGGCGTCGTTCTCCTCGAGCGACTTGCGCGTGGTGCGCAGCCGATCCTTGTACTTCTTGCTGTCCGTGAACCCGAGCGGGTCCTGCGGCTCCAGCTCCTTGTCGAACTCCTCGAAGCTGTTGGGATCCAACAGGCCGTCGAGGCGCGCGCGGGCGGGCCAGGGCAGGTGGTGATCGCAGTGCGGGCAGACGTTGAGGTTCTTCTCCAGCTCCTGCCGGTAGATGATCTCGTCGCAGTTCTCGCACTTGGCCCAGAGCCCCTGCATGCGGCTGGGGGCTTCGACGGGCTCGGGAGTGGTCGCGATACGGGGCTTCTTGGAGAACCAGGCCATGAGAGGGGCGTTAATCCCACTCGCCCGGGCCCGTCAACTCCCATGCAATGCCGCGCTCCGTCAGAAGACCTCCCGGGTCGTCCGTCCGGGAGGCGACCGGACCTAGAACTCGAAGGTGTCGCCCAGCTCCAGGACCTCCACCGGCAGCTCGGCCAGCTCCCGCTTCAGGGGCTGAATGAAGGCCGGCTTGAGGTGGTAGACGAGCACGCTGGAGCCGTTGCGCTGGAACTTGTCCAGCTCGCTCTGGAGCGTCTGGGGGGTGAGGTGACCGGACACGTCGGCCAGTTGCTGCAACGCGTTGGGGAAGCTCGTCTCCACCAGGAGCGCCTTGAGGGTGGGCGTCTGGTTGAGCACCTTCCACAGCTTCTCGGTGGGGCCGGTGTCGCCGCTCATGGCCAGCGAGATGCGGCCGTGGGTGATGACGAAGCCGCAGGACTCCACCGGGTGGTGTACCGGAATGGACTGCACCGTGTAGGGCCCCACCTGGAAGGTGCTGCCGGCCCGGAAGGCCTTGATGCGCAGCACCGGCTCCTTGCGCGTGGGGATGCGCGTGAAGTCCGGCCAGAGGGCGTTGTTGAACATGTACTCGCGCAGCGCACGGGCGCACTCGCGCGAGGCATGGATGGTGACCGGCTTGTCGCGCCGGCCGATGATCAGATCCGCCATCAGCGGCAGATCCTTCACATGATCGAAGTGGCTGTGGCCGACGAGGATGTCGTCGACCTTGCACAACTGCTCGAGCGACAGCGAGCTGGTGAGCGCGCCCGCGTCGAGCGCGAGCACGTCATCCACGAGGAAGCACGTGGTGCGGCACGAGGGCAGCTCACCGCCATGGCAGCCGAGGACCTGGAGCTTCACTCTAGAGATCTCCAAACTTCCACTTCATCTCCAGGTATTGGAGGAAGTCGTGGAGGCGGGCCGTGTCATAGACGGTGAGTCTGTCACCGCCGCGCTCCACCAGGCCGGCCCGCTCCAACCGGTCGAGCATGTTGCGGATGGCCGGCTCGCCCACGCCGATCTGCCGGGGCATCTCGCGCACCGCCAGCTCGATCTCCACCCCCTCCTCCATGGCCCGGCCACGCGTCTGGCAGATCTGGAGGATGTGGTGGACCACGCGGCTGGCCGGGTCGGCGTGCAGCAGGTTCTCGATCTGCGCGTCGGCCTCGGACAGCCGCTCGGCCAGCTTCTTGATCATCCGCACGGCGATCTCCGCGTTGCCGCGGATCATCCCCTCGAACGTCTTGGGATCGATGACCAGCAGCTTCGCGTCCTCGCTCACGGTGGCCGTGGCGTTGCGTGGCTTGTTGGAGATGATGGCCATCTCGCCGAAGAACTCCCCCGGCCCGAGCGTGGCGAGCACCTTCTCCACGTCCCGCACGCTCTTGGAAATGGCAATCTTTCCCGATTGAAGGACGAACATCTCCTTGCCCGGCTCTCCCTCGCGGAAGAGGACCGTGCCCTTCGGGAACTCCTTGCCGAAACGTTGAAAGAGGGTTTCCTCGGCGCCCATCGCAGGGCGAGTTAAGCCCTCCCTATCGACAGGGTCAAATTCCGACCGAAATCAGGTGTCCTCCGGGCCCGAGGTGTCGTCCAGACGCCTACCTCGCGAGGCAGAAGGCGCGGGCCGACGCGAATGTGACACCCGGGGTGAGGCCGACCGAGACAAGCCGAGGGGGAAGCCAGTAGAAGCCCGGGCCGTGGGAACGACCTACAAGCAGTCCGGAGTGGACATCGAGGCGGGGGATGCGTTCGTCGAGCGCATCAAGCCCTATGCGGCGCGAACGGTGAGGCCGGAGGTGGTGGCGGGGGTGGGCGGCTTCGGCGGCCTGTTCGCCCTGCCGCCCGGCAAGTACCGCGAGCCGGTGCTGGTGGCGGGCACGGACGGGGTGGGCACCAAGCTGAAGGTGGCCTTCCAGGCGGGCCGGCACGGGACGGTGGGCATCGACCTGGTGGCCATGTCGGTGAACGACATCCTCACCTGTGGGGCCGAGCCGCTCTTCTTCCTGGACTACTTCGCCACCGGGCGGCTGGAGGTGGACGCCGCGGCCGAGGTGGTGAAGGGCATCGCCCAGGGCTGTGAGCAGGCGGGGTGCACACTGCTGGGCGGGGAGACGGCGGAGATGCCGGGCTTCTACGCTCGGGGCGAGTACGACCTGGCCGGCTTCTGCGTGGGCGTGGTGGAGCGCTCGGAGATCATCGACGGCAAGAGCGTGGCGCCCGGCGACGCGCTCATCGGGATGACCTCCTCGGGCCTGCACTCCAACGGCTACTCGCTGGCACGCAAGGTGCTGCTGGAGGACGCGAAGCTGACGCTGGACGCGCGGCCCGAGGGCCTGGAGCGGCCGCTGGCGGACGCGCTGCTGGAGCCCACGCGCATCTACGTGAAGGACGCGCTGGCGCTGGCGAAGACGGTGAAGGTGAAGGGCTTCGCGCACATCACCGGCAGCGGGATTCCGGGCAACCTGCCGCGGTGCCTGCCGGACGGGACGCGGGCGGTGCTGGACGAGAAGACGTGGAAGCGTCCGGCCATCTTCGACCTCATCCAGAAGCGGGGCGGCGTCGAGCGCAAGGAGATGTACGACACCTTCAACATGGGCCTGGGGCTCATCGCGGTGGTGGCGAAGGCGGACGTGCCGGCGGCGCTGGCGCTGCTGAAGGCGCGAGGGGTGGAGGCCTCGGAGGTGGGCCGCGTGGAGGCGGGCCAGGGAGAGGCCACGGCGGTCATCGAGCCATGAGCGGCAGGACGAAGCTGGGCGTGCTGGTGTCGGGCAGCGGCAGCAACCTGCAGGCGCTGCTGGACGCGTGCGCGCAGCCCGGCTTCCCGGCCGAGGTGGCGGTGGTGGTGTCCAACGTGCCCACGGCCTTCGCGCTCGAGCGGGCGAGGAAGGCTGGAGTGCCGGCGGTGGTGCTGGAGCACAAGGCCTTCGGCTCGCGGGCGGACTTCGAGAAGGCGCTGGTGGACACCCTGGTGTCGGCGGGCGTGGAGTGGGTGTGCCTGGCGGGCTTCATGCGGCTGCTGGGGGCGGACTTCCTGGGGCGCTTCGCGGGGAAGGTGCTGAACATCCACCCGGCACTGCTGCCCGCCTTCCCGGGGCTGCACGCGCAGCGGCAGGCGCTGGAGCGGGGGGTGAAGGTGGCCGGGTGCACGGTGCACTTCGTGGATCCAGGCATGGACACGGGCCCCATCATCGCGCAGGCGGTGGTGCCGGTGCTGCCGGGAGACGACGAGGCGGCGCTGTCGGCCCGCATCCTGAAGGAGGAGCACCGGCTGTACCCCCTGGTGGTGAAGCTGGTGGCCACGGGGGCGGTGCAGTTGGAGGGCGGGCGCGTGGTGACGACGGCGGGGCCGGCCGTGGGCGAGCAGAGCCTGCGCAACCCCGGAGAGCCCGGGTGACGCGGAGCGATTGCTCCCCAACCCTTCAGGCAGCCTCCCTCCTCCGTTCGGCTTGACGGAAAAGCCGCCACCCCCCAGGTACCAGGAGACGCCATGGCCATCATCCTGGGACATACCGTCGAGCCGCCCGGCCCCTGCAGCTACCTGCCCGACCAGCTCTCGTCGCTGGAGCAGCTGGTGATGCAGGACGTGACGCCCGAGGAGTACGAGCGGATGCTCGTGCGCGGGTGGCGCCGCTTCGGCCCGCTGTACTTCCGGCCGGCGTGCCAGGCCTGCAACCAGTGTGTCTCGCTGCGCATCCCCACGGCCAGCTTCCAGCCCAACCGCAGCCAGCGCCGGGCACGCGCCGCATGCGCCCACTTCCGCGTGGAGGTGGGCCCGCCCCGGGTGGACGAGCAGCGGCTGGCGCTCTACCGCGCCTGGCACGCCGAGCGCGAGCAGTCGCGCGAGTGGGACGCCTCGCCGCTCGGCCTGCGCGACTACTTCCTCCAGTTCGCCTTCCCCCACCCCGCCGCGCGCGAGGTGGCCTACTACGACGACACCGCCGAGGGCGGCTCCCGGCTGGTGGGACTGGGCATCTGCGACGAGACGCCCAACGCCTGGAGCGCGGTGTACTTCTTCTATGACCCCGCCTACGCGCGCTGCTCGCCGGGCTCAGCCAACGTGGTGTTCCAGGTGGAGCTCGCCCGGGCGCGCGGCCTCCCGCACGTCTACCTCGGCTACCGCGTCCAGGAGTGCGCCTCGCTGCGCTACAAGGGGACGTTCCGCCCCCACGAGGTGCTCGAGGGCCGCCCCGACGCGGAGGAGGCTCCGCGCTGGCAGCCGGTGGAGCCCGCGGAGTAATTCGACCCCTCGTTTCGAACCCGTTGTAGTGTGCGCGCCGCAATGCCGACGCCCGTCGCGAAATCCAAGCCCCTCCCCTCCACCACGGCCCCCTCCCGGCACGTCTATGACGTGATCGTGCTGGGCAGCCAGCTCGGTGGAGCGCTCGCCGCGGCACTGCTCGCCAAGCGGGGCTACAGCGTGCTGCTGGTGGAGCACGATGGAACGGGACAGGGCTACGAGCACGATGGCTTCGTGCTGCCCTACGCCCCCTTCGTCGCCCCGGCCCTCAAGACGATGCCCGCGGTGGAGGAGGCCTTCTCCGAGCTGGGCATCACCACCACGCTCCAGCGCCACCAGCAGCCCCACGTCCCCGAGCTGCAGCTCGTGCTGCCGCGCCACCGGGTGGACCTGCACACCGACGCGGCCCGCCGCCGCGCCGAGCTCACCCGCGAGTTCGGTGACCAGGGCGAGCGACTCCTCGCGGACCTCACCGCCACGGCCACGCAGCACGAGCCCTCCGACGCCTTCCTCAAGGAGGGCCCACCCCTGCCGCCGGACGGCTTCATGGAGGGCTGGAACCTCAAGAAGCGCATGCGGCAGCACCCGGGGTTGGAGACGGAGCCACGGCTGACGGGAGAGGACGAGCCCTCCAAGCTCCTGCGGGGCCTGCTGCCCTTCGTCGTCCACCTGGATCAGCCGGAGTCGCCCCTGGCGCGCACGCGCCCCCTGTCCCAGGCCCTGCAGACGCCCTGGCGCTACCCGGGCGGCCGCGACGGCCTGCGCCAGGTGCTCTTCGAGCGACTCACCGAGCTGGGGGGCGATCTCCTCAGCCCCGAGAACACCGACACCTACGTGGTGGAGGAGCTGCACTTCGACGGAGGCCGCTTCTCCGCGGTGAAGCTGCTGCGCTCGGACACGCTCTACCGGGGCTCATGCCTGGTGTCCGCCACGGACGCCGGGGCGCTGCGGCGGCTCATCACCGACCGCAAGAAGCACCGGGGCCTGAGCGATCAGCTCGACCTGTCCACCATCAAGTCCTTCCTCTTCACGGTGAACTGGGTGCTGCCCGAGGCGGTGCTCCCGCGAGGCATGGGCGAGCTGCTGCTGATGGACACCCAGGACGTCGAGCTGGGCCCCCTGCTCATCCAGCGCCACCCCGCCCGGACGCCCGACGGCAAGGACGACCCCTCGCTCCGGGTGGTGTGCGCCGGAGGCTTCGTGCCCGCCAGCGTGCGCGACCTGGGCGAGGGCTACCTCCAGTCCCTGGCCCTGCGCATCGACGCCCACCTGGACGCGCTGATGCCCTTCACGAAGGACAAGCGCCTGCTGCGCTCGGCCCCCTACCTGGACGCCGGGGCGGTGCGCGGCAGCCGGCTCATGCCTCACCCTCATTACACGTTCGACTCGGAAGCAGTGCTGGGCGTCACCGGGTTGAAGCAACACACCCCCGCGAAGAACGTGCTGCTGGCCGGGCGGGAGGTCCTCCCCGGCCTGGGCCTCGAGGGGGAGTTCCTCGTCGGCACCCGGGCCGCGCGCCTGGTGCAGGAGATGATGAAGAAGAAGGACGTCCTCAAGCGCTGAGGGCCGGATCAGACTGGATTTTCGAGTAGTTTATGGATAGGTTCCGCCGCTCTCTTCGGGCGGGCCGTCATTTCGCCCCTGATTTCAAGGAGTTGCAGTCATGGCTTGGAAATGCGACATCTGCGGGAAGCGCCCGCTGGTGGGCAACAACGTCAGCCACGCGAACAACAAGACCAAGAAGCGGACCCTCCCGAATCTTCAGAAGATCCGGGCCTCCGTCGAGGGTCGCACCGAGCGCGTGCTCGCGTGCACTCGCTGCATCAAGGCTGGCAAGGTCACCAAGGCGGCCTGAGAAGGCCGGTGGGCTCGCGGGTGGGAAGTTCGCGCTCGAAACGGCTCGCGCTCCCGCCCACCGAGCGGCTTCATCGTCGTTCGGACGACCTGGACCTCGTCTCCACCGAGGAGGTCGTCCACCGCCTCCATCAAGAAGATGTGGCCGCTGTCCGTGCGGTCCGTTCTGCTCTCGCCGAAGTGGCGCGAGCCGCTCGGTCCGTGGCGGACGCATTGCGGGCTGGCGGTCGTCTGCTCTACGTGGGAGCGGGCACGAGCGGGCGCCTCGGGGTGCTCGACGCGAGTGAGTGCCCCCCCACCTTCGGCGCTTCCCCCCATCAGGTCCAGGCGGTGATCGCCGGCGGTCGCCGGGCGATGACGCGCGCGGTGGAAGGCGCCGAGGATGACGCCGAGGCCGGCGCCGCGTCCGTGAGCAAGCTGCGCGTGGGGCCTCGGGACGTGGTGTGTGGCATCTCCGCCAGCGCGCGGACGCCCTTCGTGCTGGGCGCGCTGGACGAGGCACGTCGTCGAGGAGCGCGCACGGTGCTGGTGTGCTGCAACCCGCCGGGCCCTCGGATGAAGGCCGATCACGTGCTGCTGGCCGAGACGGGACCGGAGCTGGTGGCGGGCAGCACGCGGCTGAAGGCCGGGACGGCGACGAAGCTGATCCTCAACGCCCTGACGACGACGGCCTTCGTGGCGCTGGGCAAGGTGTACCGGGGGCGGATGGTGGACGTGCGGCCCACCAACGCGAAGCTCCAGGCGCGAGCGGTGCGCATGGTGGCGGAGCTGGCGGAGCTCGCCCCGGCCGAGGCGAAGAAACTGCTGGCGAAGGCGGACGGCGAGGTGAAGGTGGCGCTGGCGATGCACTTCACGGGACTGCCCGTGAAGGAGGCCAAGCGCCGCCTGAAGGACTCCACACTGAGGGATCTGATCAATCTCCGCCGCTCTTGAACAGCAGCACCCCAGAGGCCACCAGGGAGGCGGCGAGCGCCACCAGGGCGAACAACCGCCAGAAGTAGACGTCGGGCAGGGCCTCCGTCTCCAGGGCGGGGCTCGTGGGGGCGAGGCGCTCCCGGTGCGTCGCGTGGAGCTCCACCACCGTCTCGAGGAGTCGCTCCAGCTCCTTCATCGTGGAGCCGACGGCCAACCAGTCGAACAGCTCCGCACCTCGCAGGCGGATGCCACCCGAAACGGAGGGGAGCTGGACACCGCGAGGGGGCGGCACGCCCAGGGCGGTACACGCCGAATGCAAGAGCAGCTGGGCCTCCAGGATTTCATCCGCGGCCCCCGAGACCGCATGGCTGTTCGTCTCCCAGGAGCCACTCCAGGCGGACACGCCGCGAAGCTGCTGATGGGCGAAGAGCAGATGCTGATACGCACGGCGCAGGGCCGTGAGCGCTTCGGCGGGTGTCACGATGCCGACTCCACGGCGGTGGGGAGGGAGATGCGGAAGGTGGAGCCCCGCCCCACCTCGCTCTCCACCGAGAGCTCCCCTCCGAGGCTCGTCACGATGCCGTGGCAGATGGACAGGCCGAGCCCCGTCCCCATCCCCACCGGCTTGGTGGTGAAGAAGGGGTCGAAGATCCGATCCCGAATCTCGGGGGCAATCCCCTCCCCCGTGTCCACCACCTCGATGACGACACGGTCGGCGATGGCGCGCACCCGCACGCGCACCTCGTTCCGATCGGGCTGACCGGCGGGAAGGGCATGGGCGGCGTTGATGAGCAGGTTGAGCAGGACCTGCCCCAGCCGCCCTTCGCTCGCCCACACCAGCGGCACCGGCTCGAAGTCCTTCACCACCCGGGCGCGTTGGCGCAGCTCGTTGCGCACCAGCCCCAGGCTCGAATCCACCACGCCGCACACGTCCACGATGGAGAGCTCCTCGCCCTCATCCCGCGAGAGGGTCCGCAGGTCTCGAACGATCTGCCGCACCCGATCGGCCCCCTCGCGGGTCTCGCGAAGGATCTGCGCCAGCTCACGCAGTCGCTCCGCCGAAATCTCGCCCTCGAGCCGCCGGAAGTCCTCCTCGAGGAAGCCGAGGTTGGAGAGGACGAAGGCGAGGGGGTTGTTGATCTCATGCGCCACGCCGGCCGCCAGGGTGCCCACGCTCGCCAGCCGGTCGGAGAGCAGCAGGCGCGCCTGCATCTGCTTGCGCGCGGTGATGTCCCGCGCCGTCACCACCGTGGCCAGCTCGTCGTCGAAGATGAGCAGCATCGCGCCGAGCTCCGCCGTCACCACCTGGCCGCCCGCGCGCGGGAAGCGGATCTCCCGCGAGGGGGGCTCCCCCCCGGTGCTCGCCGCCTCGAGCACCCTGGCGGCGAGGCCGCGGTCCTCCGGGTGGATGAGCTCGAGCAGCGACATGCCGGTGAGCCCCTCCGCCGATTGCTGATCCAGGAAGGCGAGCCCCGCCGGGTTGACGTAGAGCAGGCGGCCCTCCCGGTGCACGAAGATGGCCTCCGGCAGCCCCTCGATGAGCGCGCGGAAGCTCTCCTCGGAGCGGTGCTTGGCCTCGAACTCGGCGGCGTTGCGCATGGCCGCGCCGAGCAACTGGCCCATCAACTCGAGGGTCCGCACGTCCAGATCGTCGAAGGCGTTGGGCTCGCTGTAGACGACGTTGAGCGCGCCCACGGTGCTCCCGCCCAAGCGGAACGGGACGATGATCATCGAGCGGATGTCCGTCGCGCGCGTGGCCGCCACGTTCACCCGCGGATCATCCTCGGTGTCCCGGGTGTGGAGCACCTCGCCGCGAAGGATGCTCATCCCCGTGATGCTCTGGGCGAGCTTCAGCCGGAAGCCGCGATGGATCAACGAGCTCCCGGTGGTCACGCGGTAGACCAGCTCGTCCCCCTCGGCCAGCGCCACCGAGGCTCCCGACGCGCCGCACAGCCGCAGGGCGCGCTCCGCGATGAGCAACATCACCTTCTCGAGATCGAGTCCGGCGACCGCGATGTCGCTCTGCGTCTGGATGATGGCCGCCAGCCGCTCGAGCTCACCGCGCGAGGGGGACTCCTCCAGGGCGGCCTGCATCCCCATCCGCCTCCGCCGGCCGAGCCACTCGAGCCGCGTCTGGAGCTGCGCCGGCTCGAAGGGCACGACCAGGAAGTCATCCACCGCCGCGGCCAGCAGCGTCTCCAGGGGCACCTTCTCCGCCGAAGCCGGGACGAGCGCCAGGAGGAAGGGCCGGGGCCGCACCTCCGCGGTGTTCAACCGGGCGATGTCCTCCGCCACTGAACGGCTGGTGCCCTCCACCACCACGCCCTCCACCCCACGGAGCAGCCTCCCCGCCTGTTCGACGCCCGGGGCGTGGCGCACCTCGTGTCCCCACTCCATGAGGAGCTGGCTCACGGCGCTTCCAGCCTGGGGACTGACGAGGAGCAGCTTCATGGAGAGCGGACACGCAAGGGTGCTGACCCCCTTGGAGGGGTAGACCCACGAGGGTGTCGATTCGGCCACACTTGCGCGCCGACAGACAAGCCCACCCGAGGCCGCTCGCTCGAATACGAAAGGCCAGACGTGCGCACCGTCTGGCTCCCGGCCAGAGCGGATTCCATGGCACGGGCGCGCGGAACGGTGCAAATTGCCCGGCCGCCAACACCCCGTCGCACAAGGAGTGCCCACGAATGAAGCTCTACTACACCCCCGGAGCCTGCTCGCTGTCGCCGCACATCGTTCTGCGCGAGGCGGGCCTGTCCTTCGACATCGAGAAGGTCGACCTGAGCACCAAGAAGACCGAGTCCGGCAAGGACTTCACGGCCATCAACCCCAAGGGCTACGTGCCGGCCCTGCAGATCGACGACAGCAACCTCCTCACCGAGGGCCCCGCCATCGTCCAGTACATCGCCGACAAGGCGCCCCAGTCCAAGCTCGCGCCGGCCAACGGCACCCTGGAGCGCTACCGCCTCCAGGAGACGCTCAACTTCATCGGCACCGAGATCCACAAGAACTTCAGCCCCCTCTTCAACCCCGCGTATCCCGAGGACGCGAAGAAGATGCTCCGCGACAACATCGGCAAGCGCTTCGATGCCATGAGCGCTCGGCTCGAGAAGAGCCCCTTCCTCATGGGCGAGCAGTTCACCGTCGCCGATGCCTACCTGTTCACCGTCGTGAACTGGTGCCAGTTCGTCAACATCGATCTGTCCAAGTGGCCGGTGCTGCAGGCGTTCCAGGGCCGCGTGGCCTCGCGTCCCAACGTACAGGCGGCCCTCAAGGCCGAAGGTCTCATGAAGTAAGGCAGTGAGCCCGCGGTGCTCGGGTCGTCGGCCCTGGCCTTCACGACCCGAGCGCCGTGTGTCCGCGCTGACTGGAGCTCGCACGGTGAAAACCATTCCCCTCCTCGCCCTCATCCTCGCCGCGTCCGCCTGGATGCCGGGAGTCGCGCATGCCGCGAAGGCTCCCTCCCCTGTCCTCGAGGGGCTCGACGGGCTCTATCCCGAGTTGGATGCCCTCTACCGGGACCTGCACCAGAACCCGGAGCTCTCCCTCCAGGAGGAGAAGACGGCGGCGAAGCTGGCCGAGCGCCTGCGCAAGCTCGGCTTCGAGGTGACCCAGAAGGTCGGCGGGCACGGCGTGGTGGCCGTCCTGCGCAACGGCAAGGGTCCCACGGTGATGCTGCGCACCGACCTGGACGCCCTGCCGGTGGAGGAGAAGACGGGGCTGCCCTACGCCAGCCGGGTGACGGCGAAGGACGACAGCGGCCAGACCGTGCCCGTGATGCACGCCTGCGGGCATGACATGCACATGACCGCCTGGCTCGGCACCGCCACGCTCCTGTCCCGCTCGAAGGACCGCTGGCGCGGGACGCTGGTGATGGTGGGCCAGCCCGCCGAGGAGAAGGGCAATGGCGCCCGGCGGATGCTCTCGGATGGCCTCTACTCGCGCTTCCCCAAGCCGGACTTCGCCATCGCCCTCCACAACAGCGCCAGCGCGGCCGCGGGCACCATCGAGTACGTGTCCGGCTACGCCCTGGCGAACGTGGACTCCCTCGACATCACCCTCCACGGCAAGGGCGGGCACGGCGCCTACCCGCACACCACGGTGGACCCCATCGTCCTCGCGGCGCGCACCATCCTCTCGCTACAGACCATCGTGAGCCGCGAGAAGTCCCCACTGGAGCCCGCGGTGCTCACGGTGGGCTCCATCCACGGGGGCACCA
>NZ_DASVSO010000230.1:0-24751 GCF_036388035.1 Archangium sp.
GCTCGTGGACGCGGGGATGAAGCCCGCCGAGGCCCTGCGCGCCGCCACCAGCGTCAACGCCGAGCTGCTCGGGCTCCAGGACTCGCTGGGGACGCTGGAGGCCGGGAAGCTCGCCGACGTGGTGGCCGTGCCGGGAGATCCCCTCCAGGACATCCGCCGCACCCAGCAGGTCTTCTTCGTCATGAAGGAGGGCGTGGTGTACCGCAACGACCGCGGCCCGGCGCCCTCCGCCGTCGCCCGGTAGCGGACGCGGTCACTCGACGGAGTGGGCCGCGTCAGGACCCGTGACGTCCGTGAACTCCAGACCCGTTGCGCCTGTGCGCTCGAGGGCCTCTTTGATGTCCTCGGCGACAACGAGGCCCACTCGCCATCCCCAGGTACGGAACACCTTCGCGTCGGCCACCTGGGAGGGTGCGATGCGCATTCCGGCGACGACGCGGTACTCACCGACCCTTTCGGGTTGCCCATCCTCCGACATCCAGTAACGCACTTCCTCGGAGGCCTTGTCGTCGATGCACTTCACCGTGCGCGCGACGTTGACCAGGAAGTAAGGCTCTGCTCGCGACTCCACCGTCACGGGGAAGAGCTGGACGTCGCCAGGAGCCATTTCGGCCAGGACGCTGGCCACTTTCTGGGTGACCACGGGAAAGCCCCCCGCATCCGCGAGCGAGAAGTCCAGCGCCTCGCCAGGATGGTAGATGGGAACGCGAAGGCGGCCTTCAACCTGGGTGGGTTGTCCGCGCATGAAGAGCCACGACCCGGCTTCCCGTCCTTCCGCGTCGATAGGGGTGCCCAGCAGCCATCGTCCTGGGTCGGTCATGTCCTCGTTCAGCCTGAAATAGCGCGTCGTCACTTCGCACTCCTCGCGTCACCGAGTCCGGGTGACCAGCTTGTTGAGCCGTGAGGAGGAACAGGACGATGAGCGCCCAGCCGCCCAACTCGGGGCGCAGCCGCGCACCTCGCCAGCGCGAGTCACCGGGACGCAAGGACACGCCGCACCTCCCGAGGCTCAGTTCGCCCGCGACTCGGGTGCGGCGTCCTTCACGTCCTCGGGCAGCAGCTTGCGCAGCTCGTCCGCCATCTTCCCGAGCTTCAGCGCCGTGGCCGTCACGTCCGTGCCCATCTGCGAGTACGTGTCCACCAACTCCAGCAGCGTCGCGCACCCCTGCGAGATGTGCGTCGTCTGCTCCGCCTGACGCTCCGCCTCGCCCGAGCTCTTCTCCATCAGCTGCTGGTTCTGCAGCACGATCTCCCGGATGGAGCGCAGCGTCGTCCTCGCCGACTCCAGCACCGGCTGGAAGCGCGCCGTCGTCTCGCGGATGTGCCCCACCGCCTGCAGCGTCTCGGCCATCTGCTTGGACACCCCGCCCACCACCTCGCCAATCCGCCCCGAGCTGCGCCCCGACTCCTCGGCCAGCTTGCCCACTTCCTTGGCCACCACCGCGAAGCCCCGCCCGTGCTCCCCCGCTCGCGCCGCCTCAATGCCCGCGTTGAGCGCCAGCATGTTCGTCGCCGCCGCCATCTCCTGGATGGTCTCCACGAAGCCGTGGATGCGCTCCGAGCTGTCCTCCAGCCGCTGCACGCTCTGCGCGCTACGCCCCACCGCCTGGGCGATGTCGCTCATGCTGGTCTCCATCCCGCTGACCAGCGTGTCCACCTCGCCCGTGTAGCGCTGCGCCTCCTCGGCCTGCGTGGCGCTCGCCCGCGAGTGCCGGAAGAGCGCTCCCGCCGCGCTCGCCATCTGCTCGCTCGCCGCGGCAATGCGCAGCGCCGCCGTCCGCACGTGCGAGGCCTGCTGCGACATCTCCGAGATGGTCGACGAGAGCACCTGCGCCGAGCCCGCCAGCGTGCGCCCCGTCTCCACGATCTTGCCCCGCGACGCATGCAGCTCGTGCATCGCCTCGGCCATGTCCCGCCGCAGGTGGAACTGCTTGCGGTGCCCCCGGTGCAGCGCCTCCAGCAGCGAGCCCACCGACAGCAGGCCGAGCAGCAGGGTGATGTCCAGCGCCAGCGTCGTCGTCAGCGGCGCGCTCGAGAGCACCAGGTTGAACACCATGTGCGCCAACGTCAGCAGTCCGTAGTAGCCAAAGCGCGCCCCCCGGCCAATGGGCAGCACCGAGGGCCCCGTCAGCACGTTGAGGAACACCATCACCACATGGTAGCCCGAGCCCGCCGTGCCAATCCGGTAGAAGGCCCACTCGTTGCCGATGGCGAACAGCGCCGCGCACCAGAACCCCAGCGCCGGCAGGTGGCGCTCCTCCACCACCCGCCGCAGCGACTCCAGCGCCAGCGGCACCAGCAGCCACGGCAGTCGCGCCAGCGCCATGTGCGCCAGGCTCGCCTGCGCGCCACCAGCCCCCATCACGTACAGCACGTCCAGCGCGAAGAGCACGGGCGTGGACACCAGGCCCAGAAGGGCCAGGTGGCGGAGCCGGGACGGCCCTCGCGTGAGCAGGAACTGGCGGTAGGCCTCCTGGGCCTGGGGGGAACGGGGGGTGGTTTCCATGTGCCCTACCACGGGGTCCAGAGACCAACGCTCCGACTCCCGTCGCCGCCACCGTATCAGATCGCCGCGCCCTCTCCGGCGCCCGCATTCGCCTGCCTGCCCTCCCTGCGACCTTGGAGCGTCCCTCTCCCTACACCACCGGCAACTCGCGCTGCACCGGCCCGGGGGGGAAGGCCGCCTCCAGCCGGGCCAGCTCCTCCCGCGTCAGCCGCAGCCCGTCCGCCGCCGCGTTGTCCCGGGTGTGCGCCTCGCGGCTCGCCTTGGGGATGGCGAAGAGGGGGCCACGCCGCGTGAGGAACTTGAGCGCCACCTGCCTCGGGGTGACGCCGTGCGCCCGCGCCACCTCCGCCAGCACCCGCCCGTCCGCGCTGCCCGGCTCGGGAAAGTCCCCGCTCCCGTAGGGGCTGTAGCCCACCACCGCCACCCCGTGCCGCTCGCACCACGGCAGCACCCGGTGCTCGATGTGCCGCTCCCTCAGGTGGTACAGCACCTGGTTGCACGCCAGCCGCCCCGGCCCGGCGAGCGCCAGCACCTCCTCCAGGTCGTCCACATCGAAGTTGCTCACCCCCCAGGCGCGGATTTTTCCGTCCTCCCTCAACCGCTCGAAGGCACGCAGGGTCTCCGCCAGGGGGTGTGCCCCCGGCCAGTGCAGCAGGTAGCAGTCGAGGCGGTCCGTCTTCAGCCGCTTCAGCGAGCGCTCGCAGGCCTGGAGGGTCCCATTATAGGTGGCGTTGTTGGGCATCACCTTGGAGACGAGGAACACCTCGTCGCGCCGCCCGGCGAGCGCCTCGGCCACCAGCTCCTCCACCTCGCCGTAGCCGTACAGCTCCGCGGTGTCCACGTGCGTCAGCCCCAGGTCCAACCCCACCTGGAGGGAGCGCAGGGCGCTCGCCCGGTCATCGCCCTCCATCTGCCAAGTGCCCTGGCCGAGCACCGGCACCGCCACGCCCGTGTTCCCGAAGACGCGCTTCTCCATGGTGTCTCCCCCGTGGCCTCAGCGTCGCAACTCCCGCCCCGGCCCGGTACGTCCGTCCGCTCGCCTGCGTTCCCTGGCGCACACCGCCGCGTCTTCCCCCTGGAGAGCCAACGTCTGGTGCGCGGGAGGTCGTCCCCCGCGCCCCGCTAGCGCCCGGGCTTCACGGCGGAGGCGCCGGTGCGCGGGTCCACCGACACCCGGGGCGGGCGCCGCGTCTCCTCGAAGAGGCGCCAGCCCGGCTCCAGGCCGCGCCAGAAGGCCATCCGCTCCGGCGAGGCCCGGGGGTGCTCGCCGAGCGCCGCCAGCCCCTCGGCGTCTAGCCGGCGCGGGCGCGATGACAGCGGGTGCGCACTTGTGGCGCCCGGTGTGTGGACGCGTTAGCACTCGGCCCCCCTTCACCGGGAGTCTCCCCACACCATGCCTCTCAACCACTACGTCACCCTGGGCCGCTCCGGCCTGCGCGTCAGCCCCCTGTGCCTCGGTGCCATGACCTTCGGCGATGACCTCGGCTGGGGCTCCGACGTCACGACCTCCAAGGCCATCATCGACCGCTACCTCGCGCTGGGCGGCAACTTCATCGACACCGCCAACGCCTATACCCGCGGTCACTCGGAGAAGATCATCGGCGACCACCTGGGCCACACGCCGTCCAAGCGCCACCGCGTCGTCATCGCCACCAAGTTCTTCGGCAACCTCTTCCCGGGAGACCCCAACGGCGGCGGCGCCGGCGCCAAGTCGCTCATCGCCGCTACCCACGAGTCCCTGCGCCGCCTGCGGACGGACTACATCGACCTGCTGTGGATGCACGCCCTGGACAGGCACACGCCCCTCGAGGAGACGATGCGCACGCTGGATGACCTCGTGCGCGCGGGCAAGGTGCGCTACATCGGCTTCTCGGACACGCCCGCGTGGAAGGTGGCGCAGGCGCAGCTCACCGCGCACTTCCGCGGCTGGACGCCGCTGGTGGGACTGCAAATTGAGTACTCGCTGCTGGAGCGCACCGTGGAGGGCGAGCTCATCCCCGCGGCCCAGGAGCTGGGCCTGGGCGTGACGCCCTGGTCCCCCCTGAAGAGCGGCGTGCTCAGCGGCAAGTACACCCGGGAGAACGCCGGCAAGGTGAAGGCCAACCGCGGCGCCTGGGTGGAGAGCAGCCTCAACGAGCGCGCCTACACCATCATCGACGTGCTGCAGCGCGTGGCGAAGGAGCTGGGCAACACGCCGGCCCACGTGGCGCTCGCCTGGGTGCAGAACCGCCCCGGTGTCACCTCCACCATCATCGGCGCGCGCACCCTGGAGCAGCTCGAGGACAACCTGGGCGCGCTGGACGTGAAGCTCACCCCCGCCCAGGTGGCCGCGCTCGACGAGGTCTCCCAGCCCACGCTCAACTTCCCCGCCGCCTTCCTCCAGGGCTCGCCCTCGTTCATGCATGGCGGAATCACCGTGAACGGCGTCACCCCGCCCACGATGCCCTTCCTGCCCAAGACGGACGCGGAGCGGTACTAGTCCCTCCCGCCTCACCCCGGCCGGGTGTCAGTCCGGGCCCGGCCGGGTCCGCTTCAGCGGCCGCGCGGCCCGCCTCCGCCCGTCGAGAACCAGGCGGAGCCCGCGGGGGTGTCACTGCTCTCCGCCTGCGAGGGCGCGAAGGGCGCCGCGTCCTCGGAGGAGGCGTCCTCCCCCACCAGCGGTCCCCCGTCGAGATCGGTCGAGTCCACCGCCATCACCAGCCCCGTGCCCATCAGGCCCAGCAGCGCCACACCGACCAGCGCCACCTTCAGCTTCAGCCTGCGGAGCTTGCGCGCCTGGAGACGGGCCAGGAGGAGCTCCTCGTGGCGCGCCTCCTGCTCGCGCGTGGGCCTCCGCTTCAGCGGGAGCCGGATGACGGGGGCGATTCCTGGCTCATCGGGGGGCATGCGGCCATTCTAGCCCAGGCCTCGCGGGAGGGATAACTCACGTCCAGGCGATGGCCGCTCCGCGTATCCACCGGGTGACGGTGGCCTGGAACGGGGCCGCCTCTGGCGCATCTCTCCTGGACCGTGATGAACCTGGACCTGTTTCCCCCCACGCCGCCCCCACCCGGGCCCATCGACCGGCTGCTGCGCGTGTCTCGCATCTACCTGGAGCCCGAGGTCGAGCACTTCGCCCGCGGCCGCGACATCCTCGCGCGCTTCCCCGACGCCGAGCGGGTGGAGGTGCGCTCGCACTGGAACATCCCCGGCCTCTTCGGCAACGAGGGCAACGCCGAGGCGTGGAATCGCATCAAGGGCACCACGCTGGTGCTCGGTGTGAAGAAGTCCATGTCCTTCCAGACGAATGGGCGCAGCGCGGACTACCTCCCGCCCTCGACGGCCAATGGCTGCGTGATGAGCTGCGCCTACTGCTACGTGCCGCGCAACAAGGGCTACGCCAACCCCGTCACCCTCTTCGTCAACCTCGAGCAGATCGCCGCGGCCATCCGCCGCCACGCGGGGAGGCTCGGGCCGAAGACGGAGCCCAACAGCGTGGACCCGCGCTACTGGGTGTATGACATTGGCTGCAACAGTGACTGCTCGGCCGACGCGGCCCTGAGCGACAACGTGCGCGACCTCGTGCGCCTGTTCACCACGCTGCCCAACGCCATGGGCTCGTTCGCCACCAAGTGGGTCAACCGCGAGCTGCTCTCCTACGCGCCCCGAGGCAAGACGCGCATCCGCTTCAGCCTCATGCCCCACGCCCAGGCGAAGCTGCTCGACGTGCGCACCAGCCCCATCTCCGAGCGGATTGGCGCCATCGACGACTTCGTGGCCGCCGGCTACGAGGTGCACCTGAACTTCTCGCCCGTCGTCATCCACGAGGGCTGGCAGGAGGCCTATGACGCGCTCTTCCAGCAGGTGGACGACACGCTTGGGGCCAAGGCGAAGGAGCAGCTGGCCGCCGAGGTCATCTTCCTCACCCACAACGAGCGGCTGCACGAGGTGAACCTGCGCTGGCACCCCAAGGCCGAGGAGCTGCTGTGGCGCCCGGAGCTTCAGGAAGCCAAGGTGTCCCAGGGCGGCGGCGCCAACGTGCGCTACCGCACCGGCTACAAGGGCCAGCTCGTCGAGGAGTTCCTGCGCCTGCTCGCGCGGCGCCTGCCGTACTGCCGCGTGCGCTACGCGTTCTAGGCGCATAGCGTGGAGCCGTGCTGGCCCCTCGCTCGAACCGGATAGCCCCCGCCCCACCGTGCTCCATCGCCACACTGGTGCTGCTGTGTCTCGGGGCCTGTGCCGCACCTGGGCCACGCATGGGCACCCTGCGCTACGACACGGGAGGCACCTCGAGCCTCCACCGGGAGGCTCCCTCTTCGAGCTTCGCTGCCTCTCGGGCCTCTCGTGGCTCCCCGCGCCCGGAGGAGGCCGAGCACTGGAAGGCGGTGGAGGAGAAGCTGGAGGAGTACCTCCAATGGGGCATGCGGCTGATGGAGACGCATGCCGCGCACCTGCGGCGCATCGCTCCCGGCCACCTCCTCACCGAGCACCCCCTGCGCGAGAAGTCCCTGGATGCCCTGGTGCGCGCCACGCTCGCGTGGGCGTACTCCCATACCGAGGATCCGGACTTCCCGCGGCGCAGTCCCTCTGAAGTGGCCCTCTACCTGCTGGCCAGTCGCTCGGCCCTGGCCACCGCCATCGAGCTGGGCAAGCGGGCCCCGCCCCACCTCGACTTCACACCGCCTCCCGAGGACACGTACACCGAGCGAGCGCTGGTGGCGGAGCTGCTCATCGGCTTCACGCCTCTTCTCGGTGAGGCGACGGACCTGGCGGCGGCCATCACGGGCGAGAGCTTCACCGGCCATCCGCTCAGCGACACCGAGCGGTTCATTCATGTGCTCGGGGTGGTGCTGCCCTTCGCCAACGGCAAGCTGTTGACGAAGGGCGGAGAGGAGACGCTGGGCCGGGTCGCGCTCGTCACCGGCAGGAGCCTGCATGAGGTGCAGGTGCTCTCCCGCGTCGCCTCCCACCTGAGCGCCGAGGAGGTGAGGGAGATCGAGCGCGTCCTCCAACGGGCCGCGGACAGGGGCGGGACGCTGGCGGATGAGGAGCTGGCCTTCCTGGAGCGGGTGGCCGGCAAGTTGGAGAAGCCCTTGAGCGAGGCCGCGGAGAGCCTGCGTCGCGGGGAGAAGCTGCCGCTCCTGGGCGCACGAACCCTGGCGGACGGCACTCGGATGCTGCCCGGGTCTCCCGAGCACCTCGCCCAGCGCTGGGTGGACTACCAGTTCCGCCACCCGGGCAAGTACCGGCGTTTCTCCTATGCCGTGAACCCCGAGTGGGAGCGGCTCTATCGCTCCATCATTGCCAACAAGCCCGCGGGCAGTGCCTTCGAGGACGCCATCCTCAAGGCCCAGAGTTGCGAGAAGAACGCCGCGATGATGATGCCTCCGCCGGGCAGGATGGAACAGGGCTTCATCCCAGACTCGGTGCGCGGCAACCCTGGTGAGCTGGTGTGGGGCCAACCCTACCGCTTCATCGAGGCCAAGGGCCGCCAGGAGCTGGCCTACACGGGAAACCTCAAGGCGATGATCGAGTATGTGCAGGAGCACGGAGGCCACCTCGAGCTGTGGATCCGCTCTGCGAATCATTCGTCGGGAAAGACCCGGCTCACCAAGCCCCTCCAACAAGCGCTGGAAGATCTCCTCCGGGATGGCGAAGCTGCCATCAGGTACTACCCGTAGGGGTTACTTCGCTCATGCGGCACTTCGAAACGCACATTGCACTGCCCCCCGGCCTTCTCTCGTCCACTGTCGTGCGTGAGATCCTCCGGCTCGGCCTCGAGCAGTATCGGTGGTTCACCCCCATTCGCTACGGCACAGGCACGCTCAGGCATGAGCTGAACCCGAACCACATCGACGTCGATGTGCTCCTCGCATTTTATGAGGAGCACGAATGCCTATGCATGGCCGCCAGGACCGACCAGGACTTCTTCTATTTTTCCCCAGCGAGGCCCGAGAGTCAGCGCCGTTTTGGCAGGCTCGACATATTCACCCACCCCAAGGTGACCCACAAACCCGCTTGGCGTGCTGCGCACATCCAGCAAGTGACCGAGCTCATGCGGCTCCTGCACTCCCCTCTGGCCTTCGCGGGGCTCGCTGAGGACATCGAGAGCAAGACCCAGCGGTTGGTGCCCGAGGAGGTGGGTCAGAGGCTCGATTTCACTGTACGCAACTACAGCGAAGGGCTCGCCGGGCTCTTCTGGCGCAACTTCTTCGGGCCTCCCTTCGTGCGCATGTTCGGCGAGCGCCTCGCCTCGCTCCCCGCCGAGTACCGCCAGGACCTCGGCAACGGCACCGTGCTCGTCCAGCCCTACCCCCTCCCCTCCGAGGCCGGCACCGAGCAGGGCAATGCCCAGGAGCGCTCGCTCATCGAGCACCTCGGGCCCGAGTGCTTCTACGACCACGCACGCCACCTCAAGCCGTCCCGGGTCCCCGTGCTCGAACCGGTGAGCGCCAGCTGAACGTCCGCCCGGTGGATGTGACAGGCTCCCGGGCCATGCTCCCGTACGACGCGCTGGAGGCCCTGGCTCGCGAGCGGCTTCCCCAGGCCGTGTTCGACTACTACGCCGGTGGCTCGGGCGAGGAGTCCACCCTCGCGGACAACACCGCCGCCTGGGCCCGCCTCCGCCTCCGCCCTCGCATCCTGCGCGACGTGTCCTCCGTGGACACCTCCACCGAGCTGCTCGGCGTGAAGCTCGCCGCCCCCGTGCTCGTCGCCCCCACCGCCTTCCACTCGCTCGCGTACCCCGAGGCCGAGCTCGCCACCGCCCGGGGCACCCGCGAGGCTGGCTCCCTCCTCGTGCTCTCCTCGCGCGCTTCCCGCCGCATCGAGGACGTCGCCGCCCTCGCCGGGCCCTGGTGGTTCCAGGTGTATGTCTTTCGCGACCGCGGCCTCACCCGCGCCCTCGTCCAGCGCGCCGTCGCCGCCGGTGCCCGCGCCCTCGTCCTCACCGGCGACACCCCCTATGTCGGCCGCAAGCGTCGCAACCGCGGCGACTCCGCCCTCCCGCTCCCCGACGAGGAGCTCCTCGTCAACCTCGAGGGCCTCACCCACCGCTCCCTCGCCGAGCAGGCCCCCGACACCTCCTTCGCCGACCTCGACCGTCTGCGCGAGGACTCCGGCCTGCCCGTGCTCGTCAAGGGCGTGCTGCGCGCCGATGACGCCCGCGAGTGTCTCCACCACGGCGCCGCCGGCCTCATCGTCTCCAACCACGGGGGCCGGCAGCTCGACGGGGCCCTCGCCACCGCCGAGGCCCTCCCCGAGGTGGTGGAGGCCACCGGGGGCCGCGTCCCCGTCCTCGTCGATGGGGGCGTGCGCTCCGGTGGAGATGTGCTGCGCGCCCTCGCCCTCGGGGCCCGCGCGGTGCTCCTCGGCCGGCCCGTGCTGTGGGGGCTCGCCACCGGGGGCGCCGACGGCGTGCGTCAGGTGCTCGACTCGCTGCGCGAGGACACCGCCCACGCGCTCGCCCTCGCCGGAGCCCCGGACCTCTCCCGCGTGGGCGCGGACCTGCTCGCCCCGCCTCGCCGTCCCTGAGCGCCCCTCACACCCGAGCGCGGGCCGGAGCTGGACTGGCGCTCCGCTCCTGGCGCCGGGACTCGGCCAGCTTCGCCACCTCCTGACGCACCCGCGCGGCCACCCACTCGAGCTCCCGGCGGGGCAGCCCCGCGCCGAGCACGAGCTGGGGCCCGTCCTCCCGCTCGAGGACGAGCAGGGGGCAGGTGGCCTCCTGGAAGAGGCCCAGCCCGGCGGCCCTGTCCTGGAGCTCGCGCACGTCGACCTCCTGGAGGAGCCTCGCCGGGACGCGGGTGGACTGGGGGGCGCCGCTCCCCGCGCGCACCACCTCCAGCCCCGGCCGTGACACGGTGATGCGCCAGGTGGTGCGGGCTCCCACCAGCGCCCTGCGCAGGAAGACGCCTCCCGCCACGAAGGGCACCAGCGCGAATCCCACGAGCCACACGAGGTAGTCCCGCGCCAGGGGGAACGTGAGGAGGTAGCCAATCACCCCGCACGGAGCCACCCACAGCCCCACGCCGGCGTAGGCCCAGGACAGGAACCCGCCCTGCCAGCCGGGCGCGGGCAGCCGCACCTCGAGCTGGCCCCCCGCCTCGCGCACTTCGACGCGAGAGCCCACCGGAACCTGGAGGGGCGGCTCCTCCCGCGCGACCGCCGGAGCGGCCGGCTCGCCCACCGCGCGCACCCGCCCATCCCCCACCTGCAAGGACAGCCCGGTGTGGAGGGCCACGGCCTCAGCCAGCGCCATGGCCTCGGCGGTGTCATCGCTCCCGGACAGCAGGTGGGGCTCCGAGTCCCCTCCGACGAGCTGCACCATGCAGCCGCGGGCGGACGTCACGGTGTGCACCTGCACCCGGTCGAACGCCGTCAGCAGCAACGTCCGCCGGAAGAGGGGCACCCCGAGTCCCGCCGCCCAGGAGACCCGGCCACGCGCCGTGTCCACGGTGACTTCCCAGACGCCCAGCGCGCTGTAGAGGCCGTAGCCGAAGGTGAGCAACGGGATGAGCAGGAGGTGGACCTCGGTCCACTCCATCACCCACCAGAAGAAGTACGTCAGCCCGGCGGAGAGGAGCAGGCAGGAGAGCCCCGCCAGGAGCTCCTTCGTCCCGCGCTCATGCCGGATGCGCAACCTCGCGCCATCACTCCACCACCGATTGTCGCCGCACGTCCGCATGCCCCGGGAAGGTTATCCCGGACCCGAGGCGCGGGAAAACCCGGGCTCAGGCCGCCCGCTGGGGCGCGGGCACCTCGGGCTGGGAGGAGGGCTCCTCGGGGGGCTCCTCCTCCGAGGAGGAGGCGGGCGCGAAGTTGGCGAGGGCCGCGCTGGAGAGGATGAGCAGCCCGCCCAGCAGCAGCGAGGAGTCCACGCGCTCGCCGAGCATCACCACGCCCAGGAGCACGGCCACCAGGGTGTCCAGCAGCGGCATGGCGCCGACGACGGCGAGCGGCACGCGCGGCAGCAGCCAGAAGAGGAGCTGGTAGGTGAGGGCGGTGGCGCCCACGGCGAGGTAGGCGATGACGAGCAGGGCGCGAGGCGTCCAGTGGGCGGGCAGGTGGGACTCGAAGGCGAAGGCGCCGGCCAGCAGCAGCACGGAGCTGCTCAGCGTCTGCACGCACACCGAGAGCCCCGTGGCCACGTGCCCCAGCGAGCGCCGCACGAGGATGTTGGCCAGCGAGATGGAGAGGGTGGCCACGAGCGTGAGCAGGCAGCCGAGCACCACGTGTCCGGAGAGGCTCAGCCCCCGCAGGTGCTCGTGCTGGAGCGCGAGGATGCCGGCGAGCCCCAGCCCCGCGGAGACGAGCTTGGCGGGCGTGAGGGGCTGGTCCGGCAGCAGCAGGCGCCCCAGCAGCAGCAGCCACACCGCGTAGGTGGAGAAGAGGAGCGCGGACCAGCTCGACGGAATCCACTGCTGGGCGATGAAGAGCAGCGCGTAGGGGAGGGCGATCTGCAGCACCCCCACCCCCGCCAGCAGGCCCCAGGTGCGCGCCCCCAGCCGCACGCGCAACAGGCCGCTGAAGGGCAGCAGCACCAGCCCGGCGAGCATCATCCGCGAGCCGGCGAAGAGCAGGGGCGGCAGGTCCTCGAGGCCCAGCTTCACCACGGACCAGGTGGAGCCCCAGAGGGCGAAGCAGGCGATGTAGGCGAGGGACAGGCGAGCGCGGGAGGCGCCGGGGACAGACATGGCCGCGCCAGTACCACGCGCGCGGCTGCCGCGCCACGCACTCAGGGCGAGCCGGTGACGCTCACGCGCTCCTGCACCATCTCGAGGTTGTTGCCCACGGGCACCACGGCCTTCTCCACCATGCCCTGGGCGTCCACGGTGAGGGTGGCCTTCACGGGGCCCGTCTCCACCGTCACCTCGCGGCCCTCGGGGGACTCCTTGCGCCACACCTGGGGCAGCGGCGCCACCGGGTTGGCCGAGGGGCTGTAGGCCTGCAGCGTCAGCTCCTTCTTCTTGCCCGGCACGAGCTGCTCACGCAGCAGGCGCGCGGTGCCCGGGTCCGTGGCCAGCTCCTGCGCGGCGGTGAAGGTGCCCTTCAGGTCCTTGCCGCTGTGCTTGCCCTCGTAGTGGTACTCGCGGCCCTTCACCTGCTCGAGCGACATCTGGATGTCGAGCTCCCCGTTGGTGGCCCGGGCGTAGTCGCGCGCCACCAGCCGGCCCTCCTTGTCCGCGAGCTCCGTGGAGACGGTGTCCTGCACCATCAGCTCCTTGGGCGAGCGCGGGAAGAAGAGGCTCATCTCCACCTCCGTCAGCTTCGAGCCGCCCGCCGCATCCCGCACGGTGCGCTTCTCGAAGCCCACCGGGTGGCCCTGCACGCGCAGGACGTGGAACTCGGAGTA
The DNA here is from genome assembly GCF_036388035.1 of Archangium sp. Lineage (GTDB taxonomy): Bacteria > Myxococcota > Myxococcia > Myxococcales > Myxococcaceae > Archangium. The sequence goes on from NZ_DASVSO010000230.1 coordinate 12,840, forward strand.
GCGCGGGGCGGGCTTCTTCTCCCCGGCGCTCTTGAGCGAGGCGGCCAGCCCACCGGTAATGCGCTGGAAGCTCTCCGAGTACCCCAGCTCGTCGTGCGAGCACACCAGGGGCACCTGGTCCTGGGGGTGGACCATCAGCTTGGCCAGGCCCGCCGCCTTCCCGCGCGGGGTGTCCACGAGGTACTGCGCCTCGGCGTACACGGTGGGGGTGTCGGCGATGAGCCGCACGTCCGTGGTGCGCGCGAGCTGGATGTCCGTGTGCTGCCCCGCCATCTCCAGCATCCGGTAGAGGGCCCCGCCCGCGTCGAGCGGCTCGGCGTAGACGAAGCACGTGAGCGGGCTCCTGGTGCCCAGGGGGATGCTGAGGATGAGCAGGCCCTGCTGCTGCTGGAAGGAGGGCGCGGCCGCGGCCTCCACCTCGCCCGTGAAGGAGCCATCCGGCGCGGACACCTGCTGCTTGGACAGCGGCGGCACCTCGCGCGCGGCGAGCGCCTTCAGGTCCACCTTCGGCGCGGGGGGGCTGGCCGGAGCCGGCGCCGGCTGCGGGGACTCGGAGGGGGCGGGGGCCGCGGCGGGGCTGTCGGGGGGGGCCGCGGGCCTGGAGGAGGCCGGGGTGGCACAGCCGGTCAACAGGCCCAGCAGGAGGGTCGTGCGCAGCCGCATTCTCAATGTCTCCGGGAGATGTCCGCGCGAGCCGGCATGGCTCCGACGCGCGCCGGGCACGCTATCAGGGCCTCAACCCCCGCCGGGTGCGCATCTCCGTGCCGAGCGCCGTCACACTCGCGACGGACAGGACCGTGCGCGCCTCTGGGAAGATGACACACTCCTCCAGCCGCAGGTGCGCCTCCATCAGGTCCGCGAACCGCAGGGTGTCTCGCATCAGCTCCGTGGCCAGCTCCGCGTGACGCTCCGGGGACTCACGCAGCAGCCGCCAGCGCGGGAGCAGCGACTCCAGCAGGGCCTCGATGTCGCGATGCTGCCGCGACATCCACTCCAGCGCATCCAGCGAGCGCGTGGAGGGACGGGCCGCCCGCAGACGGTGGGCCAGCAGGAGCTCCTCCTCCTCATGCAGGGGCAGCCCCACGGTGAAGTAGCGCTCCACCCGGGTAATGGCCTCCTCCCGCTCTCCCGCGGGTATGTCCGACAGCCGCGCCACCCGCACCGCCCGCTCGATGAAGAAGCGGATCCGCCCATGAGACTCGAGCAGGAGTTGGAAGGCATCCCGCCGCCGGGAAGCAGCGGCAGTGGAGGACGGGAGGGGCAGGTACATGAGCATGACAGCGCCAGGGGCGGTGCAATGGCTGATCCACGCGCCCGCCCCGAGCCACGTCACACGGCAGGCGCGCAGAAACTGCGCGGGCCCGCAGGACCTGCGCTCCGGTTCCCGTCACCTCATCCCCTCAGTGCCTCGTGAGCTCGAGCTGGTGGCGCAGCTCCTCCAGGTCCATCGACAGCCGCTCCAGCGTGTGCCGCATGGGCCGCTTCGGCAGCTTCGCCCAGGCCACCGCCCCACACACCGCCGCCAGGAAGAGCACCCCGCCCGCGATGAGGAGCGCCCCCGCCCACAAGGGCAACGGCAGCGCCGCCGCTCCCGCCGTGAGCAGCAGGGCCAGCCCCACCAGCGTCAGCGCCGCCGCGCCTCCCGCGAACACACCCGCGGTGCGCGCCGCGCGCACTTCCTGGGTGAGCTCCACCTTCGCGTGCAGCAGCTCCGCCTTCGCCAGCAGTCGCGCCTCGTTCATCGCCCGGCGGACGAGCTCATTCGTCGACAAGTCCGCCTCGGGAGTCATCCGGCTCTCCACGGCCTTCCTCCTCTCGACCGACGCCGCGCGGCGTCACCTCGCGTCGCCCCCAGCACCCGGGAGCGCCTCGACCTGGCGCCTCCTCAGATGCGGCCGAGCACCCCGAACAACAGCCTCGGCGCCACATCCGCCGCCCTCGCGTTCACCCCCACTGCGGCATCCCTTCCTCCCAGAGCCCATTCCGTCGGGTCAAACGTGGGACCCTGAACGGTTCCCGGCAAGGCAAGGCAGCCAGGCCCGAGCCCGCCTGACTGCGCAAGCGATGGAGGCCCAGGCCCCCGTGCTCGGAGGGCTGGCTGCTCCTCATTCATCCGGGCGGGCCTCTTCGTCCTGCCGCGTGGTCTGTACCCTGCCGGACACCCTGGGAGGACTGCCGCTGTCGGCTCGGGTGGACGGGTTCAAGATGCTCGCGCTCCCGTGACAGGGAGTAGGGGGATACGCCCAATGGCCGAGGCACGAGCGCTCTTCGTGGGAGCCTGCACGAGCACGAGCGCGCGAATCACCGTGGTGGCGGATGCGAACGTCCAGGTGGCGCACCTGGCCTGGTCCACACAGGCACAAGGGGGAGAGCAGCTCACCACCCTCATGCTCCGGGAAGCGGCTCCCTACCGGATGGGCACCTTCGAGCTCTCGGGGCTGACACCGGGAGCGACCCTCCGCTACGCCGTGGACTGCGCGCCGCTCGGGCTTCCAGCATCCATGCCCTCGGCGCTCCTGGCCGAGGCCTCCCGCCGTCACTCCGTCCGCCTGCTGCCCGCGGACTCCAGCCGGCCGCTGCGCGTCGTCCTGTTGAGCTGCAACGCCATCGAGCACTCGGACGAGCGCACCCGCTTCGACATGTGGAGGCGGCTGCGGGCGCAGATCGACGCGGGCCGCGTGGACCTCCTCATCCACGGCGGGGACCAGGTCTACGCCGACGACATCTGGCGCTGGCACGAGAAGCATGACTCGCGGCCCCCGCTCGACGCGCTCACCGCCGAGTACCGCGAGGAGTACGTGCGCCTGTGGGGCGACAACCCGGACATCCGCGGGGTGCTCGCGAGCTGTCCCTCCGTGATGATGTGGGACGACCACGACATCTATGACGGCTACGGCTCGAACGACGACGATGACCTGCCGGGCTCGCAGCGCTACTTCCAGGCGGCGGCGCAGGCCTTCCGGGACTTCCAGGGCGTCAACAACCCGCCGTTGGATCCGGCCTGGCTCCAGCACCGGGACGGCACCCAGGTGCCGGCCAACGACTCCTTCATCTCCTGCTTCCGCTCGCACGGCATCGGGTTCGTCCTGCTGGATGGGCGCTCGAAGCGCAACTACGAGCGCTCGAGCGTCCTGGGGGACAACCAGCTCAAGGTGCTCGAGACGGTGCTCGAAGCCTGGAGGGCGGACAAGACGTTGCGCTGGCTCTACGTCCTCACGGGCGTTCCCGTCGTCCACGCGGAGGTGTCCGCGGGGCTCGCCATCTCGGACATGACGGGGGACCTGCTCGGGGCGAGGGACGATCTGCGCGACAACTGGGTGTCGCCCAACAACCTCGCCGAGTGCCGGCGGCTGCTGGTGAATCTCTTCGACTTCATGGTGGACCGCCCGGAGGTGGAGGTGACGCTGCTGGGCGGTGACGCGCACGTGGGGGCGGTGGCGCGCATCTGGAGCTCCATCCACACGCTGCCCAACGGCAGCGCTCCGGAGTTCTACCAGGTGACCTCGTCGGGGATTGCCCACCCGGCGCCCTCGGGGCTCAAGGCGCTCATCATCCGGCAGGGGGCCAAGCCCGTGCGGCACAGCCTCGCGGGAGGGCAGCAGATTCAGGGCGCGCTGATGCCCATTCCCGGCAACCCCGGCACGCGCATCCTGTGGAAGCGCAACTTCGCCCTCTTGAAGCTCGGGCCCGGGGAGGGCACGCAGTGGGACCCGAAGCGCAAGCTGCGCGTCGAGTTCCACGCCGAGGGCTTCTCTCACCCGCTGGAGATGGAGCTGGTGAACCTCTGAGAGATCCACCGAGCCGCCCTCCTACGCCAGGGCGGCTCGGTCCCCTGTCACGGGGTGGGGTCGAACTTCAGCAGGAAGGGGCTCTGGTTGCAGGTGCGCACCGGGCCGTCTCCAAACTCCGCGGTGCCGCGGAAATACCCGCCCAACACCACGTTGCCCGCGGCATCGACCCCCCCCCCGGTGCCGAAGACGGCGCCCATCCCGGGCACGGCGCGGTAGAGCCTGTCCGCCACGTACCCCCCACTCGCGTCGTACCAGGCCACGAACGCAGCGGGAGCGTCCACGTACTGAGACCCTCCTCCCAGGTCCACGGGGCCATACGCCCACCCGGAGAGCAGCAGGTTTCCCGAGGGACCGAAGGTCGCGTTCCACACGGTGGGCTGTTGGATGCCCCATGACGCCAACCAGGTGTTCGCGACCACCTCGCCTCCGGCGTCCAACTTCGTCAGGAGAACCGCCCCCGGCGGAACCCAGGGCAGCACCCACACACTCCCCGAGCTGTCGACCTTCACCTGCGGGTACAGGTCGACCGTCATGTCCGAGCCGCCCTTGCGCACCCAGAGGGCGTTGCCCGTGCCACTCCCGAGCTTCGCCACGAAGATGTCCGGTCCCATGGGCGAGCTGGTGAGCACGGTCCCGTCGAACTCGAGCGGAGAGAACCCCTCTATCGCGAAGAAGCTCCCCACGAAGAGCACGTTGCCGGCCTCATCCAGCGCGACATCCGTGTCCTGCATATAGTCGGTGTGCTGGTAGCTCCTGCTCCAGGCCGGTGTGCCCGTGCCGCCCTCGAGCTTCGCCACATAGACGGCGGAGCGCCCACTCACGCTCGCGGAGTGCTCCACGCCCCCGATGCGCAGCGAGCCCTTGAGGGCCCCGGAGATGGCGACGTCCCCGGCCGGGTTGGTGGCCAGTCCCTCCACCGGAGCCCATTCGGAGGACTCGAAGCGTTGGGCCCAGAGCACGGACCCGCTCGGGGAGAGCTTCACCACGAAGGGGCCCCTCCCACTCCCGCTGGTGAGGCTCACCCCGCCGACTTTCAGGGTGCCACTGAAAGTCCCGGCGATGAGCACATTGCCACCACCGTCCACCCGGAGGGTGCTTCCCTCCACCATCCCCAGCGACTGGAGGACCACGCCCCAGACAGGCACGCCGCTGGCGTTGAACTTCGCCACGAAGAGGTCACTCCCGCCCCCCGTGACCGAAGTGCCGCCGAGGTTCAGCGTGCCATCCAGCTGGCCCAGCACGAGCGTGTTGCCCGAGCCGTCCACCTCCAGGGCATCGATGGCCGCGTCCCCCGTGGCGCATGCCGGCTCGGCGAGCATCGCGGACCAGAACCACTGGTTGACGACCGGGCACGTGTCCACGCCATCGCAGTCCTCATCCCCGAGCGTCGAGCAGTCCTCGGGGCGGGGAAGCCGCTGACCCACGCAGGCCACGTCGCCGAACAGCCCGCAGCCCACGGTGCCACCGCGGCACTGGCCACGCCCCTGCGTTCCCGCGGGACCGGTGTAGCAGGACAGGCCCTCCAGGTCGGAGCAGGTGCAGTCCTCGTTCACCGCGCCGTCGCAGTCCTCATCGAAGGGGCTGCGGCACGACTCGGCCACCGGCAGCACCTCGCCCATGCAGGCGCTCCAATCCAGGCCGTCGATGGCGCACTGCCTCCGGCCGGCGCGGCACACGCCCTGCCCGAGCGTCCCCGCGGGCCCCGGGTAGGCGCACGTCTCGTAGGCGCCGGGCGTGCAGATGGGACTGCGCCCCACGAGCCGGACGGGCGTGCAGGTGTCCCGCCCACAGAGGCTCGCCGCCGCGCTGCCCGTCACCACCGCCGACATGTAGCCGGATTGGCCGGGCGTGCCGGTGGAGACCTTCGCGGTGTGGCCTCGCTTGATCTCGATGCAGGCCTTGCCGCCGGGACCGGTGTAGCCCGAGCTCAAACCCGAGTAGCTGAGGCCCTCGGCTCGGATGGAGGCGTTGGGGATGGGCGCGCCCGTGTCGTCCACGACGAGCACGTCCACGCAGCTCCTGTCCGTAATGGGTGCGTCGCAGTTCCACCAGGTGAAGTGATTGACCTGCACCACCCACACGAGCTTGCCCGGGTGGGCCGGCGAGGTCTGGAGGGTGCCCTCGCCCTCCTGGCGCCAGAGGCCCGCGTCCAGGTCGAACCACCACGCCGGCACCGTGTCCCCCACGTGGAACTGGGAGGCCAGGGCGTCCGGGAGGACGAACTCCAGGGTGGCGGAGGCACCGGGCGCGAGCTGCGCGGGAGCGCCATCGGCCCACAGGCTCACCTCGGCCATGAAGAAGCTCTCGAGCTGCACCTGTCCGCCGCTCGCCGAGGTAGTGCCCTCCAGCGGACCGGGCATGGAGCCCAGCTGCGTGGTGGGGTCCAACGGCGCGACGGTGACCTCGACGGTGCCGGTGACGGGCTCGCCGAGCGCGTTCACCACGGCGTTGGCCGGAATGGAGACGCGCACGGCGGGCGTGTCGATGACGCCCCCGGTGCTGGCCTCGAAGGGGATGGGCTCGCCCTGCGGCAGCAGCTTCACCTGGTGGCCCAGGTGGGCGCCCTCGCCGAGCTCCAGCACGACGGAAGCGGAGGTGAAGCCGAGCGCATCCACCCGCGCGAGGAAGCGACCGGGAGACAGGTTCTCCAGGAGCAGGCGCCCGGAGCTGTCCGTGGGGAAGAGCGAGTCGCGCGCGGACACGGCCGCGTGGGCGAGGGGGTTGCCCGCGCCATCCACCACCTGGAGCAACACACTGGTGCCGGACGGCGGCGTGCCCACCGGGGGAGGAGGAGGCGGGGGCGTGCTCACGTACAGCTCGGCCGAGGCCTGGTTGCCGGTGCTGAAGCCACCCACCGCGAGCACCCGACCATCCGCCAGCCGCGTGGCCGTGTGTCCGTAGCGGTTCACGCTCAGGGAGGCCGTGGAGCCCCAGCTCCCGGTGGCCGGGTCATACAGCTCGGCCGAGGACGAGATGCCGGTGTAGTCGTGGTAGCCGCCCGCGACGAGCACCTTGCCGTCCGCCAGCAGCGTGGCCGAGTGGGCGCGGCGCGGACTGCCCATGGCGCCCGTGGCCGTCCACGTCCCCGTGGCCGGGTCATACAGCTCGGCCGACGCCGAGGGCCCCGGCTCGGAGCCATCGTTGCCCGCCACCAGCACCTTGCCCGAGGGCAGCGCCGTGGCCGTGTGGAAGCGGCGGCCCCGGCCCATGGAGCCCGTGGCCGTCCAGGTGCCCGTGGCCGCGTCGTACACCTCCGCCGAGCCGAGCAGCACCCCACCGTTGTCGCCACCAGTCACCAGCACGCGGCCCGAGGCCAGCGGCGTGGCCGTGGCGTTGGCGCGGGGCGTGCGCAGGTCGCTCGTGCGCGTCCAGGTGCCCGTGGCCGGGTCATACAGCTCGGCCGAGGAGAGCGTGCGGCCGGAGCCATCCGTGCCGCCCAGCACCAGCACCCGGCCCGAGGGCAACGCCACGGCGGCGTGCCGGGCGCGGCACGTCCCCATGTTGCCCGTGGAGGCCCAGGTGCCCGAGGCCGCGTCATACACCTCGGCGCTCGTGCCGGACTGGCAGTCCTCGCCACCGGCGATGAGCACCCGCCCGTCCGCCAGCGCCGTCATCGTGTGGGAGCGGCGGGAGACCCGCGTGTCGCCCGTGCGCGCCCAGGTGCCGGCCGCCGGGTCATACACTTCCGAGGAGGGGTTGTAGCCACCGGCCACCAGCACCTTGCCCGAGGGCAGCGGCGCGGCCGTGTGCAGCAGCCGGGCCAGCGCGAGCTGGCCCGTGGCCGTCCACCGGGCCTCGTCCGCCGCGAGCGCCCGTGCCACGTGAGAGGCACCGCTGGAGTCCTGCCCGTCCCGCGCTCCCGGGAGGGAGCTGTCACACCCGGAAGCGCCGAGCACGAGCAGCCCCAGCAGTGTCACCCAGGCCAGGGGAACCGGTCCTCTCCGGTCCCGCGTTCCCACGCCTTCGGCACTCCAGGAATTGCCCTGTCCGCCGCAATCCCTGCCATCCACGAGGCACCCAGTGTCTCTCACGCATTCCCCTCGATTCGTGACAAACAGACGCACCGCGCTTCACGCGCAGCACGTCTGGCAATGTCACAGAGGGGTCATTCAACCGTCAAAACAAATCTTTGACATACATGTGTCCACAGTGGAGCCGACAGTGCTGGGTTTTCCGTCTGTGTCTGGGAATACCGAGAACGTGCCTCCCGTCACGGGGTAGGGTCGAACTTCAGCAGGAAGGGGTGGTAGCCGCAGCTCGACAGGAGGCTGCTTCCCAAGTCCAGGTTGCCCAAGAAGCTCCCCCCCAACACCACGTTGCCCGAGGCATCCACGGCGACGCCATTGCCGAAGGCGAAGCCGATGGGCGACGTGCCCCTCCCCGTCGCCACGAAAGTCCTGTCCGCCACATACCCCCCGTTGGCGTCGTAGCGGGCCACGAACGCGCCCCGGGCGGAGCCCAACACCCGTGCCCCGCCTCCGAAGTCCACGGCGCCCTGGCCCGTCCCGGCGAGCACCAGGTTTCCCGAGGGCTCGAAGGCCACGCGCCACGCACGGGGCGGGATGAGTCCACCCCCCGCCGACACCGTCAGCGGGCGGCTCGCGAGGACCGCGCCAGCGCCGTCGAGCTTCGTCAGGACCAACGACGCCGCCGCGGTCCATTGCAGCACCCACGCGCTGCCCGTCTTGTCGAGGTTCACACTCGGGTGCATCTCGAGCGTCGAATCCGTGCCGACCTTCCGCACCCAGCGGGCGCGTCCGGTGCCGCCCTCGAGCTTCGCCACGAAGACATCCATCTCCAGAGCGGCGAGCCCGTGCTGGCCGCGAGCTTCGTCACGTAGAAGGCGTTGCTCGAGGACGCGGCGTGCGTCACGTCGCCGATCCGCACGGAGCCCGAGAAATGGCCCGTGACGGCGACGTTCCCGGCGGGGTCGGTGGCCAGCCCCTCCACGTAGGCCGCCTTCAACGACGACAGGGTCTCGAAGCGCTGGGCCCACAGCAGGGCCCCGCTCGGGGAGAGCTTCACCACGAAGGGCGTCGTCACGCCCGTACCGGCGGCGAGGGTCACCTCCTCCACCCCGAGAGAGCCCGAGAAGTTCCCGGCGACCACCACGTTGCCGTCGCGATCCACCGCGATGAAGGGGAGGTTGTGGACCTTGTCCCCCACCTCGAGGAGCTTGCTCCAGACGGGCACGCCGGTGGAGCAACACACTGGTGCCGGACGGCGGCGTGCCGACCGGGGACGGAACGGGGGGCGGCGGAGTGCTCGCGGGCAGCTCCTCGGGGACGTCATCCGGAACGGTGCCGCCACATCCCGCACCTCCGAGGACGAGCAACCCCAGCAGGGTCACCCCGGCCAGACGGACCAGCCCACCCCGGTTTCGCGTACCCTGTCTCTCACGAATGCCCCCTCGGCGCTGACGCACAGACGCCCCGCGCTTCACTCGCGGTGCGTCAGGGAATGTGACCGAGGAGGCATTCCACCGTCAAAGCGAATCCTTCCCATCCGCGTGGCCACGGCGGAGCACGTCGCCGAGTGGCTGGCCATTCCCATCCCCCAGGACAAAGGTCATGCGGCCCTGGGTTCCGGGCCAGAGGCGCCAGGTGCTCCGCGCGGTGTCCGGACTCGCACGTCTATTGGGCGAGGTCGTCCAGCACTTCGGAGAGGGTGGTGGCGGTCAGGGACCGGTCGAACCAGCGGTCGAGGGTGGCCAGGTCCGTGCAGGTGAGGATGCGCTGTCGGGCCTCCTCATCGATGTGCATGCCGCGCACGGTGAGAATCCGCAGGATGCTCTCGGTACGCCCTTGAATGAGCCCCTGCCGTTGACCCTCCCTCCGCCCCTCCTCCCGACCCCTCGCCAGGCCCTGCTGGAGTCCCTGCTCGATGAGTTTCTCGCCATAGCTCTGCATCAGCTCCTCCGCTCGTTGCTCACCCAGCACTGAATGTAACACCCGCCCGGCCGTGTCACGGACGGCCTCGTCTCCCACCATCAACAGGTAGCGGACGACCACCACCAGGTGCTCGGCGCCCTCGGGGCCTGCCTGCACCTGCGTGAAGAGCGCCACCCAGTCCGGCAACTTCTGGGCCAGCTCCCCGGTACGTCCGTAACGGAGGACCAGCCACGCCAGCCTCGCCAGCGGCGGGCCGGCACGCGCGCTCAGTGCCTCCTCCCTCTCGGCCGTCAGGTCATCGAGGAGGTACTCGAAACGCGGCACCAGCGCTCGCCAGCGCTCCCGAGTCTCCTCTCCTTCCGGCAACTCGAAGAGGTCCTCCACCCGGCGCGGCGCCGTCCAGACGCCCTCGGGCCCGTGGTACATGACGAGCGGGATGATGAGCGGAAGCAACTCGCTCCGCGGGTGCTCCTGACGCCAGCGCTCCAACTGGCGCACCACGTAGCGCAGCATGCGCAACGCCATCCACGGGTCCACCGAGGACTGGTGCTCCAGCAGCACATACAGCAGCAGCGGGTGACCCGTGCGCAGTCGCGCCGTGAAGAGCAGATCGCTCTCGGTCTCGCGCAGCTCCGGGTCCACCACGCTGCCGGGCTCTCGCCGCAGGGACGCCCAGTCCACCTCCGAGACGACATGCGCGGGCAGTACGGCGCGCAGCTCGGCCGCGGCCCGCTCGGGGTGGCCGAAGGTGTAGCGGGCGAAGAGGTCATGCGGTCCCGACATGGCGAGCCGCGCCTCAAGCACGCGTCGGGCCAAAGGCATCCCAACCCCGCCTCCCAGGTTCCCAGCCCGGCCGCTCGCAGGGGTGACGTCCTCGCGGTGGCGCTCATGCCCGCGGGTGGACCCGCACCCCGCGTCCCTGCCCTCCCGACATCTCACCCAGCCCTTCGCCGGCCTTGCCTGCCCGCTTCGCCTCACACCGCGTGAACCGCCTTCGCGGTCATGTCATGGCGTGTCGCAGAACGTCCGCCGTGCCCCTGTTTGGAGGGGAGCACGGGTTGCACGTATCGTTCGCGTGAAATTGTCCATCACTGCTAGACCCTCCGGGCCGAGGGGAACTTTCGTGCGAACCGCCTACAACGACTTCCTGAGCGCCCGTTTCTTCGCGGGTCTGGATGGCCTGCGCTGCCTGAGCATCGTGGCCGTGGTGGCCTACCATGTGGCCGCCACCCACGAGGGCCTCATCGGCCGCGGCTACCTGGGCGTGGCCCTCTTCTTCGCCATCAGCGGCTTCCTCATCACCACGCTGCTGCTGCGCGAGCGCGACAAGGTGGGACGCATCTCGCTGCGCGGCTTCTTCGCCCGGCGCTCCCTGCGCATCTTCCCCCTGTACTACGCGGTGCTCGGCCTCTACGCCGTCGTGGTGTTCCTCGCCGAGAAGGACGCCGTGGTGCGTGGCGACTTCTTCTCCAACCTGCCCGCCTTCCTCACCTACACGTCCAACTGGTTCGTCCCGCAGCACCCGGACAAGCGCGTCATCTTCTACTTCGCCTGGTCCCTGGCCACCGAGGAGCAGTTCTACCTGATGTGGCCCCTCGTCATCCGCCTGTCCCGGCGCGCCTGGGTGCCCGTGCTCTTCATGTGCGGCCTGCTCACCGCGGCCCTCGGCACGCCGGTGCTCGTGGCCCAGGGGCTGCTGGATGGGGGCCTGCTCGGCGTGCGCATGCTCTCGAGCCTCTCCGCCTCCATCTGCATGGGGTGCCTCGCCGCCTACGTGGTGCACTCGCCCAGGGGCTTCGGCCTCGTGTACCCGGTGCTCGGTCAGGTGTGGAGCGTGCCCGCCCTGATGGGGGTGCTGCTCGGCGTCGTGGCGTGGCACGACGCGCCCGCCTGGCTCACCTCGCTGACCATGGTGTCGCTCGTGGTGGCCACCTGCATCCGCGCCCAGCAGCCGCTCTCCGCCCCCATGAGCCACCCCTGGGTGCGCTACATCGGCACCGTCAGCTACGGCATCTACCTGCTGCACATGCTCGTGCTCAACGGGGTGCGCCGCGCGGTGCCGGGCCAGGGCACCGCCGTCCAGTTCGTGCTGACGCTCGCCCTCAGCGTGCTCGTGGCCGGGTTGAGCTACCGCTACTTCGAGAGCTGGTTCCTCAAGCTCAAGGGCCGCTTCGACTGGCGCGGGCACGCCGCCTCCGAGGCGCCCAGCACCGCTCCCGCCGAGACTCCC
>NZ_DASVSO010000231.1:0-5422 GCF_036388035.1 Archangium sp.
CAGGCCCTTGTAGTCCCCCTCGTACCCGGCGTCGTCGGGCCCGGTGTACTTCGCCGCCGGCTGCGAGCGCTCCCACACCTTGCCGAACTGCGCGTCCATCGGGTTCTTCGTGTTGAAGTCGCTCACCCAGCCCGGCAGCGCGCTCTCGAAGTACTTGGAGGTGGTCATCTTGCCGGTCGACTCGGACAGCCAGTAGGCCTTGCCGTCGTGGCCCGCCATCAGCACCGCCGCGCGGTCCTTCAGGGCGACCGCCACCACCTTGGACTCGGGGCTCTTCTTCTTGAGCAGGTCGCCGACCGTCGGGGCGAGCAGCTTGTTGGGCGAGGAGTCATCCTCGGGATCCGCCGGCGCCTCCAGCAACGGATTGGCGGGATCCAGCAGCGTGGTGACGCTCTTGCCCGTGGTGCGATCGAAGTACTTGTTGGAGACGATGCCGCTCTTGTGCGGATAGACGCCGGTACCGAGGAGCGCGTGACCGGGGCCCGTGTAGGTGGCGAGCTGCCGGTAGGTGGAGTCGGTGAAGCGCGTCCCACCGAGAATGCGCTTGATGCCCTTGGGCCCCAGGCGCGGCTCCAGCTTCGTCAGCACGTCCGCGCCGAGCTGATCCACCACCAGCAGCACCACCAGCTTGGGCGGCGCGGCCTGCTTGCCCGCCTTCACCGGCTTCGCCGGCGCCTGCGCGACCGCGGCCGAGCCGACGAGCAGCGCCATTGCCATTCCGAGACGTTTCGAGACCTTCATTGCCATCTCCCGCGAGTTACGAGTTTCGTGTTCTCTGCGCCTGGCGCGGGGCCTCGGCGAGCTCCTCGAAGCTCTCCGAGATGGCCCCGATCTCCCGAGACAGCCCGGAGAGATCCGCGGTCACCCGCTGCGAGCTCTCCGCGACCTCCGAGTCCGCCTGGGCCGAGCGCAACGTCAAGACCTGGAGCCGCACCGCCTCCAACTTCGCCTGCAGCGTGGCCAGCTCCGCATCCAACCTCGCCACGTGGCCCTTGAGCGCGGCCGCGTGCGCGAGCTGTTCCTCCCGGACCTTCGCCGCCTCACGGTAGCGCTCGCTCGCGGCGTGATCCGGGCTCTCCGCCGCCAGCCTCTCCAGCCGGGCGTGCTCCGCCGTCAGCGCCTCCTCTCCGGCCTGCGCCAGATAGGACTGCAGCTCCTGGTGCCGGGCCACCAGCGCCAGCCCCTGCGTGCCAATCCGCTCGAGCTGGGACGTGGACATCGCGAGCAGGGCGCGCGCGGACTCGGGCACGCGCGCCAGCTCCGCCGCGAGCTGCTCCTTGGCGCTCCAGAGCGTCTGCGCCATGGCGCGGTGCGTGGCATCCAGCCCTGGCGGAAGCTGCGGGCCCCCGCGGTTGAGCAGCGCGAGGACCCCCGCGGCGAGCGTGCCCAGTCCGAGCACCCACCACTCACCCGTGGCCGCGGAGGTGACGCCGGCCGTGGCCAGCACCCCCGCGGTGGGAAAGAACTTCTGCCAGGCGGACTCCTTCATGCGGCTCAGAAGTACGACGCGATCTGGTGGTACAGCTTGTCGATGTCCGCGCTGTCGCCGTGGACCATCAGCGCGTTCGAGCGATCGCTCAGGTTGCGAAGCAGATCCTCGTCCGCCTCGTCGCCGTACGCGATGGTGAAGACGCGCGTGCCCTCGGTGTCCTCGGGCTTGGGCAGCCGCTCGATGAGGTCCGGCCGGTTCCTCTTCGAGGAGGTGTCCTTGCCATCGGAGAGGACGACGATGCCGTAGCTGCGCGGCTCGGTCTCCTTCTTGCGCGCCTCCTCGATCTCATCGAAGGCCATCAACACCGCGTCGTAGAGCGAGGTCTGTCCCTGCGCGTACAGGCCGTTGACCTTCTGCACGAGGCTCTCGCCCATCTGGCGCACCTTGCCCGGCGTCCCGAGCGCGACCGGCTGCTCGCTGAAGGCAATCACCTGCACCAGGTCATCCGGCTCCATGCGCTGGAGGAACTTCACCGTGCCCGCGCGAGCCGCGTCCATCGGCTTGCCGTTCATCGAGCCGGAGATGTCCAGGACGACCCAGATCGCCGCCTTCTTCTTCGTCTCGTGCCAGAGCGTGTTGGCGCGCTGGAAGAGATCCTCGCTCACGTACTCGAGCTCGTGGCGCTGGACGTTCGGCGACACGCCGTGGTCCTCGTCGAAGGGGGCGGTGAGCGGCACGTCCTTGAGCGCGGGCCGGAAGCCGTACTTCGGCGCCTTGGCCTGCTGCTCGGCCGACAGGAGGAAGTCGAGGAACGCGCGCGCGCCCTGCTTCTGGTCCTCGGTGACCCACTCGGCCTCCACGACGCCCGCGGGGTGCGTCTCCCAGAACGTCCCCTCCTTGGGGTACACCGCCACGAGGGGGAAGGGCTTCGTCTTGCACTTGTCGTTGGCCTTCACGACGGAGGACTCGTACACGGTGACCGCGGACAGGTAGGCGGGGCCGCGCGTGCACAGCTTGTCCACCAGCCAGCTCGAGCTCTCGCCATAGTGGACCACGGAGCGCTCGATGTCCTTGAGCAGCGACACCACCTGCGGGTTCTTCATGTCCGCCGAGGTGAGGCCCGCGTCCTTGCCGGCACCCGCGTAGATCATGCTGATGACGGAGAGCATCGCCGAGTTCGAGTAGTCAGGATGCGAGTGCCCGAACTTGAAGGCGCCCCACTCCGGATGGCCCAGGGCGCTCCAGCCCTTGGGGTTGGTCACCACCGAGCGCAGGTCCTTCCAGCCAATCTCCTTGTTCGGCCACCCGAGCGCCTCGGCCATCGGCTTCCAGAGGGCGATGACGAGCGCGATGTTCACGGTGTCCTTCGCCTCGGCGACGAAGGGGTGGTTCTCCCGGGTCTGCCAGTCCTGGTTGATGAGATCGATCCAGCTCTTGCCGGCGGGCCCCCAGATGGTGGGCTTGGACTTGCCGGCGAGGATGGCGGCGCGGCTCTCGCCCGAGCGCATGTGCTCGGCCTTGACCACCACGACCTTGCCGTTGATCTCCACCTTCTTGTCGTTGAAGGCCTTGACGACGTCGTTGACCCACTCCTTCTTGCCGTCCGACGAGGCGTAGAGCACCTCGATGGTGTCCTTGCCGGGCGTGGCGGGAGGCTGGCTGTCGGGGCGCTCGATCGGGCGCGCCTCGGAGCCGGGCGGCTGCGAAGTCGTGTTGGGGGAGAGCTTGGTGTACAGCACGGCGCCGCAGACGAGTGCGAACAGAGCGACGACCGCGATGCTGGTTCCTCGGTTCATGACGTTCCTCTCGGGGGCGCACTCTACGGCACTCGCACCACGCCAGGTAGAGAAGGACGTCCGGCACCCGGTGACCGGGCTTGCTTCCCGCGTCCCGCCAGGGTAGGGGACGGGCGACGGCTCTGGTGTCATTCGGCCCGCTCCCCGGCAGGAGGGCGGGCATGGGTACTCACGGCTTCAGATGGCCGTCCAGGGTGGCGATCCGACGCGCGTCCTGGACCACGCCCTGGATGCGACCCGAGTCTGGGAAGAGCGTCTCGGCCAGCTCGCTCAGCCGCAGGGCCTTCTCCAGCGATTCCTTCGTCCGCTCGTGGACCCAGGAGCGCAGCAGGCCCGCCCACGCGTCCTCCAGCGTCTCCAGCGCCTTGGCCGCGCCCTCTTCGTACAGCTTCGTGGCCGCGTGGGAGTCATTGCGGAGGGTGTCCAGGAAGTAGCCCAGCTCCACCACCGCCGGCCCGCTTCGCTCGGAGCCCACCACCGCCTGCTCCAGCACTCGCCGCACCTCCGCGAAGGTCGCCTCCGCGTCCTGGCCGGGCTCGTCCGCGAGCTGCAACTGGCGCCCGAGCTCCAGCAGGTTGGGGACGAAGGTGGGGCTGTCCGCCGCCAGCTCCCGGTGCAGCCGCAACCGCTCCGGGTCTCCCGGCTTGCCCGCCTTCCGTGCCTCCTGGAGCCGTGCCACCAGCTCCTCCACACTCGGGTGCAAGGGCGGCTTCGTCATTGCACCTTCTCCATCAACCGCTCCTGCTGCTCGATGAGCTTCTCGGCCAGCTTGAGTTGTGCCTGCGTCGCGAGGGTGAAGTCCCTCTGCTCCAACAGCTGCTTGATTTGAAAGAGGGTGTGCTCGCGCAGTTGCGACGGGAAATCCCGCACCCGCTGCAGCGAGGCCGGCACCTGCCCCAGCCGCGTGTTGAGCAGCGTGATGCGCTCCAGCATCCGCGCCGCCTGCTGCTGGGAGAGCAGCCCCGCGGCCGCCGACTCGGCGATCAGCACCTGCGCTTCCGCGAACTGCCCCTGCGCGATGAGCGCCCAGATGCGCGCGGAGACCGTGCCTCCCTTGCTGCGCGTGCCCTCGTCGACCTCGTCCGCCCCGCACGCCCCCTCGTCACCCCGAGCGCACGCCACCCTCAGCCCTTCCGCGCGCTCCTCCCTCCCCACGGCTCCGCCATGCCCACACCCCATGGCGCAGAGCAGTGCCCAACCGCTGAGAAGGACGTTCCAGGTACGCACGGGCCACCATGATTCAAGTCAATTACGACTATTCTGGATTTAGCCATGAGTTCGGGTCAGGTGTCAAGTTGTGACCTGTCACGTTGGCGGACGCCATGGGTCATCATGCCCCACCCGTCCTTGGCCGTCACCTCAGAAGGCGTAGCCGATGGAGAAGGAGAGCACCGGCAGGTGGACGTACTGCTCGAAAGTGTCGTCCAGGTAGCCCTCGGCGAAGCGGGAGAAGGCGGTGACGAGCAGCGGGTTGCTCGGCTCGAACTGGGGCTCCACGCGGCTGTTGGAGTCCAGGGTGAAGGCCCCACCCAGCGCGGTGCGCGCCGTCCACCCCGCGCCCAGTCCCCAGCGCCAGCCCACCTCCACGTCCAGCATGTGCAACACCGAGCGCACCCGGTACTCGCGGTTGAGCACCTCCTCGCCCGCGGGCGGATTGATGCCGGTAAGCGCTACCAGCACCGTCTCCGGATTCGTCTCGCCGCCGAGCGCCACCAGTCCGTAGCCGCCCTCCACGTAGAGGCCCGCGCCCGGGAAGGGGCGCCAGCCCACGTGCGTGCGCCACACCAGCGAGCTCTTCAACGCCTCCTTGATGAGGTCCGCCCGGTCCCGGTCATAGGCGTCCAGGGCGATCGCCCCCTCGTTCACCGCCTGGAGGTAGGCCCCTGGCAGGTAGCCCAGCGAGGTCGACAGGCGCAGGCGCCACGGGGACTCGACGCCCAGCCTCCCGCCCACCGACAGGGGGAAGTCCGTGTTGGCCTCCACCGTGATGTCCCAGCCATGGCCCTGCTTCATCTCGGCCGCCTTGGCCTCCGCGCCCGCCAGCAGCCCCGCGAGCAGCACCGCGCCCGCTCCCGCACGTGCCGTCATCCGTCCCCCCTCCGCCTCCGAGTGGCTCCACGCATCAGGCGCGGTGCCCCGTTCGGGGGCACGGTGGGCATGCGGGGGTCCCCCGCCATCCGACCGGAGGGCACGG
>NZ_DASVSO010000232.1:0-8328 GCF_036388035.1 Archangium sp.
CGAGCTGCTGTCCGCGCAGGGCGGCTTCGACACGGTCTTGAAGGCCCGGGGCGTGTACGTCCCCTTCAGCTACTACCCGCACGAGCGCCTCGACGCGGTCATCGAGCAGCCCACCCCCCTGGGGGGAACGCGCCTGTTCGCCGGCTACCGCCTGGGACAGGGCAAGTTCCCCCTGTACTACGGCGAGTACGAGACGCTCAGCGGTGGCGAGGTGCGGGCCGGCCTGGAGGTGCCGCTGTGGCGCAACCGCTCCCTCGACAAGCGCCGGGCGGACCTCGCCAAGGCGCGCCTGCGGCTCGACATCGCCGGCTTCACGCTCGCGGGCGAGCAGCTCGAGCTGCAGCGCGAGGCGGCCTACCACTACTGGGACTGGGTCGCCGCGGGCCGGCAGCTCACCATCGCCACCGCCCAGCACGCGCTGGCCGTCACCCGCCACGACCAGCTCGCCCGCCGGGCGGCGCAGGGCGACATCCCCCAGATCGAGCACACCGAGAACGAGCGGGTCCTGCTGGAGCGCGAGGCCGACCTGATCGCCGCCCGGCGCAAGCTCGAGCAGACGGCCCTGAAGCTCTCGCTCTTTCTGCGTGACGACGAGGGCAGGCCGTTGCGCGTGTCCGCCTCGCGCCTGCCGGCGGACCTGCCCAGGCCCGACGCCGCCCTCTCGCCCGAGCTGGACGCGTGGCTGGAGAAGGCCCTGCGGCAGCGGCCCGAGCTGCGCGAGCTGGCGCTCCAGCGCGAGGTGGTCCAGCTCGACGCCGAGCTGGCCCGCAACCAGACGGCCCCGGCCGTGGATCTCGGCGTCTCCGTGGCGCGCGACCTGGGCGCGGGGCCCGCGAGCCTGCGGCCCACCGAGCTCCAGGCGTCCCTGACGCTCGACATCCCCCTCCAGGCCCGGGCCGCGCGCGGTCAGGCCCGGGCCGCCGAGGCCAAGCGGGCGGCGGTGGAGGCGAAGGCCCGGCTGGCCCGTGACAAGGTCGTCACCGAGGTGCGGGACACCCTCTCGGCCCTGCAGGCCGCCTACGAGCGGGTGAACCTGGCCAAGGGCGCCGCGGACGTGGCGCGCCGGCTCGCCCAGGCGGAGCTGGCGCGCTTCGAGCACGGCGCCACCAGTCTGCTCTTCGTCAACCTGCGCGAGCAGGCCGCGGCCGACGCGGAGCTCAAGGAGGTCAAAGCGCTGGTCGACTACCACCGCGCGGTGGTGGATCTGCTCGCCGCCACGGCCGCGCGCGCGCCACGCGCCTCGCCACCGGAATGAAGCGGCACGGAGGACCCGGCCCTCACTTCTAGTCGACTAGAAGTGAGGTAGGTATATGTGCGATGCTTCTAGTCGACTAGAAGTGAGGGGCCTTCAACCCACCTTACGCACAGGAGGCTCGTCCCCGCCACCCGAGCCCTCCTCGTCGGGATCCCCGGGCGCGGGCTCGTCCTGGAACGAGCTGGGCAGCAGGTTGAAGGGCAGCACCTTGGCCAGGGCCACCAGCAGCAACATCCCTCCGGGCGCCGCGAAGATGGCGAGCGCTGGAATCGCCTTCGCCACGTCGAGCAGCTGCGCCCGCATGCGCCGGCGCTCCTCGGGGGTGAGGTTGTGCCCCCGCGCGACCTTCGTGAGCAGGTGGTACAGCTCGCCCGTCTCACGCACCTCCTGCATGAGGCGGTGGAAGTTGCGCTCCAGCGTGTCCTGCATGCGGGACACGAGGTCCTCCCCCATCAGGTCCGCGGCGGACGAGACGGTGAAGACATCCACCACGGAGCGGTTCTTCGCGTAGAACTCGGCGACCTCCAGCTCCAGCTGGTGCACGGTGCTCTCGGGCACCCGGAGCGCCTGGGCGAGGTGCTCGATGAAGGCCCGCTCTCCTCGCGAGCGCCGGCCATCCACCAGCGAGGCCAGCAGCGTCTGCTCCAGGATGAAGCGCCGCAGGTCCACGCTGCGCACGTCCTTCACCACCGTGCGCAGGGGGCGGCGGCGCTCGAAGGACTGCTTCACGGCGGCGCGCAGCTCGCCCTCGAGCGCGTCCGGCAACCCGAGGTCCTCCACCTGCCGGAGGATGGCGCGGCGCGCGGAGAAGGTGGGCTGCCGGTCCACGCACGCCAGGCCCGCGAGCACCTCCACGAGCAGCGCCTTCTGCCGCGCGGCGAAGTCGACGCGCCGCCGGGCCATGTCGAGGTGCAGCCCACCTCGCGCGAAGAAGTCCAGCGCCTGCCGGCCGAACATGTGCGCGTCCGCGTAGAGCGCCCCGTTGTGCAGGACGAGCCCGTAGGCCGGATCTCCCGCCAGCGAGAGGGCGCGGCGCTCCAGCGCGTCCTCCACCTTGCCCCACAGCTTCCGCGCGACCTCGTGTCCCTGGCGCAGCTTCTCCTCGATGGCCTGGGCCTCGTCGAGCTGACCGGTGAGGACGGCGAAGAGGAGCAGGAGCTGCTCGCGGCGGGGGCCCGGAGGCGCCCCGGCCAGGTGCGCGATGTCCAGGGCCATGCGCGCCAGGGTGCGCACCACCGCGCGGAAGAGCACCTCCTCGGGAGCGCCCGTCCCGGTGGGCTCGGAGGCCAAGGCCTCGGCGGACAGCCCTCCCCCCCCCTCCGCGGGAGTCCCATACAGCAGGCCGCTGGCGCGCAGCATCCGGCGCAGGTACGCGCGGGCTCGGGCGCGGCCGGAGCTGGACTCGGGCAGGCCCGGAGGCACCACGGGGCCCGGCGCGCGCGCATGGGCCGCGACCGCCTCCTCGAGCAACGAGGAGAGCCAACCCGCCTTGCCTAAATCCATCGGAAATCCACCCCAGGTGCCGCGCCGGACGGCTGTCCGGAAATACCCCAGTTGCCTCCCCGGCGCCACCGGCCCCCCCTCCCACTCGAGGGGAGCCGGGGCGGGTGTCCAGAACCAGCGCTTCTGGCCGGCCCCGGACGCATGAGGTCTACAGCGCGGTGGCCTTGCCGATCTCCAGCGACTTCACCTTCGCCGTGCCCTTCGCCTTCTTGATCTCGGCCTCGAGCTTGTCGGGCGAGCCAGTCAGCAGCGGGAAGGTGCCGTAGTGCATGGGCACCACGGTGGGATTGCCGAGCAGCCGGGCGGCCTGGGCGGCGCCGGTGGGGTCCAGGGTGAAGTGGCCCCCCACGGGCAGCAGGGCATGGGTCGGCTTGAAGCGCTCGCCGATGAGGCTCATCCCCCCGAACAGGCCGGTGTCACCCCCGTGGTAGAGGGTGGGGCCGTTGTCGATCTGGATGACGAAGCCGAGGGGCGCGCCGGCGTACTGCGAGGGGCTCTTCTCGTCCGCGGCGTAGCTGCTGGAGTGCACCGCCTCGACGAAGTGGATGGTGGCGTCCTTCACCTTGAAGGTGCCGCCGACGTTGCCGCCCATCGCCTTGTCCTGGGGCACGCCCAGGAGGTTGACGAGCTCGTAGCAGCCATACACCTGCGCGCCCGTCTTCTGCTGCAGCGCCTTGGCGTCCCCCACGTGGTCGAAGTGCCCGTGGGAGACGAGGATGGCGTCCACCTGCTCGGGCCACTGCGCGCCCTGGGCCGCCTTGGGGTTGGTCAGCCAGGGGTCGATGGCCAGCGTGGCGCCACCGGGGGTGCGGAGGATGAAGGCCGCGTGGCCCCACCAGGTCAGCTCCGTCTTGCCAGCCGTGGCGGCGGCCTCCTTCTTCGCGGCCCCCTTCCCGGGCGGCTGCGCGCCCGCCGGGCCGGCCAGGGCCAGGAGCGCTCCCACCATGAGTCCTACGAACCGGGTCTTCATTGCGTGCTCCTCCTCGAAAGGACAGGTGTTCCGCGGTGCCAGGGAGGCACCCCGCGGTCGAGGGGCCGCTTATTCGGCGAGCGGACAATCGTCCAGAGGCAAATCCGGCGGCTGTACACAGCAAGGTGGACAGGGGGTCCGGGAGAGGCGTACGGCTCGCGACGTATCCGCTACGCTGGACTGCTCGTGGACCATCGTTTCCAGGTCAATCTCCGGGGGGTCATCGACCTCCTGTCCCATCACCTCTACAGCACGCCCGGCGTGTTCATGCGCGAGCTGCTGCAGAACGCCACCGACGCCATCCGCGCCCGGCGTCACCTGGAGCCCGACCACCGGGGCGTGGTGCGGGTGGAGCTCATCGAGAAGCAGGACGGGGGCCTGCCCACGCTGCTCTTCAGCGATGACGGCGTGGGGTTGACGGAGGAGGAGCTGCACCGCTTCCTGGCCACCATCGGCGAGAGCTCCAAGCGCGAGACGCTGGAGGCGCGCCGCAACGACTTCATCGGCCAGTTCGGCATCGGCCTGCTGTCCTGCTTCATGGTGTGCGACGAGTTGCTGGTGGTGACGCGCTCGGCGAAGGGAGATGGCGGCACCATGGAGTGGCGGGGCCGGCATGACGGCACGTACGCCGTGCGGCCCTCCGAGCACCCGCTGGAGCGGCCGGGCACCCAGGTCTTCCTCATCGCCCGGGCGGACGCCGCCGAGTACTTCACCGCCGAGCGGGTGCGGCAGCTCGCGGCGCACTACGGCGGCCTGCTGCCCTTCCCCATCCACCTCACCACCGGGGGCGGCACCGAGCACCTCAACCCGGCCCCGCCCCCCTGGCGCCGCGAGTACGACAGCGTGGCGGAGCGTCGCGCGGCGCTGCTGGCCTACGGGCGCGAGGTCTTCAACACGGAGTTCGTGGACTGCATCCCCCTGCGCGCGGAGGCGGGGCAGGTGGAGGGGGTGGCCTTCGTGCTGCCCTTCTCGCCGCACTTCAACGCGCGCCAGAAGCACCGCGTGTACCTCAAGGACATGCTGCTGTCCGAGAGCGCGGAGAACCTGCTCCCCGAGTGGGCCTTCTTCGTCAAATGCGTGGTGAATGCCCAGGGCCTGCGCCCCACCGCCAGCCGCGAGGCCTTCTACGAGGACACGACCCTGGCGCGCGCCCGCGAGTTGCTCGGGCATTCACTGCGCCAGTACCTGGTGGACCTCGCCACGAACGACCCGCGCACCCTGCACCGGCTCATCGCCCTGCATGGCCTGTCGGTGAAGTCGCTCGCGCTGGATGATGACGACTTCTTCCGGCTCGTCATCCACTGGCTGCCCTTCGAGACGACGCTCGGGATGATGACGCTCGGGCACTACCGCCAGACGTACCCCACGGTGCGCTACGTCTCCACCCTGGACGCCTTCCGGCAGGTGGCACGCGTGGCGGCGGCCCAGGGGCTGTGCATCATCAACGGCGCCTACACGCACGACACCGCGCTGCTGGAGAAGCTGCCGCGCGTGCTGCCGGACACGCAGGTGGAGCTCTTCTCCGCGTCGCAGCTGCCCCAGCGCTTCGAGGAGCTGACGGCGGAGGAGCACGAGGCCGTGGCGCGGCTGCGGCAGGTGGCCGAGGAGGCCCTGGAGCCGTTCCGCTGCGAGGTGTCCCTCAAGAAGTTCCTCCCGGTGGAAGTGCCCACGCTCTTCGGGGACGTGGACGACGGGGCCTTCCGCCGGGACGTGGAGCGCGCCCGTGAGGAGACGGACGCGCTGTACGCCGCGGTGCTGGAGGGCGCGCTGGCCGAGTCCCGCGAGGAGGAGCGGCCACAGCTCTGCTTCAACCTCCTCAACCCGGTGGTGCGCCGGCTGGCGCGGGTGAGGGACGTGGCGCAGCTCAAGCTGTCGGTGGAGATGCTGTACGTGCAGGCGCTGCTGCTGGGGCACCGCCCGCTCAACGCGCGGGAGATGGCGCTGCTGAACCGGGGCCTGCTCGGCCTCATCGCGGCGCGGCTGGACGAGGACGAAGGCACAGGGGGCGTGCATTGACGGAGAGAGACTGGCGCGAGCAGGTGCAGACCCTGCTGGGGCGCGCGTCGCGGCTGGACCCGGGCGAGGCCAAGGTGATGGCGCTGGAGGAAGCGGCGCGGCTGGCGGATGCGCATGGGGATGTGCCGCTCGCCTTCGAGGTGCGCGACGCCCTCATCGACGCGGCCACCTTCGGCGGCTTTCCGGACAAGGCCCTGGTGGCCTTCGCGTGGTGCCGGGGACAGCAACAGAAGGACCCGGATCGCCTCCCCCTGGAGTCGCTGCTGTGGAAGCAGAAGTGGGTGGTGGGCCGGCTCGACGAATTCCCCCACATCAGCCGCAAGCAGATTGAAGGCGCGCTGGCGGACGTGGAGCAGTGCTTCGCCAAGGCGGGTGCGGGGCAGCGCGCGGTGATGAAGCTGCGCTACCAGGCGGCCCGGGACATGGGGGACACGGCGGCGGCGGACGCCTTCTGGGCGAAGTGGGTGGAGTCGCCGCGCGACCACCTCACGGACTGCCGCGCGTGCGAGCTGGACGATGAGCTGGACCACCACATCGACCGGGGCGAGTACGCGGTGGTGCTGGAGAAGGCACGGCCCCTGCTGGAGGGACGGAACGGGTGCGCGGAGGTGCCGCACCTGACGCTGGGCAGCGTGCTCTACCCGCTCTTCAAGCTGGGCCGGCTGGAGCAGGCGCGCGACAACCACCTGCGCGGCTACGCGCTGGTG
The DNA here is from genome assembly GCF_036388035.1 of Archangium sp. Classification (GTDB taxonomy): domain Bacteria; phylum Myxococcota; class Myxococcia; order Myxococcales; family Myxococcaceae; genus Archangium. The sequence continues at coordinate 6,452 of NZ_DASVSO010000232.1, forward strand.
CAACGCAACCGGGAGTTCCTCGCCACGGTGGGCGAGCACCTGGAGTTCCTCTGCCTCACGGGGAACGTGGCGCGGGGGCTGGTGCTCTTCGAGCGCCACGTGGGCTGGGCGCTGGAGCACGCGAGCCACCGGGACCGCTTCACCTTCTACACGGCCGCGCTCTCGCTGATGGAGCGGGCGCTGGCGGAGCAGCGGGAGCGGGTGGAACTCTCACTGCCTCGCGGCTTCACGCTGTACTCGCCCGAGGGCACATACGAGACGCGGACCCTGCGCGGCTGGCTGGCCGCGCAGGCCGAGGGCATCGGGGCGAAGTTCGACGCACGCAACGGGACGAACCGCTTCCACCAGCTCCTCACCCGAGCCAGGCGGCTCGGAGACGAAGCGGTCTCCTACCCCATCGACGCCCCCCTGCCCTCCTGAGCGCTACGGCCGCTTGTCGGGGCTCACCGTCAGGCACGGGTCGCTCTCGACGGCGGGGCCGAGGATCTCATCGATGCGGCGCATCAGCTCCGGGCTCAGCTTCACGCCCGCGGCCTTGACGTTCTCCTTCACCTGCTCGGGCCGCGAGGCGCCGATGATGGCCGAGGCCACGTTCGGGTTCTGGAGCACCCAGGCCACGGCGAGCTGCGCCAGGGACAGCTTCACCTCCTCCGCCACGGGCCGCAGTTGCTGCACGCGCGTGAGGACGTCGTCCGTCATGAAGCGCTGGATGAAGCGCGAGCCCCCCTTCTCGTCCGTGGCGCGGCTGCCCGGCGGCGGCTTCTCGCCCGGCCGGTACTTGCCGGTGAGCACGCCCTGCGCGATGGGCGACCAGACGATCTGCCCCACGCCCAGCTCGCGCGAGGTGGGGATGACCTTGCCCTCGATGATCCGCCACAGCATGGAGTACTGCGGCTGGTTGGAGATGAGCTGGAAGCCCAGCTGTCTGGCCAGCACCACGCCCGCGCGGATCTGATCCGCCGTCCACTCGGACACGCCGATGTAGAGCGCCTTGCCCTGGCGGACGACGTGGGCGAAGGCCTGCATCGTCTCCTCGAGCGGCGTCTCGGAGTCATAGCGGTGCGCCTGGTACAGGTCCACGTAGTCCGTCTTCAGCCGCCGCAGCGAGCCGTTGATGGACTCCAGGATGTGCTTGCGCGACAGGCCGCGGTCATTGGGGCCGGGGCCGGTCGGCCAGTACACCTTGGTGAAGATCTCCAGGCCCTCGCGCCGCTGGCCCTGGAGCGCGCGCCCGAGCACCTCCTCGGCCCGCGTGCCGGCGTAGACGTCGGCGGTGTCGAAGGTGGTGATGCCCTCGTCGAGCGCGGCGCGCACGCAGCCCAGTGCCGCCGCCTCCTCGACCTGGGAGCCATGGGTCAGCCAGTTCCCGTAGGAGATCTCACTGACCATGAGCCCGCTGCTGCCGAGATGTCGGAAGTTCATGCGCGCAGACTTACCCCGCCGCGTGGACGGGCACCATCGGAACGCCTCAACCCTCCGCCAGTGGACGCGCCGGCAGCGAGACGGTGAACACCGTCCCCTCTCCGGGCACGCTGTTCACCGAGATGTCCCCGCCAAAGCGCCGCACGATGTTGCGACTGATGGACAGTCCCAGCCCCGTGCCCGTCGAGCCCTTCGTGGTGAAGAAGGGCTGGAAGAGCCGATGCAGGCGCTCGGGCGGGATGCCGGGCCCCGTGTCGCCGACCTCGATGACGGCCCGGTCCTCCTCCCGGCGCGCGGTGATGCGGATCTCCTTGCGAGCGCCCTCCCAGTCCGCGAGCGCCTGCGCCGCGTTGACCAGCAGGTTGACGAAGACCTGCGAGACGGGCCCCGGGTTGCCCCGCACCTGGAGCCCCTCGGCGAGCAGGGTCTCGACGTTCGCCTGCTGCGACGTCTCG
>NZ_DASVSO010000233.1:0-4437 GCF_036388035.1 Archangium sp.
GTAGTTCTCCAGCGTGGTCGGGCCTCGCCGGCCCACGGTGCGCGTGCTCTGGTTGTTGGAGACGGGGTGGCCCTGACGCGTGGTCAGGACGTCCTCCTTCGCGGTCTTCGCCCGGTCGTTGACCGTGCCCTGCTCCGTTCCCATCGCGAGTTGTTTCAGCAGCGTCGCATCCGTCTTCCTGTTCATCCCGCCTCCGTGGTTCCCGTTGCGCCAGGGCGGAGCCCTCGGGGCCCGATGCTGGACCCGGGGCCGCCGCGTGAGGCACGCTATTCACGCCCGGGAATACGCGACGCGAAGCTGGATTCGTGGGTTCTGGAACTGGACGCGTCCCGCGCGTGAGCGTCCACCACTGAGCGGTGGCGCATCAGCAAGAGCGGGAGGGGAGGGGGGCGCACGTTCAGGAGCACCTCGCACAGTCGCCCCTCCGCGGCCCGCTGTGCCCGTCTCGTCGGCAGGCGGGCGTGGTGGACACCACTCCCCGGGAAGGAGAAAATTACACCTGGAGGTTAAAGCCGCATGCGACAGGACGGACAGAACATTCGCGAGATCTCGATGGGCAGCCTCCCGATGCAGCACGCCGGAGCCGAGCCCCAACTGGTGACCCCGAAGTACGACACCGCGACCATCATGGGCGGGCTGTACGGAGATGGCATCGTCGCGCTCAAGGGCGCCTTCTCCCGCTCCATGGTGCAGGGACTCGGCGAGGACATCGAGTTCCTCTTCCAGGAGGCGCTGAAGCAGCCGGGCGGCGCGATCGGGCGAGGTCCCAATCGCCACTACGTCGAGATCCACCCGGAGCGCATCCGTTGCTTCGTCGAGCTCGTCAGCCATCCGTGGGTGCGGGCGGTCTGCGAGTCGGTGCTCGGCCCGGGCTACAAGCTCGTGGAGATCGGCTTCGACGTGCCGGGTCCGGGGGCCGAGAACCAGCCCTGGCACCGCGACTTCGCCTCGCCCCCGGAGACCGTCGAGGGCCGGCGGCTCAACTCGCTCGCCTTCAACATGACCACCGTCGACGTCGAAGAGGACATGGGGCCCTTCGAGATCGCCCCCGGCACGCAGTGGGACTTCTCGCCCGAGTTCGCCCACGGCATGTTCCCGCCCAGGTCCTTCTATCCGCGCTATGAGCAGCGCGCGCAGCGGCGGATGCCGAAGATGGGCGACATCTCGGCGCGCTCGGCCCTCACCATCCACCGGGGCACGGCCAACCGCTCGCAGAAGTCCCGGCCCACGCTCGTCCTCGGCTTCGACGCGCCGGATGCGCGCAACGCCGAGCGGCACGACCTGCAGGTCACCCGCGGCTACTACGAGACCTTGCCGGAGGAGGTGCGCAGCCACCTCAACTACCGCCTGGTCAACAAGCTCGAGCCCATCGTGCAGGCGCACACCATCGAAGGCCTGGTGATGGCTGACTCCTAGTCGGCCGGGGCCTCGGTCCCCCTGAATGCGAAGAGCCCGGTCCTCCCTTCGTGGAGGGCTGGGCTCTCTTGCGTTGGAGGAGGTGGGTGGCCCCTCCGGACCCCTCGCGCTATGGTCCCCGCTCGGACCATCCACAGGGAATCGGAGTGACCACGAACACGCGCGCCTGGCGCTGGGGACAGTTGCTGGCCTTGACCGTGGGGGTGCTGTCATCCCTCCACTGCGTCGAGCTTCCCACGAAGTCCTTCTCCTGCGTGTCCAGCGAGGATTGCCAGGGGCTGAGCGGCCCCGGAGGCGAGTCGTACGTCTGCGGGAGCGGGGGCTGGTGCGAGGTGGCTGGGCAGGCGGACGCCGGGGGCACGCCCGATGCCGGAGGTCAGCCTGACGCGGGCACGTCGGACGCGGGGTCGGATGCGGGGTCGGGCACCGCCTGCGCTCAGGCCTCGACGCCCCCCTCGTGCTCCACCTCCAACTGGTGCTGGGACAACCCGCTCTCCGAGGGCCGCACGCTGAACACCGTCCGAGGCAGGTCCGCCACGGACGTCTGGGCCGTGGGGGAGCGGGGCGTCGCGCTGCACTGGGATGGCACCTGCTGGGCCCGCATCCTGCCCGGCAACGCCCAGCAGCTGCGCGCCGCCTGGCCGGCCGCGGGGAAGACGTGGTGGTTCGCCGGCGCGGGCGGTGCCCTGCTCAAGTGGGACGGCTCCACCTGGACGTCCCAGGCCCTCGCCGAGCAGTTGACCTTCCATGACATCGAAGGGGCCTCGGCCACGTCCGCGATCGCGGTGGGGCAGACGGGCGCCATCTATACCTTCAATGGCCAGCAGTGGAGCCCCCAGTCCTGGGACGCCGGTACCAGTCCCGCGCCGGAGCTCCTGGCCGTGTGGCCCGTCTCGGACACCGAGGCCTGGGCGGTGGGCAGGGGCGGCACCATCGCGCACGGCGTGGATGGGGGCTGGTCCAGCTCCAGGTCGGGCTCCGTGGACCTGACGGCCATCGCCCCCGGAGCGGATGCCGGGACGGCCTACGCCGTGGGCAGGGGGGTGCTCGTCACCTATGCCAACGCGAGGTGGACGGCTTCCAGCTTCGCGACGTCCTCCACCCCGCTCAATGGCGTGTGGACCAGCGGCGGTGTCACGCGCATCGTCGGCCCCGCCTCGAACATCTACGTCCTGGGCACGTCGACCCCCGAGCCGAGCGGCACGCCCCAGCTGCTCAACTCCCTCTGGGGCAATGACACGGCGCTCTGGGCCGTGGGGGCCGCGGGCAGCATGGTGCGGCGGACGGATGGCCAGTGGTCGGAGCTCCCCGGTGGCGTGGCACGCAACATCAACGCCTTCTGGGGCACCGATGACCTCAACCTCTGGGCGGCCGGGGACAACGACCTGGTCATGCGCCGCCGGGACGAGCGTTGGTCGCCCGTGGCACCTCCGGAGCAGGGCACCTTCCGGGCCCTCTGGGGGAGCGGGGACAGGCTGCTGGTGGCGGAGAACAACGTGAGCAGCGGGAAGGTCCACCTGCTCCAGAATGGGCAGTGGACCCAGGGCACCTCGTTCCCGAGCGGCGTGAATGGCTTCTGGGGGACGGGCATGGCCCCGGTGTGGGCGGTGGGCGACAAGGGCCTCCTCCGGCGCCGCGAGGAAGCGGGCACCTGGACCCCCGAAGGCAACGCCAATACCGCGACCGCTCAATTCAACGCCGTCTGGGGCGCCAGCGTTGAGGATGTGTGGGCGGTGGGGGCCGGCGGGGTGATCTTCCACCGCGACAGTGTGGGGGCTTGGGGCAGCCAGAAGCTGTCCTCGTCGACCGACCTTTTCGGCGTGTGGGGCACGGGCGCGCGGGATGTGTGGGCGGTGGGCCTCAACGGAGCCGCCTACCACTACGAGGGGACTGCCTGGACGCTGGTCTCCACGGGGGTGACCCAGACGCTGCGCGCCATCGCCGGGCGGAGTGCCGACAGCGTGTGGGCCGTGGGCGACAACGGCAGCATCACGTATTGGAACGGGACGACCTGGACGCCCCAGGTGAGCGGAGTCAGCGACCACCTGCGGGCGGTGTGGGTGACGCCGAGCTCCGTCTGGGTGGCGGGTGCCAACGGGACGGTCCTCCGGCTGAAACCGTGAGGAGGCGGGTCGCCGGGCAGGCAGGGGAGCGCACATCGCCGCCGTCAGGGGGCGGGTTCTCTGATAAGGTCGCGGCCTGTTTCGATGGTCCCGCTCCCCTCCTTCACAGAGTGTCCCACCTGTGGCCTGCGCGTCGCCCAGGGCACCGAGCAGTGTCCCCACGACGGCACGGTGCTCGGTGACGGCGTGCCCGCCAGCCGTGCGCAGCTGAGGCCCCAGCCTGGCCCGCACGTCGCCTCGCCCGAGGCGGGGACCCTCGCTCCGGTACCTCCGGTTCCGGCCCCGGCCCCGGCTCCAGTTCCGGCCCCGGCTCCGAGACCCGTGGCCCAGACCATGCCGGCTGTCGGCCGAGCCCCCCCACCCCCGCCGAGCCCTCCTCTCACCGACCCGCTGATCGGCATGCAGATTGGCGAGTACGTCATCCAGGAGCAGATCGGCATCGGCGGCATGGGCCTCGTCTACCGGGGCGAGCAGCCGCTGATCCGCAAGCAGGTGGCCATCAAGGTCCTGCGGCCCGAGATGGGGGACCAGTCCCTGTACGTGGAGCGGCTGCTGGCCGAGGCGCGCGCGGTCAACGCCATCCACCACCGGGGCATCATCGACATCTTCAGCTTCGGCAAGATGCCGGATGGCCGGCAGTACTTCGTCATGGAGTACCTGGAGGGCACCCCGCTCGACACCTGGCTCTCCATTCGCGGCACCCTCCCGGTGCAGGATGCCATCCGGCTCGCCGACGAGCTCCTGGACGCGCTCACCGCCGCGCACCAGGCGGGCGTCATCCACCGCGATCTCAAGCCCAGCAACATCTTCCTGGTGCGCCAACCCGGCGGCGGCTCCTACGTGAAGGTGCTGGACTTCGGGCTGGCCAAGCAGCTGTCCGGCGATCAGGCGCTCTCGC
>NZ_DASVSO010000234.1:0-2928 GCF_036388035.1 Archangium sp.
CCGCCGTCTCTCCGGGCAGCTCCAACGCCGGTCCATCCGGAGGCAACTCCAGCGCGGGGCCTCCCGCTGCCTCCGCTCCGGGCTCGGGCGCGGCGGGCGCGGCACCTCCCCGGTAGTACTCCGCCGTGCTCTGCCCGGACAGCCCGCCGAACGAGTCCGCGTACAGCCACACCGAGGACACGAACCCCAGCACGAGGAACAGCAGGAACCCGGTGTAGAGGACCCGGGCCTCGAGCGAGAGGCGGGTGATGGGAAACGGCCGGGCGAACTGACGCACGAGAGGGCTACCCCTTGGGGGCGCTCGGAGCGGCGGACTGGGCGCCGCTCAGCGCCCCGGGCTTGAGGATGAGCTCGTCCAACAGGACGAGCGCGCGACGCACTCCAATGGCCATCGACCGCGACGAGATGGTCGCCCCCGTCACCACGTCGATGTCCACTCCGGCCCGCACCGGATCCTTCGCCGTCTTCCCCTGGAACTGGCGCCGGAAGCGCGCGTCGGTGATCTCCTCACCGTACTTCTCCCGGTACACCATGACCTCGTGGCGCTCGACCACGCCCTCGCGCGACAGCTTCACCGCGAAGGTGATCTGCTCGTGCTGGCCGAGCTCCTCGTCGATGACGGCGTAGCCATCCACTTGCTCACCCGTGGTGGCCACGAAGATGACGTACTCGGGCTTCGTCGGCTTGTAGCCGAGCCGCCCCTGCACCGCGGCCAGCTCGGCCGGGCCGAGCCGCACCTTGCGGTAGGAGACGCGCTGGCTCTTGGGGAAGAACTCCTTGAGCACCTGGGGCGTGGTGAAGAAGGTGCCCGCCGCCTCCGCGGGCAGCGACACACCGACCCACAGCCACACCACCAGTGCCAACGAGAAGTGCTTCACGGGCCAACCCCTTACCACGCTCATGGCAACTCCCGAACCGCTTGGATGACGGCCTGCCGGACGTGCGAGCGCCAATCCGTCCGGGCGCGATAGAGCCTCTCCGAGGTGGTGGCGCGGCGCTCATCGCTCGACAGGACCCGGCCATCCGGGCCCACCACCATCGACTGCAATTCCACTTCCGCCTGCCCGAGCGGCTGGATCGAGGACAGGTCCAGCCGGGTCAGCACCAGCACCACCGTGGCGTCCGCCTGGTACTGGCGCGCCACCGCCGAGGCCTGCTCCACCGAGGCGCCAGGCCCCAGCGTCGTCTCCACGCCCAGCACCGAGTAGCCCCGGGAGCGCAGGGCCTCCGCGGCCTCCCGCGCCACCACGTCGCGGGGCTCGTCTCCTCCGCCGAACACATTCCCGATGAGCCCTCGCGGCGCGGGCTTCGACGCCACCGCCGCGGCCAGCACCACCACGCGCGCGGGTGAGCCCTCCGAGCGCCGAGGCGTCCCGGCACAGGCGGCGAGCATCACGACAGCGGCGAGCAGGAAGGTGCGCATCGGTTCCCTGGTCCTCAGAAGAGGTAGGCCACGCTGGCGAGAAAGGTCCCGTGGCCGTCCTTCCAGAAGCCGCTGGACCACGCGTGCGGCATCTCCCCGTCCCCTCCGCTCTTCTCCCAGAAGAAGCTCGTCTTGAGGACGTAGGGAGGCAGCGGCCGGAAGTTCAGGCCGAGCGTCATCCGCGCCACGTCTCCCGCGGTGACGAACTCCAGGTCGGTGTCCTTCTCCTCATACCGGAGCGAGGCGGTGAAGTGCCCGTCGTGCCACTCGTCCGGGAGCAGCCGGAAGAAGGGCTCGACGCGGAAGCGGTAGTTGGCCTGTCCGTAGAAACCGAACATCCCCGTGGGCACGCGGTCGCGGGTGTTGGCCGTCGAGCCCTCCGGGAAGCCCTGCACGTAGCCAGGGTCGATGAAAGCGCGCACCACCTCGCCCGTCAGGTCCAACGCGCCCAGCCGCCAGAAGACGTCCGCGTTGGCCATGTTCACCCGGCGGCCCTCGAGGTCATACGCCCCCGTGTAGCCGGACAGGCCTGCCTCCAGGCCCAGGAAGGGCGAGACGGACACGCGCCCGGTGAGGGCCTTGTCGTTGTTGTTGTCCTGCAGGTGGCTGCCGCGCGCCGCCCGGAAGCCCTGGCCATCGAGGATCTTCGCGTCGAGGCCGTTGACCGCGTACACCTCGTAGTTCAGCCGCCAGTCCCGGCCCAGGTCGAACTTGCCCAGGAAGCCGGCGCCAGACTCGAACCAGGTGGTGGGCACGACCGTGGTGTACGCGATGGGCCGCTCGGGCAGTTCCTGCGCCGGCGCGTCGTGCCGCAGGTTGTACGCGCCCACCGGCACCAGGATGACGCCTGCCCGGAACGTGGCCCAGTCCGTCAGCATCAGGTCCACCACGGAGAACTCGAGCAGCACCTCGCCCGCGCCCAGGTTGCCCTCGCGCTTGAGCGGGCTGCCCGCGAACTCGAACTCGATCTCCGTCGCCGTGGAGATGCGCTCGGAGATGTGGCTGTAGACGAAGAGCACGTACCGGTGGTTGCGGAACGTGGACACCCCCTGCTGGGGCAGGATGAAGTCGTGCTCGGCGTAGCCGCCCAGCGTCGTCCGGTCGAGGATCGCCGCCGCCCGCTGCGCCAGCGTCGTGGTGGGCTGGAGCCGCTCGGTGAAGGTGTCGTTCGCGGCCTGGTCATGCCCCTCGGGATGCGCGCTCTTGGTCGCCGTGCCCGTGTCCGCGCCGACTGGATCCTCCAGCCCCTCCAGGTCCAGGCGGGGGCCCTCGCCCTCCCGCGGTTTCTCCGCCTCGGTCGCACGGGGAGCATCCTCCGCCGGCTTCGCGGGCGCGGAGCCCTCCTCTTGCGCCAGACCCGTCAGGGGCGCGAGCAGCAGGGGCAGCAGGAACAGGGGGTAACGGCGCGACACGGTGGCTCCCGAAGTCACTCGGAGGAAAAAGCTCAGGCCGGAGCCCCGCGAGCGGGACCCCGGCCAGGAGGTTCACGACAGGCTCAGCTCTTC
>NZ_DASVSO010000235.1:0-16190 GCF_036388035.1 Archangium sp.
GGCCGTCTTCGGCGGCAACGTGGTGCGCGCGCCGGAGCCCGTCCACGGCAAGACGGCGGTCATCCGCCACGAGGGCCGGAGCATCTTCGAGGGCATGCCCCCGGGCTTCCAGGCGGCGCGCTACCACTCGCTGGTGGTGGAGGCGGCCTCGCTGCCGGCGGAGCTGGAGGCCACGGCCTGGACGTCCGAGGGGCTCATCATGGGGCTGCGGCACCGTGAGCGGCCCGTGGTGGGCGTGCAGTTCCACCCCGAGAGCGTCCTCACCCCCGAGGGCCCCCGGCTGGTGCGCAACTTCCTCGACGGCAAGCTGTAGTCGGAGGGGCCTCGCGGTGAGGCCCCTCGTCGCTCACTCCTCCGGGACAGCTTCGATCTTCAGGGCCTCGCGCGCGAAGCGGAGCATGCGCTCCATCAGCGGCTGGAGGAGCTCGCGCGGGTGCCGGCCGGACAGGTCCGCCACCGACTCCAGGCGCTCCTTGCAGCGCAGGTCGAGGCAGAGGTTGACGCCCACCCGGCGCTTCGAGTTCACGTCCGTGGTGAGCATCCCGATCTCGTTCGTCGGGCCATAGCCGTGGCACCAGTCGCACATGTGCGAGGCCACGCCGCCGCCCGGCGAGTCGCGGCGGAAGGCGATGCCCATGGGCCGCTTGCCGCCGCCCGGCGAGGGCATCAGCAGGAACACCCGCGTCCCCGCCGGCTCCACCCAGGTGAAGTAGTCGCGCACGAAGAGGGGGAACTTGAGGCCCTCGGGCAGCTCGACTTTCTCGCGGTCCCTCGGGCGGAACGCTTGCAGGAGGTCTTTCTCCGTCTGTACCAGGAACATGCGCTTTTCCTCGTGTCTCCCCTGTCTCCTGCCAGGGAGGCACCCGGAGCGGAGAGGGCCATGGGCGGCCTGTGACTGTGCACCCTCTTCATAAGGGCTCGCGGAACGGATGCACGCTCTTGAGAAGGACGAGCGCCTGTTCCGTCAGCTCCTCGGCAGCCGACCCGTTCAGCCGCGCAGGTGCGTGGTGTCGTTCCAGAGCTGGACGACGGGCTGGTCCCCGTCGCTGTCGAAGCCGAGCATGCTGATGGAGGCGGTGCTCAGCGCGAAGAGGCGCCCCTCGGTGGGGGGCAGCCCCAGCCAGCGCGCGGCGAGCACCCGCAGCAGGTGGCCATGGGCGAAGACCAGCACGTTGCCTTCCACGGAGCGGGCCTCGGTGACGACGCGGTCGGCGCGCGCACCCACGTCTCGCGCCGTCTCGCCGCACGGCACGCCGTCCGCCCACAGCGTCCAGTTGGGGCTGGTGGCGCGGATTTCGTCCTTCGTCTTGCCCTCGAAGGTGCCGTAGTTCCACTCCATCAGGTCCGCGCGCATCTCGGCCACGGCCCCGTAGCCGGCCAGGGCGCACGTCTCGCTCGCGCGGCTCAGGGGGCTCGTCCACACCGCGGCGAAGTCCCAGGCCCGCAGCGGCGCCCGGAGCTCCGTGGCCATGCGGCGGCCCTCTTCCAACAGCGGGATGTCCGTGCGGCCGGTGTGCTGGCCGCTGCGACTCCACGCGGTTTCTCCATGGCGGACGAGGACGAGCACGGGCGAGCGAGACTTCATGAGGTTCCTCTTGGACCCGCGCACTCTGCCACCGAGGGAGGGCTCGGCGGAACACCCCCCAGCCGAGCGGACGTCCGGTGTGGAGGGGGTAGGAGAGTTCCTCCCAAACACTCCGTTTTACGGATTGTTTCGAGGCACCCTCGGCCCTTGGGGTTCGAAGGAATTCGTGCGACACAGGATGGTGGAGGCTGGGAAGTGCCGGACCCGGCCCCCTCCACCTGTGAGGGTTTTGCTTTTGGATTTCGACAGAGGGATGGAGCGCTTCGCCTGGTTGTCGTACCGCAAGCCCGGCCGTGTGCTCGCGTGTGTGCTGGCTGTGACGCTCCTGGCGGGCCTGCTCGCCTCGCGGCTCGTCTTCCAGGGCTCCTTCGTGGAGCTGCTGCCCGCGCATACCCAGGAGGTGCGAGAGCTGGCGGCCGTGTCCCATAAGGCCGGAGGGGACGGCTATCTCGTCCTGCGCGCCAGGGGCGCGAGCCCGGAGACCCTGCGCGGCTTCGCCCAGGCGCTGGCGCCTCGGCTGGAGGCGCTAGAGGAGGTCCGCTACGTCGAGTTCCGCTACGACACGCGCTTCTTCGAGGACCGCGCCCTGCTGCTCCTCTCCGCCGAGCAGCTGCGGGCCCTGCGCGAGGACCTCGAGGGCGTGCTCCGGGCGGAGAAGCTCAAGGCCAACCCGCTCTACGTGTCCCTGGAGGACACGCCTCCGCCCTCGTTCGAGGAGATCGCCCGCCGCCACGCGCCTCGCGCGATGGTGCGCGAGTACCTGAGCTCGGCGGACGGCGGCGAGCTGTACCTCTTCGTGAAGCCCGCGGGCCTGGCTGGGGACCTCGTCTTCGCTCGGCAGCTCCTGACACGGGTGCAGGCCGCGAGCGCGGAAGTGGCCCAGGGCTTCCCGGGCGTGGAGACGGATGCCACGGGCGCGCACGTGCTCCGGCTCGAGGAGGACCGGCGGATGCGCCAGGACCTCACGCGCGCCTCGATGCTCTCGTGCGCCATCGCGGCGTTCATCGTCGTGCTGTCCTGCCGACGCCTCTCCGCGCTCCTCGTGGTGGGCGCCCCCGTGGGCGTGGGCCTGCTCGTCACCTTCGCGGTGGCGCAGCAGACCATCGGCTACCTCAACATCATCACCGGCTTCCTCGTCGCCATCCTCATCGGCCTGGGCATCGAGTACGGCCTCCACCTGGTGATGCGCTACTCCGAGGAACGCCGCCAGCATCCCGCCGAGGAGGCCCTCCGGGAGACCATCCTCGGCACCTGGAAGGGCGCGCTGACGTCGGCCTGCACCAACGCCGCCGCCTTCTCCGCGCTCACGCTCGCCGAGTTCCAGGCCTTCGCCCAGTTCGGGTGGATCGCCGCCGCCGGTGTGATGCTCACGGTGCTGGCCACGTACCTGCTGGGCCCCTCGCTCATCGCCCTGACCGAGCGGCTCCGTCCCCTGCGCGCGGAGTCCCCGCTGCCGGCCCGCCCCTACCGCGTGGCGCCGCGCCTGCCCCGGGGTGTGCTGGTGGGCATCGTCGTGGGCGTGGGCGCGCTCGTGGCCTACTCGGCCACGGTGGTGCGCGAGATCGGCTTCGAGCCCGACATGCGCAAGCTGCGCGGGGAGTTCGCCGCCACCAAGCTCGATGAGCGCATCATCTCCCAGCTCGGCCGGCGCCATGCGCCCACCGTCTTCCTCACCCAGGACGTCTCGGAGGCGGGTCGGCTCGCGACCTCGTTGCGCGAGCTCGAGGCGCGCCATGGCGAGGATCGGACGTTCGCGGAGATCGTCTCGCTCAGCGATTTCCTGCCGCGCACCGGTGGTGCCGTCGAGGCGGAGCGGGCCGCGCTGCGTGCCTTCATGGACCGGCTGCCCGAGAGCGCCCGGAGCTCGGAGCGGCTGCGCCCTGCGCTCAGCCGCCTGGAGTCGCTGCTCAACGCCCGGCCCTTCGGGGTGGAGGAGCTGCCCGCCGAGGTGCGCCGTCGCTTCACCGCGCTGGATGGCGAGGGCAGCTTCGTGCTCGCCTTCAAGCGCGAGTCGCTCTCCGACACGGACGCGCTGCACCGCTTCGGCGAGCAGATGGGCGAGCTGCGCGAGCTGGTCCGCGCCCAGGGGTTGCACTTCCAGGTGCTCGACTCGAACCTCATCGCCTACCGCATCTTCGAGCTGGTGAGGAAGGACGGCCCCTGGCTGCTGCTGGCCGCCGGGCTCGCGGTGTTCGCGATGATGGTGGTGAGCCTGCGCAGCTTCCGCCGGGCGGGGCTGGTGGCCGGGCCGCTGTACCTCGGGCTCGCGTGCCTGCCGGCGGCGATGCACCTGTACGGGCTGAAGCTCAACTTCATCAACGCGGTGGTGCTGCCCAACCTGCTGGCGATCGCCGTGGACAACGCGGTGCACCTCTACCACCGCTACCGCGAGGAGGGGCCGGGCTCGTTGCCCCACGTGGTGCGCACCACGGGCGTCGCCGCGGTGGTGGCCACGCTGTCCAATGCGGCGGGCTACGGCGCGCTGCTCACGGCGAGCCACCCGGGCTTGCGCTCCATCGGGGAGATTGCCCTGCTGGGCGTCGCCTGTGCCTTCCTGGGCACGACGGTGCTCTTCCCGGCCGTGCTCGCCCTGCTCGAGCGTCCCCCCTCCGGCGCGCGGGGGGAGGACGTGGACGAGGGCCTGTCGCTGCCGCTCCCGGTGGAGACCGAGGAAGAAGAGGCCCGTCGCTCCGCGTGAGTGCGTGAGTGGTGGCGCGGAGTGTCATGGGGGTTTCTCGCGGGTCCTGAGCTTTCGAGCTCGATTTCCGTTTATAATCAGGAAAGCCGGATTTCCTCCGGTGGATACCCACTGCACTTGGGGCCCATGGCCCCAAACAGGAGGCGAGAATGTCGCAGCGATCCAGGATGTTCGCGGTGCTCGTTTGTCTCGGCGTCACCAGCAGTGCATGGGCGGCGGGGAGCGCGGAAAGCGCGGTGGGTCCGATCAGATACTCGGCGGTGAAGAGCGAGAAGGTGGTGGGCCCTATCAAGCACTCGGCGGTGAAGAGCGAGAAGGTGGTGGGCCCGCTCCGGACCAGCGCGGTGAAGAGCGAGAAGGCCGTGGGGCCGTTCCGGAGCAACGCGGTGAAGAGCGAGAAGGCCGTGGGCCCGATCTGGGCCAGGGCGGTGAAGAGCGAGAAGGCCGTGGGCCCGGTCTGGGCCAGGGCGGTCCACACGGACAAGACGGTGGGGCATGACGAGAAGTCCACCGGGCAGAGCCAGCCGTTGGACCTGAACGCCGGATTCTGACCCTCCGCGGGTGCCGCCACCGTGGCTAGACCCTTCCTGCTCGCACTCACGGTGGCGGCGCTCCTGGTGCCGTGGCCGGCCCTCTCGTACACGCTGAAAGAGCTGCTCGAGAGCCGGCTCGATCCACGGCTGCGGTACAGGACGCTCGAGACGCCCCACTTCTGGATTCACTACCCCGAGGAGCTGGAGGAGGTGGCGGCCCGGCTTTCGCTCACCGCGGAGTCGGCCCATGAGCACGTCTCCGCCGCCCTCCGCTCGGAGCCCCAGGGCAGGACCCACCTCGTCCTCGCCCACCGTGCGGATCAGCCGGAGACGTTCACCTTCGTCTTCCCTCATCGACAGATCTTCCTGGACATCTCCCTCCCGCATCTCGGGATGGGCATGAATGACTTCGCGGACTGGCATGAGTGGCTGCTCGACCACGAGTACGCCCACATCGTGCACCTGGACGCGACGGCGGGGCCGGCGCGCACTCTCTCGGCGGCGCTGGGGAGCTGGGTCCGCCCCAACCTGACGCTGCCCGCCTGGGTGAAGGAGGGGCTGGCCGTCCACCTCGAGTCGACGCTCACCCCCAAGGGACGGGGCAACGGTTCCCTCTACCGCATGATGGCGCGCGTCGCGGTGGCCGAGGGCGTGCTGGAGACGCCGGACAACGTCTCGCTCGACACCATGGCGAACTACGGGAGGACGCAGTGGCCCTGGGGCGTTCGGCCCTACCTCTACGGCTTCCTCTTCACGAAGACCCTGGCCGACCTCTCCCCCGACGCCCTGCCTCGCTTCATCGACGGGACGGCACGCTCCGGCCCCTTCGCCCTCGAGGAGGGGCTGCGGCGCGCGGGTCTCCCCTCCCTCGAGGCGCTGCGCTCCCGCGCCCTCGCGGAGATCCGCGCCCAGGCCGAGCGCGAATTGGCGGAGCTTCGCAAGACACCCCAGACGCCGCTCGAGTCCCTCACCCACTCGGGCTTCCAGCACTCGGGGCTGACCCTCTCGCCGGATGGCCGCTGGCTCATCGCCTCCCGCCAGCGCCCCGAGGAGGATGACTCCATCCTCCGCTTCCCCATCGACGCGGCGGACCAGGTCGGCCCTCCGGAGGTGGTCACCCACCGCTCCTCCGGTTTCCAGACGAGCTTCTCCCGCTCTGGCCGCTTCCTCGTCTTCGACCAGATGCACCGCACGAGGCACTACCTCGTCAGCGACCTGTACATCTACGACCTCAAGACGAAGGCGCTCGCCGGCATCAGCCCCTGGTTCCGTGCGCGGGAGCCCGATGTCCACCCGGATGGGAAGCACCTCGTCTTCGTGACCAACGACCTGGGGCGCAATCGCCTCATGAAGTGCAACACGGCCTGGGAGGAGGTGGAGGACCTGCTCGGGGACGTGGGCGACCGGCGAATCAGCGCCCCCCGCTTCTCTCCGGATGGGACGTCGGTGGCGGTGATGCTCCACGACTCCCAGACGGGCGGAGAGGATCTCGTCCTGGTCAAGCCCGAGGGGCCGGAGGTGCTGGTGGCGGATGGCGCGCAGAACCGCACGCCGAGCTGGACGTCCGATGGGCGCTACCTCGTCTTCTCCTCGGACCGGGACGGCGTCTTCAACCTCTACGCGCTCGAGCTGTCCACGCGACGGCGGTACCGTCTCACGCACACCCAGGGAGGCTTGTTCCACCCTGTCGTGGATCCCTCTCAGCGGTGGATCTACGCCACCTCGTACGGGGCGCGAGGCTACGACGTGGTGCGCCTGCGCTGGGAGCCACGGACCTGGACCCTGGTGTTGGAGCCCGCGCCCGTCGAGCCCCCCACCGCACCGCAGGACGTGCTCGCGGAGGAGCCGGGAGGAACACCCGCCGAGCAGGAGCCTCCCGCCCAGGAGCCTCTCGCCCGCACGGCGTACCAGGGGTGGCGCAGCCTGGGGCCGCAGTACCTCCTGCCGTCACTCCTGCTGCGCCCGGGCACGTACCAGCTCGGCGTGACGCTGGGCGCGGTGGACCCCCTGTTCTTCCAGCACTACGAGCTCACGCTCCGCTACGACCTGACCACCCGGCTCCCGGTGGGCCGGCTCTTCTATTTCGACGGGCGAGGGCCGTGGGCGCTGGATGCCGTCGTGGAGCATGACGCCGTCCCGCTCGGCGCTCCGGCCCAGCTCTACCGCTCGCTGGATGGGAGGGCCAGCCTGACCGTGCCGCTCGGAGGGGAGCACTCGCACACCTGGCTGCGGCCGGGCCTGAAGGCACGGCTGATCGACTACGCCGAGCGCACCGTCGATGTGGGCGCGGAGCTCGCGCTCGTCTCCGACACCGAGTTCCGGCAGCTCGGCTATAGCTTCGCGGAGAGTGGCTCTCATGCCCGGGTGGGAGTGGAGGGCTGGTGGGACGTGGCGCATGGCAGGCCTTCGATGGCCGCCCGGCTCTCGTTGAGGTCCCATCAGCCCCTGCTCTGGCCGAGGCACGTCCTCCACCTCGGGCTGGACGGGGCGGCCTACCTCGTCGGCCGGGACTCGCCGAACTCCGTCTTCGGCGTCGGCGGCCAGGAGTCCTTTCCGTTCAGCCTGCGCAGCCCCCTGCTCCTGTACGGCTACGCGCCGAATGCCATCGCCACCCCCCAGGCCCTGGTCGCGACCGCGCACTACACGCTTCCCCTGGCGGAGATTGGCCGTGGCCTCGGCACGCTCCCCATCTCCTTCCAGCGCACCTCGGCCGCCCTCCGGCTGCAGGCCGCCGCCATCGACTCCCTCCGCCCGGAGCGGCTGCCCTTGAGCGCGGGGGTGGAGCTCCACCAGGACCTGATGATTGGCGACCTGTTCGGCCTGGGCGCGCAGCTCGGCGTCTACCAGGGCGTGCCGGCGCTTGGCGGCGGGCTGCGGTTCCTCTTCATGCTGACGAGCAGCGAGAGCGGAGGCGAGTCGGCGGCGGGGCGGGGACGGGGAGGCACAAGAGGGGGTGGTTAGGTTCCTCCCGGGGTGTTAGGTCTCACCCATGAGCGAGCTCGTGACGATCAGGGTGTGGTCGGACTTCGTCTGACCGTGGTGCTACGTCGGCCTCGTGGAGGTCGAGAAGCTGAAGAAGGAGTATGACGTCCAGGTGGACTGGCGTCCGTTCTTCCTGCGTCCGGAGACGCCGCCAGAGGGGCTTCCCCTGCCGGCCTACGTGCGCGAGCGGATGAAGGACCCGAACAATCCCCTCAAGCGTCGGGCGGCCGAGGCCGGGCTGAAGATGGTGGAGCGCGAGGTCATTCCCTCGACGCGGCGCGCGCATCAGGCGGCGGAGTTCGCCCGGGAGCAGGGCAAGCTGGAGCCGTTCCATGCGGCGCTGCTGCGGCGCTACTGGAGCGAGGGGCAGGACCTCTGGCAGTGGGACACGCTCCGAGGCGCGGCGCAGGAGGTGGGCCTGGACCCCGAGGCGATGCAGCAAGCGCTGGAGCAGGGCCGCTACGAGCAGGTCGTCGAGGACGCCATCCGTGAGGCGCGGGAGATGGGCATCCAGGCCGTGCCCACCTTCGTCGTCGGGGAGCGCTTCGCCTTGCAGGGCGCCCAGGAATACGGCGTCTTCCTGCAGGTGATGGAGCGCCTGGGCATCAAGCCGCGCGCCACGTCTCCGGGTTGACCGGGACGTAGGGTGCCCCCGGCCCTCTCGACAGAGGGCGGGGGCTCAACGGCTCAGCGCTTGAGGCCGCGCTTGATCTCCACGCACACCTGACGGGCCGCCGCGGGCCCGTCGGCCTGCGCCGCGCGGACGATGGCGCTGCCCACCACCACGCCATCCGCGTGGGCTCCCACCACCTGGGCCTGCTCGGCGTTGGAGATGCCGAAGCCCGCGACCACCGGCACCGGCGAGAGGCGCCGCACCAGCTCCAGCCGCTCGGACAGGTTGGCCGGCAGCTCCGAGCGCATGCCCGTCACGCCCGCCACCGACACGCAGTAGACGAAGCCCCGCGCGTCCTTCGCGATGGACTCCGCCCGGGTCGGCGACGTGGTGGGCGCGCACAGGGGGATGAGCTCCAGCCCCTCCTTGTCGAAGGCGGCGCGGATGCTCTCGCTCTCCTCGGGAGGCAGGTCCGGCAGGATGGTGCCCGACACGCCACGCTCCCGGGCCAGCTTCGCGTAGCGCTCCTCGCCCATCGCCATCACCACGTTGACGTACGTCATCACCACCAGCGGCGTCTGGGGGCAGCGCTGGCGCACCGCCGGCACCACCTCGTCCAGCACCCGCTTCAGCGTGGAGCCGGCCTTGAGCGCCCGCTCGGAGGCGGCCTGGATGACCGGGCCGTCCGCGATGGGATCACTGAACGCCACGCCGATCTCCAGGATGTCCGCGCCTCCCTCCACGCACGCGGCGAACACGTCCACCGAGCGCGCGAGGTCCGGGTCTCCCGCCATGGCGTACGCCACCAGCGCGCCCTCACCGCGAGCCTTGGCCCGGGCGAACGCCTCCGCGATCTCCCCGCTCATGCTTTCTCCTGAATGGCGGCGGGAATGCCCCGCGCCGCGATGGTGGCCACGTCCTTGTCGCCGCGGCCCGAGCAGTTGATGACCAGGTGCTTGCCCTTGCCCAGCTCTCGCGCCAGGTCGCCCGCGCGCGCGAAGGCGTGCGAGGACTCCAGCGCGGGCAGGATGCCCTCGGTGCGAGACACCCGGTAGAAGGCCTCCAGCGCCTCGTCGTCCGTGGCGGTGCGCACCTCCATCCGGCCCGTCTTCGCCAGGTGCGCCAGCTCCGGCCCCACGCCCGGGTAGTCCAGGCCCGCGGAGATGGAGTGCGCCTCGATGATCTGCCCGTTCTCGTCCTGCAACACCAGCGAGCGCGAGCCGTGCAGCACGCCCTCGGTGCCCAGCGTCAGGGACGCGCCGTGCTGGCCCGAGCTCAGGCCGTGGCCACCGGCCTCCACGCCCACGAGCCGCACACCGGTGTCCTCGATGAAGGGGTGCAGGATGCCGATGGCGTTCGAGCCGCCGCCGATGCACGCGATGATGGCGTCCGGCAGCTTGCCGAAGGCGACCAGCGACTGGGTGCGCACCTCGCGGCCGATGATGGACTGGAAGTCGCGCACGATGGTGGGGTAGGGGTGCGGACCCGCCGCGCTGCCGATGACGTAGTAGGTGTCCTGGACCTGCGCCACCCAGGTGCGCATGGCCTCGTTCATCGCGTCCTTGAGCGTGCGCGAGCCCGACTCCACCGGCCGCACCGTGGCGCCCAGGGCCTTCATGCGGAAGACGTTGAGCGACTGGCGCTCCACGTCCAGCGCGCCCATGTAGACCTCGCACGTCAGGCCGAACAGGGCGCACGCGGTGGCGGTGGCCACGCCGTGCTGGCCCGCGCCCGTCTCCGCGATGACGCGCTTCTTGCCCATCCGCTTCGCCAGCAGCACCTGGCCGATGGTGTTGTTGATTTTGTGGGCGCCCGTGTGCGCGAGGTCCTCTCGCTTGAGCCACACCTCGGCGCCTCCCCACAGCTCGGTGAGCCGGCGCGCGGGCGTCAGCGGCGTCTCGCGCCCGACGAACTCGCGCAGCACCTGCGCCACCTGCTCATCGAAGGCCGGGTCCTTGCGAGCCTCGGCGTAGGCCTGCTCCAGCTCCTGCAGGGCGGGAACCAGCGTCTCCGGTACGTAGCGGCCACCGTAACGCCCGAAGCGGCCCGGGGCGGTTTGCGTCTCCATGGTCACACTCACTCCCAACGCATGTGCTTCGCGGCACGCACGAAGGCGCGCACCGCGTCCGCATCCTTGATGCCGGGGCTGACTTCCACCCCGCTCGCCACATCCACGCCGTAGGGCCGGGTGGCCCGCACGGCTTCCTCGACATTGGCCGGGGTGAGGCCACCGGCCACCAGCACCGGCACCCCCGCGTCCGCGAGCCGCGCCACCAGCGACCAGTCGAAGCCCACGCCCCCGCCGCCGTAGCCCGGCGCCGCCCCGTCCAACAGCAGCGCCGCCACGTCGCCCGCGCCCACGAAGGTGCGAGCGCGCTCCACGTCCTCGGGGCCGCGCACCCGCAGGGCCTTGATGACGGGCACGCCGTAGCCCGAGCAGGCCTCGGGCGGCTCGTCCCCGTGGAGCTGCACCGCCGTCAGCCCGCACTCGCGCACACGGTCGCGGATGACGTCCGGGGACTCGTTGACGAAGACGCCCACCACCGCGCCCAGCGCCGGCCGCGTCCGGGCCAGCGCCGCCGCCGTCTCCGCCGTCACGAAGCGCGGCGAGCGCGGGTAGAAGTTGAGCCCGAGGGCATCCGCGCCCGCGGCCCACGCCAGGCGCGCGTCCTCCACCCGGGTGAGGCCACAGATTTTGACCCGAGGGCTCACGGCGCACCCACGGGCGCGAGCAGCCGCGCCAGGGCCCGGCCCGGCTCCGCGTCGCGCAGCAGGGACTCGCCCACCAGCACCGCGTCCGCGCCCGAGGCCCGCGCCGCCACGAAGTCCTCGCGCGTCTTGAGGCCGCTCTCCGCCACCAGCGCCTTCGCCCGGCTGCGCAGGGTGGGGATGACCTTCAGCGCGGTGGAGATGTCCGTGCGCAGCGTGGCCAGGTTGCGGTTGTTGATGCCCACCAGCTCCGCGCCCGCCTTCAGCGCGCGCTCGGCGTGCTCCGCCGTGTGGGCCTCCACCAGCGCCGCCACCCGGCAGGCCTTCGCCGCCGCCACCATCTCCGCGAGTGGCCCGTCCTCCAGCGCGTCCGCGATGAGCAGCACCGCGTCCGCGCCGAGGGCCGCGCTCTCCTCCACCTCCCGCGGTGCCACCAGGAAGTCCTTGCGCAGCACCGGCAGCGAGATGGCCGCGCGCACCTGGAGGAGGTCCTCGAGGCTGCCCCCGAAGTCCACGTCGTCCGTGAGCACGCTCACCGCGCTGGCGCCGGCCGCCTCGTACGCCCGCGCCACCGCCACGAGATCCTGGTGCGGGAAGTCTCCGCCCGAGGGACTGCGGCGCTTCACCTCGGCGATGACATTCACCGGCAGGCCCGCCCGGGGCTGGGTGAGGGCCGCCGCGAAGTCCCGGGAGGCGGGGCGGGGGACACGGGCCACCAGGGGCTTGCGCGCGGCGAGCTCCCGGCGCTTGCGCGCGAAGATGGCCGCGAGCTTGTCTCCCTCGGAGCTCGCCGTCATGACGGGCCGCCCTTCACCAGCGCCTGCAGCTTGGTGGCGGCGGCGCCGGAGTCGATGGCCTCCACCGCCCGCAGCACGCCCTCGCGCAGGTCCGCCGCCTTGCCCACCACCACGAGCGCCGCCGCGGCATTCAACAGCACCGCCGTGCGCACCCCGGAGCGCTCTCCGGCCAGCAGCGCCTTGAGACGCCGGGCGTTCTCCTCCACGTCCCCGCCGACGATGGCCTCGGGCGGCACCCGCTCCAGCCCCGCGTCCTCCGGGTTGATGGAGAAGGTCCGCACCGAGCCGTCCTCGCGCAGTTCCGCCACGTCCGACGTCGTGCACGGGGACAGCTCGTCCAGCCCGTCCCGGCCATGCACCACCCAGGCCCGCTTGCTGCCCAGCCGGGAGAGGACGCGCGCCGTCTGCTCCAGCCGCTCGCCCGCGAAGGTGCCGAGCAGCTGGTAGCGCGCCCCCGCCGGGTTGGTGAGCGGGCCGAGCAGGTTGAACACCGTGTGCAGGCCAATCTCACGCCGCGCCGGAGCCACGTGCCGCAGGGCGCTGTGGTGCGAGGGGGCGAAGAGGAAGCCCACGCCGTGCTCGTCCACGTCGCGCGTCACCTGCTCGTGCGCCCGGTCCATGGGGAGGCCCAGCGCGGCCAGCACGTCCGAGCTGCCACACCGCGAGGACACCGCGCGGTTGCCGTGCTTGGCCACCGTCACGCCCGCGCCCGCGGCCACGAAGGCCACGGCGGTGGAGATGTTGAAGGTGTGCGCGCCGTCGCCCCCCGTGCCGCAGGTGTCCAGCACGACTTCCGCCTTGGGGTGGATGCGCGTGGCGCAGGCCCGCATGGCCTCCGCCGCGCCGAGAATCTCTTCCTCGGTCTCACCCTTCATGCGCAACGCGACCGCGAAGGCGCCCACCTGAGCGGGCGTCGCCTCACCCGCGAGCATCAAGCCCATGATGTGGGCCATCTCCTCGCGGTTCAGGTCGCGCCGGCCCACCACCCTGCCCAGCGCTTCCTTGAGCGTCATGTGCCTACTCCAGTCGCGCCACGTCGCGGCCCAGGGCGGCGGCCACCGCGCGCACCTCGGCCATCACCTTGTCGAACTCGGAGAAGTCCAGCGACTGGGCGCCGTCGGACTTGGCCCGAGGCGGATCCGGGTGCACCTCGACGATGAGGCCGTCGGCCCCCGCCGCGATGGCCGCCCGCATCATCGCCGGCACCGCCTTGCGCACGCCGATGGCGTGCGAGGGGTCCGCCCACACCGGCAGGTGGGTGAGCGACTTGAGCATCGGGATGGCGTTCAGGTCGAACGTGTTGCGCGTCATCGTCTCGAAGGTGCGGATGCCGCGCTCGCAGAGGATGACCTGGGTGTTGCCGCGGGCGACGACGTACTCGGCCGCCATCAGCAGCTCCTTGATGCTGGCGCTCAGGCCGCGCTTGAGCATGACGGGCTTGCGCAGCTCGCCCACCGCCTCCAGCAGCGAGTAGTTCTGCATGTTGCGCGCGCCGATCTGGATGATGTCGGCGACCTCGGCCACCGCGGCCAGCGTGGCGGTGTCCTTGGCCTCGGTGATGACCCGCAGGCCCGTCTCCTTGCGCGCCTCGGCCAGCAGCTGCAGGCCGTCGCCCTTGAGACCCTGGAACTCGTAGGGGCTGGTGCGGGGCTTGAAGGCGCCGCCGCGCAGCATCGTGGCGCCCGACTTCTTCACCGCCTTGGCGGTGGAGATGATCTGCTCGTGCGATTCCACCGAGCAGGGGCCGGCGATGACGTGCACCGTCTTGCCACCCAGCGCCAGGTCCCCCAGCTGGATGATGGTGTCGTCCGGCTTCACCTCGCGGCTCACCAGCTTGAAGGGCTGGGAGATGGAGACCGCGTCCGCCACACCGGGCAGCACGCGGAAGGGCTCGGGCTCCACCGCGCCCGGGTTGCCGGTGATGCCGATGGCCGTCCGCGTTCCACCGGGGATCGCGTGCGGTTGCCAGCCACGACGGCGGATCTCGTCGTTCACACGCTCGATGTCCTGGGCCGTCGCATCCGGTCGCATCACGATCAACATGGCTGTTCGCTCTCCGAAGTGTTCCGCCGCCGGGGGAGGGGGGCGGTCGGTTTGAAGCCCTGCCTTGAGGAAGAAGGGCGGGGGACACCGTGCAGGAATAAAGGTGTCCACTTCTTCTCAAATTCCCGAAGAGTGTGGCTGGGCGGAGTCCCGGAATCAATGTAGGACGGGAATTTTCCTCAATACGGAGCGCACGCTTGGCAGGTCCGGACGTCATCGTCGTGGGGGCGGGGCTGGCCGGGTTGACATGCGCGCGGGTGCTCCAGCAGGCGCGGGTGAAGGCCTGGGTGCTGGAGGCCAGTGACACGGTCGGTGGCCGGGTGCGCACGGACACGGTGGACGGCTTCCTGTTGGACCGCGGCTTCCAGGTGTTCCTCACGGCCTACCCCGAGCCGCAGCGGTGGCTGGACTACAAGGCGCTCGACTTCCAGCGCTTCTTCCCAGGCGCGCTGGTGTGGCGCGAGGGGAAGCTGCACCAGGTGGCGGACCCGTTGCGGCGACCACTCCAGGCGGCGGCGCACGCCTTCAACAAGGTGGGCTCGTTCTGGGACAAGTTGCATGTGCTGGACCTGCGCCAGCTGTCGCTGTCGGGCACGGTGGAGGACGTGTTCCACCGGCCGCAGAAGACGTCGCTGAAGTACCTGCGCGACATGGGCTTCTCCGAGGAGATGGTGGACGCCTTCTTCCGGCCCTTCTTCGGGGGCGTGTTCTTGGAGAAGGAGCTGCACACCTCGAGCCGGATGCTGGAGTTCGTCTTCCGGATGTTCGCCACGGGGGCCACGGCGGTGCCGGCGCGGGGCATGGGGGCGCTGGCGGCGCAGCTCGCCGCGAAGCTGCCGTCCGGTGCGCTGAGGACGAACGCGCCGGTGGAGGAGGTGTGGGGCCACCGGGTGCGGCTGGTGTCGGGAGAGACGGTGGAGGCCAGCGCGGTGGTGGTGGCCACGGACGCGCCCGCGGCGGAGGAGCTGCTGGTGGGCATGCCCCCGCGCAAGATGAACGCGGTGACGAACCTGTACTTCGCCGCGCCGGAGCCGCCGGTGCGAGGGCCCTACCTGGTGCTGAACGGGGAGGGGAGGGGCCCGGTGAACAACCTCGCGGTGATGAGCGAGGTGGCGCCCTCGTACGCGCCGCGGGGGCAGGCGTTGGTGTCGGTGTCGGTGCTGGAGACGGCGGATGAGTCCGAGACACTGGAGGCGCGGGTGCGCGAGCAGCTCTCGGGGTGGTTTGGCGCGGCGGTGGCGAAGTGGAAGCACCTGCGCACGTATGCGATTCCGCACGCGCTGCCGACGCAGACGCCCGAGATGCTCGAGGAGCCGCATCGGCGGGTGCGGCTGTCGCCCGGGCTGTACGCCTGTGGGGACTACCGGGAGAACGGCTCCATCGACGGAGCGATGGTGTCGGGACGGCGCGCCGCCGAGGCCCTGCTGAGAGACCGAGGTCTGGATTAGCCCATGACATCCTCGAAGAGCCATCACCCGGGCTGGTTCGTGGCCAGTGCGGTAGCCACGCTCCTGTGGACGGCGCTGGTGCACGCGCACCCCCCGCGCTTCTTCCTGTGGGCCACGCTCTATTGCCTGGTGTGGCAGACGCTCTCGTGGAGGGCGATGGGCGAGGTGGGGCAATCGCGGCTCATTCCCAGGAGCGCGGACCTGGGATGGGGCGTGGCGCTCGCGGGCGTGCTGTACGTGGGCTCGCGGGCGGTGCTGTGGGCGCTGTGCGGAGGCTTCTCGGAGCTGCTCTGCAAGCCGCTGCTGGACGTCTACGAGCGCTTCGGCACGGGCTCGGTAGGGGCGGGACTGGCGCTGGCGCTGGTGATTGCCCCGGCCGAGGAGCTGTTCTGGCGCGGCGTGGTGCAGCAGGTGCTGCGGCCGAGGCTCGGGAAGGTGGGGTGCGCGGTGGTGGCCGCGGTGCTGTCGAGCCTCCTGCTGCTCGTCTTCGGAGAGCCGCTGTTGGCGCTCGCGGCGTTCCCCACATCGCTGGCCTGGGGGCTGCTCGCCGAGTGGCGTCACAGCCTCGCGGCCCCGTGGGTGAGTCACTCCCTGTGGGACCTGCTCATCGTCATCCTCCTGCCGGCCGTCTGAGGTGCGGTCCCAGTCGAGCCACCCAGCGCTCCTCCCACGCGGCGAAATCGTGCCGCCGGGCCGCATGGGTCTCTTCCGCCGCCAGCGCGCGTCGCGCCGCCTCGTCGAAGGGAACGCGGGGCGGGTGGTGCGTCAGCGCGAAGTAGCGC
>NZ_DASVSO010000236.1:0-12659 GCF_036388035.1 Archangium sp.
CCGAGAGCGCCTCCTCTCCCTCTGACGAGCGCACCATACCGGATGGGCGCCCGCGGTTGGCCTCAAGTCTCTTCCAGGATGGTGCCCTCGGAGGGACGGACCTCGCGAGCGGCCCCCAGCGCCTCGCGCACCCACCGGGCCAGCTCCGGTGGCCCCGCCTCGGGGCGTGCACGCCGAAGCGGGGAGAGCATCCGGTGGAGCGCCTCGGCCGAGGCCACCCGCTCCTCCGGCCTTCGCGCGAGGCAGGCCCGGAGCAATGGACGGAGATCCTCGTCCACGTCCGCGAGCGGCCCCACGTCCGCCTCGCGGATGCGCTCCATCGTCTCCAGCGGCGTCTCGCCGTCGAAGGGCCGGCGCCCGGTGAGCAACTCGTGCAGCGAGATGCCCAGGGAGAAGAGGTCGCTCGCGGGGCCCAGCACGCCACCGCGCACCTGCTCCGGGGACATATAGGCGTAGGTGCCCTTGCGGACTCCGGAGCGCGTCTGCTCGCGCAGCAGCGTGGCCTTGGCGATGCCGAAGTCGGCCAGCTTCACCTCGCCCAGCCGGGACAGCAGCACGTTGGACGGCGTCACGTCCCGGTGCACCAGCCCGAGCGGCCGGCCCGCCTCGTCCTCCAGCCCGTGCACCGCGGCGAGCGCCAGCGCCAGTTCATCCGCCACGAAGAGCGCCAGCGGCACCCCGGGCAGCCCACGCGCCAGGAGGGTGGCCAGGTCCGCGCCCTCCACGTAGTCCAACCGCACGTAGTAGGCGCCGTCCGCGTACCCCAGGTCGTGCAGGCCCACGAGGTTGCGGTGGCTCAGCCGCGCGCCCAGCCGGCCCTCCTCGAGGAACATGCGCTCGTAGGTGGGATTGCCCACGTGCTCGGGGCGCAGCACCTTGAGCACCACGCGCTTCTCGAAGCCGCTGGCGCCGAAGGCCAGCGCGAGGAACACCTCGGCCATGCCCCCTGCCCCGAGCCGGCGAACGAGGCGATACGGACCGAGCTGTCGCGGTAGCTCCCTCACCCGCTCTAGACTAGCGCAGCCCGTGTCCGAGACCGTCCTCAGCACCCAGCAAGATGCCCCTGGAAGCCCTCCGCCCCGGCGCTGCCAGCTCGTCGTCATCGACGGGCCGGATGCGGGGCGCGCGGTGGCGCTCGGGGAGAAGCCGGTGCGGGTGGGCACGCGCGAGGGCTGCGCGCTGCGGCTGAGCGACCCGCGCGTCTCGGGCGAGCACCTGGAAGTACACGCGGAGGGTGCGGGCTTCGTGGTGAAGGACCTCGGGAGCCGCAATGGCACGCTCTACGAGGGCTCGCGGATTGGCGAGGCGCGGGTGCGCGTGGGAGCCACCCTCAAGCTGGGGCGGAGCTTCCTGCGCATCCAGGCCGAGGGCCAGCCGTGGGAGGTGGCCCCGAGCCAGGCGCGGCGCTTCGGGGAGCTGGTGGGCGAGAGTCTGGCCATGCGCGAGCTGTTCGCGGTGCTGGAGCACGTGGCGCCCACGGACACGACGGTGCTCATTCACGGGGAGACGGGGACGGGCAAGGAGGTGGTGGCGCGGGCGCTCCACGAGGCGAGCGCGCGGCGCAAGGGCCCCTTCGTGGCGGTGGACTGCGGCGCGCTGCCCGAGGGGCTGGTGGAGAGCGAGCTCTTCGGCCACATGCGCGGGGCCTTCACGGGCGCACTGGCGGCGCGGTCAGGAGCCTTCGTGCGGGCCAGCGGGGGCACGCTCTTCCTGGACGAGCTGGCGGGCATTCCGCCCTCGGTGCAGGCGCGGCTGCTGCGCGTGCTGGAGGAGCGGCGGGTGCGCCCGGTGGGCGGAGACGCCGAGCAGGCGGTGGACGTGCGGGTGGTGGCCGCCTCGCGGGTAGACCTCTCGCTGGCGGTGGCCGAGGGCACGTTCCGACCGGACCTCTACTACCGGCTGGCGGTGGTGGCGCTGCCCCTCCCGCCCCTCCGTCAGCGCCGCGAGGACCTGCCGCTGCTGGTGGCGGACCTGCTGCGCCGCAGGGGCCTGGAGCCCGGTCCCATCCGGGGCCCGGCGCTGGAGTTGCTGTCGGGGCACGACTGGCCGGGCAACGTGCGCGAGCTGCGCAACGTGCTGGAGCGGGCGCTGGTGCTCTCGCCCCGGGCACACGGCTTCGAGGAGCTGCGCCTGTCGCTCCAGCCCCAGGGCACGGGGCCCGAGGTGCCACTGCGCACGGACCTGCCCTTCGCGGAGGCGAAGCAGGCGGTGGTGGACGCCTTCGAGCGGCACTACCTGCGGGACGTGCTGTCCCGGGCGGGAGGCAACCTCTCGGAGGCCTCGCGTCAGGCCGGCGTGGACCGCAAGCACCTGCGCGCCCTGGCCAGGCGCCACGGCCTGCTCCCCGAGGACCCCGAGTAGCCCACCTCCCCGCTCCCCTACTCCGCCCGCACGGCCACCACCACCGCGGTGATGTTGTCCTTGCTCCCCGCGGCATACGCCTCGCGGACCAGGGCCTCGGCGACCTCCGCTGCGCGCCCCTGCCCCAAGCGCGAGGCCATCCGCTCCGGCCCGAGCGGCTCGTACAGCCCGTCCGAGCACAGCAGGAACACATCCCCCACCCGCACCTCCAACCGCCGCACGGTGGGCTCCCCGTTCTGGGTCCCGAGCGCGCGGGTGATGAGGTGCCCGAAGGGGCTCTCCCCGCGAGAGGGCGTCTCGACGCCGGCCTCCCGCATCTCCTCCAGGAGGGAGTGGTCGCGCGTCAGCGCCTCCAACCGCCCGTCCCGCAGCCGGTAGAGCCGGCTGTCTCCCACGTGGGCCACGGCCGCGCCCCCGGGGCCCACGGTGAGCGCCACCACCGTCGAGCCCATCTCGCGCAGGTGTCCCACGCGGCGCGCGAGCACGGCGCGCTGGGCGAGCCACGTGCAGTTGAGGAGCAGATCCTCCTCGCGGCTGCTTCCCGGCCGGGGGCGATGGGGCCAGGTGGCCTCGGAATCCCGGGCCACGCGCTCGCAGAAGCCGGTGAAGGTGTCCACCACGCAGCGGCTGGCCACCTCACCGCCCTCGTACCCGCCGAGCCCGTCGGCCACCACGAACAGGCCCAGCTCCGCCCGGGCCTCCCAGGCGTCCTCGTTGTGGGAGCGGCGGCCCACGTGCGTCCATCCCGCGCTGTCGATTCGCATTGTCTGTGTCCTCCTCGCCCCGGGAAGAGCAAGGCGAGGGCCGCCACCAACCCCGCGAAAGGACACGAGGGCCTGGGGTGTCGGGACTCCAGGTGCCCGGCCAGGGAGTCCGCGAGCCGGGGACTCCAGACCCCACCGCCTCCACGCCAGGGTGCGGCGGTGGTCAGCCGGAGACCCACCTGTACGTCCCCTGTACGGACTGGACTAACGTCGCCGCCTCCCGAGGGAGGGAGGGCCCATGCGCATACCGTCGCGCGAAGCGTTGCTGTCGGAGCTGGACTCGTTGGGGTACGGGGCACGCCTCGCGCGGGTCGCCACGCTGGGACGCGATGGCCGGGGCACTCCCGAGCTGGAGCAACTCATGGCCGGGCTCATGTCCGGCGAGGCCCACGAGGCCGCCCTGGCGCTCGAGCTGGCCCGGGGGGCGCGTGACGACACCCTCCTGCTGCGCGGCCTCACCCACCCCTCCACCCTCGTCCGCGGTCGGGCCGCCGCCTTCGCCGGAGACTTCCTCCAGGACGACGCGGCCCTCGAGCGCATCCTCCCGGAGCTGGCGCCCTTCGTCCGGCGCCGCGTCCTCAAGGGGGTGGCCCTCGCCCGGCGGAGCGCGCTCGCGGCCCGGCTCCTCCCAGCCGTCCTCTCCCGCCATGGTGCCGAGGAGGCCGTCCTCCTCCTCCCCGCCCTCGACGCGGAGGCGGCCCGCTCCCTGCTGAGGGAATCCGGACATGCGGTGAGCGGCTGGCGCACGCTGGTGCACCGCCGCCCGGACGAGGTGCTGACCTTCATCCGCTCGCGCCTCGCCGACGCACCGGAGCGGGAGCGCACGAGCCTCTTCGACGCCTACCGCACGCCCCTGGCCGAGCTCACCCTCCTCCAGAGCGAGGCCGTGCTGTCCCTCGTGCGGGAGTTCTCTCCGCCAGACGTGCTCCCACGCTTCGTGAGGGACACGCTGCCGCGGCTCACGCGCCGCCACCCCGAGCAGCTCTTCGCGCTCCTCACCCGCCCGGCCTTCCGCGAGACGTTGCTCTCCCAGGAGCTTCCCAGGGGCCTGCTGCGCCAGGCCTGGGCCTTCTCCCGAGAGCAGCGGCTCGCCCTCGCGCGGCTCCTGGGAGACGCCCCGCTCCAGCTCGCCCGTTTCCTGGAGGCCCTCCCTCCCTCCGAGCGACCCGCGCTCTTCGCCCACGCTTTCGAGGGCACGTCCCCGCGCGTGCTGCCCGACGCCCTGCTCGCCGTGCTCCCCCACGCCGCGCGAGATGCCGAGGCCACGCGCCAGCTCGGCCTGCGCGAAGTGCAGGAGGACCGGGACCAACAGCTCGTCATGCACTCCCTGCGCGTCATCGAGCACGCGCGCGAGTCCCTCCAGAAGGCCGCCTTCGCCAGCAAGGCCGAGGAGCGGTCCCGAGCGATCTCGCTGCTCGTGACCAGCACCGGCCGGTCCCGCCGGGGCCTGACGGAGACGCTCGCCTACCTCTCCCGCCTGAAGAACGAGCAGGACCCGGTCCGGCATGAGGCCCTGTCCGAGCTCGCGCGGGTGCCCGTGTCCGTCTTCGCGCCCGAGCACATCCCGGCCCTCGAAGCCCTGGTGACGTACGTCGTCGAGGCCCGGGACACCTCGCGCGGCACGCAGATGGCGCTCCAGGAACTGGCCTTCCGGCTCCTCCGCGCCCACGCCACCGCGCCCGAGGGCCCCCTCTTCCGCTTCGCCCTCGAGACGCTCAAGCGACTGGCCGGCCAGTCCGGCACGCTCGTCCTCCCCTCGCTGGAGCGGGACCTGCCGCGCGGCACCGAGCACCACCTCTTCGCGGCCCTGCTGCCGATGATCCGCTCGGCCACCCAGCGCGAGAGCTACGGGCTCATCCTCACGCTCACCCAGGCGCTCGGCCGGCGCGCGTGGAACGTGGACATGCTCCAGGCCCTGCTCGAGCCCATCACCGAGGCCACGCCCGACTGGCTGGCGCAGACGGCCCTCCAGCTCTGGCTCGCCCCGCCGCGCACGCGGGACGTGCGGGTGCGCAAGCTGCTCGATCGGGACGAGAGCTTCGTCACCCTGCCCCTCGTCTTCGAGCACCTCCACCGGCGCCGGCAGGAGTGGCTGGACCCGTACCTCCAGGGGCGGCACCTGCGCGGACGCCACACCACGGGGAAGACAGGCTGGGTGCCCCCGGCCCGGGAGGGCTTCCACCGCTGGCTGCCTCGCCAGCAGCAGCGCTTCCGGGACCTGCTGCTGCGCGTCGCCGGGGACACCGAGCGCAGCGCCTGGGAGCGGATGAGCGTGCTGCACATCCTGCCCCGCATGCAGGTGGTGGCGGTGGACACCCTCACGCCCTTCCTCGCCTCGCGGGACGTGCCCACGGTGGAGGCGGCACTCGGCGCGCTCGCGTGGCTGGACCGGCCGGAGCCGGCCCTGCCTCTCCTGTTGGAGAACCTCGATGGAGACCGCGCCCGGGTGGCCGTGTACGCGGTGCCCCGCGTGGCGAAGCTCGTCTCGCCCGAGACGCTCTCCGCCGCGCTCGGCACACTGCTCTCGCGCGAGAAGCTCAAGGTGACGGTCCACAAGGAGGTGCTGCGGCTGCTCGGCGCCTTCCGCACCGCCCGGAGCGTGGCCCTGCTCCGCCAGCAGTGGGACAGGCCCCAGCTGCACCGGGACGTGCGCATCGCCGTGGGCCACGCCGCGCGCCAGTGCCTCGATGACCCGGACGCCTGGGTGCTGCTGGAGGCCATGGCGCGGAGCCCGGACGCCCATGTGGCCGCGAGCCTCCTCGACCAGCGTCCATCACGGCTTCCTCCGGCCGCCCGCCCCCGCTACGCGGAGCTCCTCCTCGAGGTGGCCCGACACCTGGAGCTCACCGTGCGCCGTCAGGCCTTCGCGGCGCTCCCGGCCTGGTCCGCCGGCAGGGAGGAGCCGGTGGCACGCGCGGCGGCCGGACGGGTGGAGGACCTCGCTGGCGGTGCCGAGTGGCGCGAGGCCACGCGGGCGCTGGTGGAGACGACGCGGGAGGGCACGGCCTTCGGACAGGTGGTGTCCTGCGTGACGGCGCTCCTGTCCACGCCCATTCCCCCGGCGCACGACGCCACGCCCGAGCGGGACGTGCCCGCGCGCCAGCGGCTGAAGGCGCTCTGCCAGGAATTGCTCGCCCTGCCGAGACCGGTACGCCTGCACCTGCGGACGCACCTGGGGGAGGTGGCCCAGGTGCTCGCCCGGGACGGCTCGCTGTGGCCCGAGCGCGCCGCGCTCCGGCTCCATGCCTTCGAGTGGCGCGACGTGGGGAGCGCCGCGAAGGAGGTGCTGGAGCTGGCGGCGGAGGTGCGCGAGGAGCCCCTCTTCGCGCCCACCCTCGCCGCGACCGTGGCCGCCTCGGTGGGAGATCCGCGGGCCGAGTGGACTCCCGAGACGCTGTTGGAGACGGCGGACCGGGTGGCCTCCGAGGCCCCGCTCGTCGCGGTGGCGCTCATCTCGGCGGCGGGACAGCGGCTGCGGTGGCGCGAGGACGCGGCCCGACGCCTGCGCACGCTGCGCCAGCACCCGCGGGCCACCGTGCGCGCCGCCGCCTACGCCCCCCTCACGGCGAGCGAGTAGTCCCCACGGACGGCGCCTTCGGAGGCAGGGCGAGTGGCCACAGCCGGGAGAGGTCGGCGCGCAGCAGGGCGGCGCTCGGGTAGCGCTCGTCCGGGTGCTTCCGCATCAGCTTCAGCACCACGCGCTCGAAGGGCTCGGGCAGGTTCGGGGTGAGCGTGCGCGGCGGCGTGGGCGGCTGCTGCACGTGAAGGAACATGAGCGGCACGGCCTGCGGGTGGCGGAAGGGCAACTGCCCGGTGAAAAGCTCATAGGCCACCACCCCCAGCGAGTAGAGGTCCGTCGCGGGCGACATCGGGTGCGCGCCGGAAATCTGCTCCGGCGCCATGTACTCGGGGGTGCCGAGCACCGCGCCCTGCGCCGTCACGCCGGCCACGTGCGCGCTCTTGGCCAGCCCGAAGTCCATCAGCTTGAGGATGCCGGGCTTCGTGACGAAGAGGTTGCCCGGCTTGACGTCGCGGTGCAGCACGCCGCACCCGTGCGCGTGCTCCAGCGCGGCCGCCGCGTGCGTGAGCCACCGCAGCGCCTCGGCCAGCGTCGGGCGAGGGCCCATCAGCCGGCGCTTGAGGTCCTGCCCCACCAGCAGCTCCGTGGTGAGGAAGTGCCGGTCTCCATCCATCCCCACGTCGAACACGCGCACGATGTTGGGGTGGCTCAGGCCCCGCGCGTGCTCCACCTCCTGGCGGAAGCGGGCGATCTGCGAGGCATCCGCGCCCGGCACGGCGAGCACCTTGAGCGCCAGGCGCTCGCCGCAGACGAGGTCCATCACCTCGTGCACCACCGCGCTGCCGCCGGCCCCCAGCCAGCGCTCCACGCGGTAGCGCTCGGCCACCACCTGCCCGGGAATCAGCCCCCGCACCGTCGGGTGGGTGGAGCCGGCCCGCGTCGGGTGCTCGCTGCTGTCCCCCAACAGCAGCGTGCGCGAGGGCCCGCTCCCCCTCGATTGAGCGGCGGGGGCCTGTGCCCGCGGGAGCGCGACCGCCCCCTCCTCGAGGTTCAGGTACGCGACCCCGCTGTCGTGCTCCTCTTTCATCACGGCAGCCTCCCCTCCCACACCCCCGGCCTCAGCCGACGAGCAGCGACACGTTCGAGGCCGCGCCCGTGCCCTCGATGTCCAGGTGAGGCGTGGGCAGGTTGTACTCGGCCGCGGCCGTGGTGGCCTCCATCATGATGGGGCCGGCGATCTCCGGCGGCTCGCCGTGGCACAGCAGCTCCACCACGTGCTCCACCGTCCAGCGCCCCATGCGCTGGATGGACACTCGGCCGCTCTGCACCCGGGCCGTCTCCGCCAGCTCCGTGCTGCCCATCAGCTTCTCGTCCGCCGAGGTGCCCAGGTAGCCGCGCGCCAGCGTCAGCACGCGCTCCAGCACCGCGTTCCACGCCTGGAGGTGCGAGCGGTCCTGGGCCTCGTCCATGACGTCCAGGCCCACCGGCAGCTTCTCCAACCGGTCCAGGAACGTCTGGATGAGCGGCCCGCGGATGAGGCGCCCGTGCTGCGGCGCGATGATTTCGACCGCCGGCTCCAGCTTGCGGATGACGGCCACCACGCGCTGAAGGGCGAGGTTCACCGGCATGTAGATTTGATGGAAGGCGCGGATGCCATTCCAGTCGGACTCATCGGCCCACAGGCCCTGGGCGTTGACGTCCGTGACGCCGCCGAACAGGTCTCCCGTGAAGAGCACCCGCGTCTCCGGGTCGTAGAGCATCACCGCGCCGCGGAAGTGGCAGAAGGGCGAGGGCACCGGCAGCAGGCGGTGGCCGGTGGGCACGTTGAGCCCGTGGCTGAACTTCTCGGTGGCGATGAAGCGGTTGCGCGGCAGGTTCTGGTGGACGATGAGCCGCCAGGTGTCCTCGGAGCAGAGGATGCCGGCCTTGGGCGCGTAGCGCGCCGAGATGATGCTCGCCGAGGAGCCCACGTCCGGGTCCTGGTGGTTGATGAAGACGGCGCTCAGCCGATCCAACCCGCCGATGAGGGACGTCACCTTGGTGGACACCTGGGCGAAGTCGCTGCTCGAGCCCGGGTCGATGAGCAGGTTGAACTCGTTGGGCCGGCCCGTCTTGGGGTCCGCGCCCCGGAAGCGGCGCAGGTACGGGTTGGAGTAGAAGATGTTGCCCGGGTCGCGCTTGCCCACCCAGAAGGTGTCCGGGGCGATCTCCACGGGCACCAGCCGCAGGTCGTTCGCCTGGCTGTCGGACGGTCGGAGGTTGCTGGGCGGGGTGCTTCGATTCGGAGACGCCTGGACGCTGCTCATACTGGCACTCGCTGCGGGGGTGGGGGCCCCAGGGGAAAGGGGGGGAACACCCCTGTCCCAAGCAAGGCGTGGGCCGACCTCCTCAGCGGCCCGGGCGGCTGGCCATCACCCGGGAGTCCGAGGGTTTTGTGCTCCCATGGGCGCAACCCCTGCGCGGGCGCGCGTCACGGCACCGCAAATCGTGCGTCGCGTCATGGGCCGGCAGCACCGGACCCATGAGCCACGCTTTCAGGGCGCCTGGGGATTCTTGCCCGGCGGCCCACCCAGCTTGCCGAGCTCCTCCTCGGCCTCCTTCACGTCCTTGGCGTACTCCTCCAGGTAGCGTCGGCGCTCCTCGCTCTCCCACTCGTCCCGGGAGAATCGGTCCGGCGTGTACTCCTGGGTGGTGTGGACGTAGCCGGTGAGCGCCTTCACCAGCTCGCGGTCCGGATCTCCCTGCTCCCGGAGGAGGAACCCCTCCACGTCCCGCAGCTTCAGGGGGAAGGCGGGGGCCTTGTCGTGGATGAGCCGGCCGAAGACGGTGAGCTTCACCTCGCGCGCCCCGGCCTCCAGCTCCTGGTTGAACTCCACATAAGCGAACGGAATACCCCCCTCGTCATCCACGCGCCCCGCCATCACGTAGCGGCCGGGCTTGCGGACCTGGAGGCCGACGTAGAGCTGCAGTGAGCCCTGCTCCACCACCTCGCGCACCTTGCCGGTGAAGGTGGCGGGGGGAGCCGGGGTGAACATGATGTCGAAGAAGGCCCCGCCCTCGACGTTGCCAGCGCTGCGCACGCGGAAGTCGATGCGCAGCGTGCCCTCGAACATGGCGAAGCCCTGGCGGGCCGGCTGGAAGCTCCCGGTCCACGTGCTGTCGCCGGCCACCTCGTCGCCATTGCGCCCCGAGTCATTGAAGTCCAGCGGCACCGCGCCCGCCTGTCCGGCCCCCGCCATGTACGGCGCCTCGCGGGCGACGGCGGAGTGCACCTCGCAGGGCAGCGGCTGGCCGGAGTTCGCGTTGTCGCAGCCCACGAAGAAGCGCACCACCTCGTCGCCCACGACGAAGACCTTCTCCTGCTTCAGCCGCAGCGCGATGTCCCGCGACTCCCGGCTCAGGGGCTGCTTGCGCTCGGGCGACTGCGGGTACACCAGGTCCGGGTGCTCGCTGATGGGCCGCGACTCGTGCGGGTACTTCGTGGACTCGCGGTAGGTGTCGAGGGTGAAGCGCGCCCGCTCCAGCCGTTTCCGCCAGAGCTCGCGCTGGACCTCGCGTTCGGCCTCCTCGGGCGAGAGCGAGGGGTCCTGCGCCTGCACGAGCGTCCCCGGCGTCGGCCGCGCGGGCGGGCGGGGCGGCGGCTCGGCCGGCGCGGTCTTCGAGGCCACGGGCTCCGCGCCGGGTGCGAACGTCTCGTCACCCGGCGCGGGCTTGATGAGCCCCACTGACAACAGCAGCCCTCCCAATCCCAGCACGAGAGGAAGAATCAAGAGGAGCCACCGGCCTCGACGCGCGGGACGCTGGGGCCGGGGGGGAGGAGCGGAAGGGCTGCTGTTGGACGTCATGGGGGTGCTTCCCATCCTGCCAGATGCGACCTACTTGGCGTAGGTCACCATGTCGTTGCGCACGGGGCCGACGATGCCCGCCCAGTTGCCAGCGGCGTAGTGGTCGTAGGACTCGCCGTCATCGCGCAGCGACACCGAGTGGTAGGACCACAGGGCCTTGCCGTTGCTGGTGGCCGCGGTGCCGGTGTTCAGGGTGCCGTCGCAGAAGAGGTTGCCGGGGTTGCAGAAGCCGCCGGTGCCGGAGACGCCGCCGGTGGAGTGGTAGGCCACGGCCTCGTCATCCTGGCCCGGCAGCGTGCCCGAGTAGAGCGTGCCCTTGGCGCCGGCGAACATGTAGAACCACTTGGAGCGCGTGGTGTTGTGGTTGTACATGGCGCGCGCCGTGGAGGTGACGAGGTCGCTGGTGAGCGGCTCGCTCGTCGCCCAGTCGCCCATGTTGGCCAGCTCGCTGCCGCCGCCAGCGCCCGAGGCCACGTCCACCCACTTGATGTTCCAGCCCACCTGCGTGGCACCCGTGGTGCCGCACACGCCGCTGGAGTTGGGCACGGCGTTCCGCACACTGCGCGTGGAGCCGCCGTACAGGGACAGCGCGTAGCCGATCTGCAGGTTGCCGGCGCTGTGCGCGGCGATGTAGCACCAGTTGGCGCCCGTGCAGAAGCAGTCGAGCGCGTCGCGCACGCGGTAGTTCTCGACGGAGATGCGCTGCGTGCCGTTCCAGTTGACGGCCTTCTTGTTGATGCCGGCCGCGGTGGTGCTCGGGCCCCAGTAGCTGAAGTTGGCGTAGTTGCCGGGCTGGGTGGTGTTGCCGTTACGACCGTGGATCCACAGCGAATAGTTGGTGGCCGAAGCCTCCGCGCCCACCAGGGCGGTGGCGGCGATGATGGCCGCGCTGATCATGTTCTTCATATGAGCGCCTCCTGCTCAAACATCCATGGGGGTACCCGCCCGGCTGGCTGCCCGGCGAGCGGAGGCCACTGTACCGCCACGCTTTAAAAATCTGAAAACCTTTCAAAATCCTCAAAAACAGTATTCCTGACACAGCGTGTCGAAACGGTCTTCCTTGACGCCACGCGTCAGTCACGCGGGGGAAGTGCGCCGAGGTAACGCCCCGTCTCCCGGGTGGGGAGGAGGCGGGCGAGGGGGGAGAGAACCCTGGGACACGGAGGGTGGATGCATAGCTTGAGTCGCGACGATCCCGTCCTCTGCAGAGGAGGCCCTGCCCATGTCATCGCTCGATGTTCCCTTGACGCTGCTCGACCCGGAAGGCGGTTGGATCAACGCCCCCGTCCATGTCCACGACCTGCGCGGCCGACCCACCCTGCTCTACTTCTGGTCCGAGCTGAGCAAGACCAACGAGCAGCAAGTGCCCACCATCAAGGCCCTGTTGGACGAGTTCGTCCCCAAGGGGCTCCAGGTCATCGGCGTCCACGTGCCCATGGATGGGGAGGACTTGGACCACGCGCTCAACACCAACTACATCGAGGAGAAGGTGAAGGAGTTCGGCTTCCACCATCCGGTGGCGGTGGATGACGGCTCGATGGAGGCGGCCTACGGCGTGGAAGCGGTGCCCACGTTCCTGGTGTACGACGCCTTCGGCATCCTGCGCTTCCGAGAGGCGGGCGGAGAGTCGGTCAGCCCCGAGCTGCGGCGGATATTGGATCGCCTCACCGGACCCGAAGCCACCACCGGCGCGTTCGCGCCCTGACGCCGCGAGAGAGGAGCGACATGGCAGGCCGAGAGAAGAAGGAGGCCTCCCGTCTGTCGCTGGGAGCCCTCGCCGCCGCCGGAATGGGGGCGGTGATGGGGCTCCGAGCGCTGCTGCGGGAGAAGGTGAGCTTCGAGGGCCGGACGGTGTTGCTGACGGGTGGCTCGCGAGGGTTGGGGCAGGTGCTGGCGCGCCAGTTCCTGAGCGAGGGAGCCCGGGTCATCCTCTGTGCCCGCGAGGAGGTGGAGCTGGCGAAGGCCCGGGCCGAGCTGGAGTCCCTGGGTGAAGTGCTGGCCCTGCCCTGCGACGTGAGCGACCGCGTGCAGGTGGAGGCGCTGGTGGCCCAGGTGCACGAGCGCTTCGGGGTGGTGGACGTGCTGGAGAACAACGCCGGCGCCATCCAGGTGGGTCCGCGGGAGTCCATGACCGAGGAGGACTTCGAGGAGGCGATGGGCATCCACTTC
>NZ_DASVSO010000237.1:0-3679 GCF_036388035.1 Archangium sp.
CCGATGGAACCGCCGAGGGCACCTTCCTCATCAAGGATCTCCGGCCGGGCCCCGTGAGCTCGAACCCGACGGGCTACACCGCGTTCAACGGGCTCGTCTACTTCACCGCCGATGACGGCCGCTCGGGCAAGGAGCTGTGGAGGACGGATGGAACCGCCGCGGGCACCGTCCTCGTCAAGGACCTCGCCCCCGGGCCCGCCAGCTCGGGCATCACCCAGCTCGTCGTGCTCGGCAACCAACTCCTCTTCTCGGCGGCCACCGGGACCGAGGGCCGTGAGCTGTGGAAGAGCGATGGAACCGCCGAGGGCACCGTCCTCGTCAAGGATGTCCTGCCCGGAGGTGACTCGGGGCTCGCGCAACAGCCCCTCTTGCCGATTCCCTCCGAGAACGTGGTGGTGTTCGCCGCCAGGAATGGCACCTCCGGCCTGGAGCTGTGGCGGTCCGACGGCACGGCCAAGGGCACGGTGCGCTTGCTGGATCTCGCGCCCGGTGCCGCCTCCTCCTACCCGAGCCGCTTCATCGCCTTCGGTGATTCGCTCCTCTTCCAGGCCGATGACGGCACCACGGGCCGCGAGCTGTGGAGGCTCCCTCTTCCCCTGGACCGCAGCACGGACTCCACGCCGCCGCGGCTCACCTGCCCCGCCGCGATGACGGTGACGGCGGCCGATGACGCGGGCGCTCCCGTCTCCTTCAGCGCCACCGCCCAGGACGACGGAGGCGTCGTGAGCACCGTCTACAGCCACGTCTCGGGCAGCACCTTCTCCGTGGGCACCACCCCCGTCACCGTCACCGCCACCGACGAGTCCGGCAACACCTCCACCTGCGCCTTCTCGGTGACGGTGGAGCTACCGGCGAAGCCACCCGTGGAGCCACCGGCCTCGGGCTGCGGCTGCGCCTCGCCGCCGGGAGGCGTCGGCGCGCTCTGGGGTCTGCTCGCCCTCGCCGGCCTCCTCCGTCGGCGTCGGTCATAGCGCCAGGGTGCTCAGTCGTTGCGGTCGACGCTCACGTACAGGGGTGCGCCGTCCTCATGGAAGGCCACCTCCACGAGCCACTGGTCCCGCTCCCACGTGACGAGGGTGTCGCCCAGCAGCTCGTCGACCTCCGTGGGTTTGGAGAAGGCCTTCTCGAAATCCTGGCGCGTCACCCGCGAGGCGGGCAGGGTGCC
Source organism: Archangium sp. (assembly GCF_036388035.1). Classification (GTDB taxonomy): domain Bacteria; phylum Myxococcota; class Myxococcia; order Myxococcales; family Myxococcaceae; genus Archangium. Next base: position 1,166 of record NZ_DASVSO010000237.1, read on the forward strand.
TTGGGGCAGGATGAGCTGCCCCGTGAAGGAGCGCCAGGGAAGTCGCGACACCGTGAGCCCCTGCTCCGGCCGCTGCAGCGCGACGCGGAAGGACTCCACCTCCTGGTCCCCCGGCACATCCACGCGCAGGCCCCACGCCGGATAGGCCCAGCAGCCCCGGCGCTTCTTCTCCCGCCACGAGGCCGGCGCGCCCAGCACCTCCCGGACGCGGCTCGCGGGCTCCGCCAGCCGCAGGCCGCAGAGGCTCGGCCGCGTCAGGTCCAGCACCAGCTTCCCGGGCGACTCGGGCCTCGGCCACCCCCGGAAGACGAGCGCCTCCATCAGCCCCATCAGCGCTTGCCGAGCTGTGCCCGGCCCTCCTCGGCCCCCTCGAAGTGGATGCGGGCACGGTTCATCACGTCCTCCACCGGGTGCAGGTGCAGCGCCATCTCCGCCACCTTATAGAGGGACAGGCGTTCGCCCCATTATCGGGCCAGGACGGCCAGCGTTGCCCAGGGGGTCCCCCCCGCTTTCTTTCGTGCCCGACGTAGGACAAGGTGGGCAACGCCGGGGAGGGGAGCGAGCAGCCCGGAGCGGGCCCAGGTGGGTTCCCGCGGTGGTGGTTGGCCGGACACTCCGTGAGCGAGCAGGTCGCGCCGGGTGGTGAGCGGTGCCCCTCAGGTGGGCAGGGGGCGCCGGAGGTCAGGCCCACCGAGCGTGGGGCCGCGCGGCTCGCGTTCCTGGGGGAAGAAGAGCGGCCGGGTGTTGGGCTGGAGCCAGAACCAGATCGTGTAGAGGCCCAGGGCCGTGCCCACCGGGAAGCTGGCCAGGTTCAGCACGGCGAGGATGAGGGTCAGCACCTTCGACCAGGCGCGCCGCCTCAGCAGGCCGATGCCGCCGATGAACCCGGGGAGGGCGAGCACCAGCAGCAAGGTGGCCATGACGCCGCCCACCCCCAGGATTCCGACACGCTCCTCCGCCTCGCTCGTGGCCAGGGCGCCAAACACGATGGCGGCGAACATCGCGAAGGCCACGAGAGCCAGGAGGGCACTGAACACCACATAGAGGATTCCGAGAACGTGGCGGTGTCTGTCCAGGACGTTGGCGCTCTGCATGCTCGTCTCCCCGGGGGCGCCCCATTGCGTGAGGCGCTCCTGGGAAGCATCTGCACTCTGCCCAGAACGGGAAAGCAGTCGAGGAGTGCTCGGCTGGAGCGGTCGCTCGCTGGCCAGCGACGGACCCGCACTGCGAGCGCCACACCCATCCCAGAGCACGCGTTGTGCCTCGGCCCGGTTGAATTCGAGCTTGCCATAGGACTAGATAGGTTGGCACGATGACCCTACTCCCGGCGTAACCGGGTGCGCCAGCTCCACAGCCCACACCCGCGAAACCCAAGCGGCGGAAGTAGCCTTGCCGCTTATGGGTTATAGGAATATCGTTGAACCCGGAGGATCGATGCGCACTCTCAAGGACCTGACGGCCTTCGTGGAAAAGGAGGCGGTGAGCGAGGGCCCTGCCGCTCGAGCGGCCCTCCAGGCGGAGCGCGACCGTTTCCGCATCGCCCGAGAACTCGCCGAGGTGCGCAAGGCGAAGGGGCTGACTCAAGGCCAGCTCTCCGCGCGTTCCGGGGTGCCTCAGAGTGAGATCAGCAAGATGGAGTCGGGCAGGGCGAACGCCACCGAGTTGACGCTCTTCAAGGTGTTGCACGCGCTGGGCTACGCCGTTCGTCTGGAGCCGCTCAGACGTAGCGCGGCCTCCAAGCGCTCGGTTCGCCCGAGCACCACGAAAGGGAGCCGGGCGGTGCTGAAGCGTGCCACCCGTGGGCGAGCGATCGACCCTGCTACTTCGTGAGATGAAGGGGGGAGCGACGCTCCCCGTCCCTCACCCTGGATCGACCTGCAAACCCTCTGAGGAAGGCTTCGCCGGCAACAGCCGCTGGAGGGAGAGGAGCGCCTCGCTGTCCAGCGCCAGTCCCGCGAAGACCGTGGGCGTCCACGCGCCCTGCCAGAACTGGGCTTGCGTCGGCGACCCGTGGCTCCACGCCGCCTCCTTGCGGAGATTGAGCCCGGCGTTCAGGTAGACAATCCACACCTTGAGCGTCAATCCGGCGTAGACGTTCGCCGGGAAGCCATTGCCTCCCAGCCCCACCAGGCCCCCCAGGCTGAGCGTCTGGTGGCGATCCCTGCGGTTGAAATCCACCGGGAGGAACGCGACCCCTGCGAACGCATCCACCCGGGCGGGCTCCGAACTCTGGACGCCGGGCTCCGGAGAACCCCCGCCGCTCGCCGGCCCGAGCTGGAAGTCCGGGAGGCGCCGCAGCGACATGCCCCCTCCGGCGATGAGTCGGAAGAGCCTCCGCTTGTTCCCCAGCGCCTCCAGCGCGCCCCCCTTCTCCTTGGCGAGCAACAGGAGCTTCTCCTGCTGGAGGACGACCGCCTGGAGCTCCTTGTCCTTGGTGTCCACCGCCTGGGTGAGACGCGTCTGCTGCTCCTTCAGCTGAGCGGAAGACTTCTCGTCACGCACCTGTCCCGACCC
>NZ_DASVSO010000238.1:0-16277 GCF_036388035.1 Archangium sp.
CGTACAGCTTGTTGTACTTGCGCACCGCCTTGAACAGCTCGCCCACCTCCTCGCCCATGAGGAAGCAGTTGTGGACGAGGTCCAGCTTCAGCCAGCCGTGCATCGCCTCCAGCTCGTGGATGTAGCGCTGGTAGTCCTGCAGCGTCGGTTTCTCGGGCAGCTCGATCATGGCGTCGGTCCTCGGGTGACTCGTCAGGTGCCGGCAAAAGGGTCAGCACCGTATCACCTGTGCTCAAATCGGGCGCCGTCACCATGAGCCCCGCTCCCCACACCGCACGAGGGATACGCGCACTGCGCCGCCTGCTGCGGGGCGCTGTGGATCTCCGGCAGCTCGACGTCGAGGGCTTCCGCCGCTGGCTCACCCACGAGCTGCCGCGCTGGCAGGCGGACCCTGCCTTTGCTCAACGTGCCAGGATTCGTGACCTGCGGCGGGCACACCCGGAGCTCCGCGACCTGGAGCGGACCTATCGTCGTGCCGTCGCGGAGGATGAGGCCTCGGCGCCGTCCGCACGCCTCCGCCAGATGGAGGAGGAACTCGCGAACACCGATAAGGCCCTCATCGGGCTGAGCGCCGCGCTGGCGCGAGCCGCGCCGGAGAAGAAGTCGCCGCTTCAGCGGAAGCTGGCCGGATTCCAGGCCAGGCAAGAGCTGCTGCGGGAGAGATACGCTCGCGCGAGTGAGGCCAGCCCCGCGAGGCAGATCCTGCTCCAGGTCCACGCGGAGCTGCAGCGGCTCCGCGGGACGCTGGGGCTGGAAGAAGAAGAGGCGCGCTTGTCCGAGCTGCTCCTGAGCCAGGGCCAACGCTCCGGACACACGGGCCAGTCGTTCGAGCAACTGGCCCTGACGCTGACACGGCGGCACATCGTCCCCGATCTGCTGGGCCGGGGAGGGGAGGCGGCGGCTCAGCGCATCCAGGTGCTCAGGGGCGTCACCCTTGGCGCGGCGCGTTCCGAGTTCGATCAGCTCGTGATTCGCCGGCCGCTCTCCCCGGGACGGCCGGTGGAGGTGCTGGCGATGGTCGAGGTGAAGCGAAACCCCAACGACCTGGCCCACGGCTTCCGTCTCCGGCAGGAGAACCTGGCGTGGCTCACGGGAGATGCCGCCCATTACGACCCCGGGCAGTACCGGACCCGGTATTTCTCCTCCGGCCACTTCGACCGTGAGGCCGTGCACGAGGAGGCCGGTGAGCGCTTCGTCTTCGCACGCGGCTCCTTCCGGCGCTTCCGGCGCGAGCCCAAGAGCGGTGCGTTCCTCAAGCGCCTCTACTTCATCACCCGCACCGGAACCCTGAACGGAGTCGCCGCCGCCGCGCTCTCCCGCATCCGGCATCGCGTCGCGACGGACGAGCGGTGGCAGCCGGAGAGCGATGCCTACCTTCGTGCGTTGCTGCACTGGTGCCAATCGCTGGCGGAGCCCTTGGAGGCGCCCGAGGTGTTACGGCTGTATTGCTCAACCACCGCGAGAGCACAGCACGTCCTGGTGGTGGGCCGCTCGCCATCAGCGGAGCTCCGGTGAGTCCCTGGCGAGGGCGTGTAGAAACAAGTCATGTCCGGTTGTTCGCCCAAGTTGGGCGTGTAATTACAGAATCCGATACACCCAATTGCCCGGCAGTCGCTAAGACCGCAAAAGCACAGAGAAAAGCCGCCAGTCTCCCACTATTCAACTGACAGGGGATGGGAGCGGGAGGGCTCGCGGGCAGCTTCCCGGGCCCGGTCGGCTGGTGGGTGACGTGGCATGGATGGCCAGCAGCTACAGACCGGGCAGGGGGGAGGGGCCCCGGGTATCGACCCCCAGGGAAAACGCCACATGGGCGCCGGGGGGCCCCAAGCGAGAGTTTAGACCCGTAAACGATTAAGCGCTTACTTGCTCGCCCTGCTCACCACTCTCCCACCTCTTCAAGGTAAACGTCTTTGGGCGCAATGCCGAGAGCTTCTGCTATGTCAGCCGCGAGACTTGCTAGATCGGGGTAGTGTTTTCCTTGGTCTATTTTTAAAAGACGCGTGCAATCTTTTCCATGTTCATCCGTGATGGAATTAACTTGAAACCAACCCCCGGCACCCGCGCGTTCAGATGCTTCACGGTCGAGATGAACGTTAAAGTGTGGCATGCCACCCTCTCATGGTTAGCCCTTGGTATTAGCCAAGGGTCGCAGCCACCGCAGCCCGCGCACATAGTCAAACGCTCGGATGAAGTCACCGAGGTCTTGTGAGGTAATCCACGTTTTCTCACGCAGTTGTGCGAGCCAGTCAACGAACTCGTCAGAATCAGGCACTTCGTCTCTTGAAGTGGGGACTTCGTAATTGTGCTGTTTGTGAACGAGGAGGTCGGGCTCCTTCCGATATACCCAGTTTCCCCAGTAATCCCCATCGTCAGCGGGCGGGCGGGCAAGGTTCTTTGCCTCCTCGACAAACGAGATTCCGTCAGGCGAGCCCTCATACTCCCAATGACCGTTCTTCTTCTTCCAAGCCATGCAGCCCTCACCGCAAGTGAAGGGCCTGGACATATACGTCCGGCAGCTTGGGCAGCAACAATCGGCAGCTTGGGCAGCAACAATTTCGAGGGCGAATTCAGTAGGCAACAGGCATTGCGTCCTTGAGGGAACAGGCGCTTCCGGCGAGTACGAGCCGCGATGCCCCCCACAACGCCGGGAAGGGCCCGCCAAGCCTCGGAGGCCAACCCGGGGGCCCACATCCCCCAAGGCCCAGCGACGCTCTACGGGGACCCCTGCGATTTGTGCCCCGCTCCCGAGCGCCCAACCCCGAGTCGGTCACGACTCCGGGGGTGGACTGTCGAGGCCCCGTAGCTGTTCCTCGGCCGCCTCTCGGTATCGCGGCACGATCTCCACGGCGAGCACGTCACGCATCTGCTGGCGGGCACCTTCGAGGTCCCCAGCGTCCCGGAGGCTCGTCATCCGGTACATGGCGGGGAGGAACCGGCTTTGGGCATCACGGAAGCGCGAGAGAATCATCCCCATGATGGCCTCGGCGCCTTCCGGGCTCTTCAGGGCCTCTTCCGTCTCACTCTCGCTGATGGCTGCCGTAGGGGCAGTCCGGCCTAGAAGGTTGCGCAAGTCGTCGGTGAGTTCCAGGGGGTGACCCTGCTGGATGCGTTGCGCGAGAATGGCGAGCTGCGGCCGGTCGTCCAGGTCCGGATTGAGACGCCCGGTTGCGAGCACTTCCGAAAGCCCGGTGAATTGATCGAGCAGGGTTTCGGCCTGCTCCCGGTAGAGGGGGACAACCTCTACGGCGAGCACGTCACGCATGAGCTGCCGCGCCCCGTCGAGATCGCCCGCGTCCCGTAGTTTGTATGCTCGGTTTCGAGCCCTGCTGAGTCGCCGCGACCCCTCCCCGATGCGGTGATGGATCTCTCCGAGCAGCGTCGTTGCGGTGGGCAGGCTGCGCAGAGCATCTTCCGCGTCCTGCTGACCTATGGCCACCTTCTGAGCAGTCCGCATCATAAGGCCGCGCGTTTCGTCGGTCAGTTCGAGGGATGCGCCGTCCTCAAGAACCCTACGAGACAGCGCCCACACCTCGTCCCAGTCCATGTCCGTTTCTTCGGCCATATGGCTACCTCTTCTTCTTCGCGTAGCAGATGTTGGAGGGCCACTTCCGCTGCCCCTCGCACATGCGCAGGCAGTCGTCACACTTGCCCGTCCAGCCGCCATTTATGCAGTCGTTATAGTCGCTGATGCACTCCTGCTTCCACTCGGGAAGGGATTCGTTGTTGGCGAAGTCGTCAACATCGGAGCCGGTTCGCACAGCCCTGAGCACCTGATCAACTTCGGATTGCGTGGCCCCACAAGCGCCTACCGGGTCGTATGGATGCTTTTTGATGCAGCAGACCATTGTTGAGTCGCCGGGGCGGCAGTCCATCGTTGCCGCTTGCGCCAGGACTACGGGGCGGCTCGACGTGTAGGTGTCGTGCGTCGTCCTACCGGAGTAAGCGTAATGCGCCCTACCAGCCGAGCAACCGGACACGAGGACCCCCCAAAGTAGGGCCAGCCGCACGAACACAGCGGAAGTCAGGGGTTTCATATCGTCGAGGTTAGAACAGTCTCATTTCGAGACGCTACGACGGGCCCGCTCACGGGGGGCTGGCCGGTCGCGCCCCTTATCTGCTAGGTTAACCCGCGATATGCGGAACATCTTACCTCCCCGGTCTGCCTTTCTTCTCGTCCTCTTGGCGTCTGCGGCCATGGCTCGTGGACGCGAGCCCATCTCTCGGACCGTCTACCTTTCGGACGAACCAAAGGCGGAAGTGCCCTCGGTTTACGTCGCGGGTGAGATGGTAACCGTCCTCCGTTTCGAGAAACCTTGTGCCCGGGAACGGACGAAGCTGCTGGGCTGGGAAGGTCGCTTCGAGCCCGTGGAATGTGTCGGGAAGAAGGTGCTCGTAGAACCGCTCAAAGACATCAAGCCCGAGGATGGTTTTCTGTTGGTGGTGACGCTCGCGGACGGGAAGGAATTGCCCTTCACCGTGACGGCTCGAAACGAGCAGTTTGACCATCAGGTGAACGTGTTTCCGGACAATGAGACCAAGGGGGCGCTCCAGAGTCGCCTGGAGTATTCCCAATCCAAAGAGCGGATTCTCAAGGAACAAAACGAGCGCTACCGGAAAGAGGAGACATCAATTGACCATGCCCTTGCAGCGCTCTTGGCAAAGGGCGCGTTGAAAATGACCCCGTTCCGCCAGCAGTACGTCTCGCTGGTGAAGAACCCCAGGGGTGCTGAAATCTTGGTGACCGTCCTTACAAGCAATAAGCCCGATAGTAAGAAGCCCGATAAGGTCGCCGTCATCATCAACTTGAAGAACAACAGCCCATCCGAGACTTGGAGCCTGATGGAAGCGCGCTTGGTAGCCGAGGGGAGCGGGGAGCAAAGGCCGTTTGCTCTGCGTGCTACTCAGGAAAGCTGGGGGCCCGGTGGTGAAAGCGGGCAGATTGCCGTCGTCTTTGACGCGGGCGCATTTGACTTCAACGATAGCCCCGACCGGCTCGTTCTAGAACTCTTCCGCCAAGGGAGCGGGATTCGAGAAGCTTGGGTTTTTCTGGAACGACACATGCTTGGGCTGTAAACCCGGTTCACATGGCTCCGACCTGCGCGCCGTTTTTTGCCTCTGTCGTTCTGTTGTGCATGTGCTGCGGCTGTACGACCCCAGGGGGCGTTTCCCTTCGCTCGGATGGAAGCCCAGGCCCACAGGAGTGCCCGGAAAAGGCGCTCGAAGCCATGCGGATTCTCAACCTGCGCGTGGGGGACGGTGCGACCGTAGACCTCGACGTCAACCAGAGCCTCACAAGCCCCATCACTCTTTACGAAGGGCCTGTGGAGAGCATGTTGATCAGCAGTCTCGGACCCCTTCCGCCGGTAACCCGTCTCTACGGGCGGGTGTGGACGGGGGGCCCACAAGTTGTCGTCCGGTACTACGAAGCACACCCGCCGGACGGCGAGCCCTTCCCACTTTGCGCTGTGGCTCGGCTTGCTCACGGTCAGATGCAGAAAAAGCCCGAGTCCAAGCCCGGAACGGCCATCCTCGAATTCTCACGCGCTGGGGTCTTCGTCGTGAATTCGTTCCGTTGAACCGACCCACCGGGACACCCCTCCCGAACGACCCCGGTAGTCGGTTCACCTCGGGTGCGTGCCCCGTGTAGTGGGGAATGTAGCTGCGAGCGCCAGAGGAGACCTGAATTGATGGTTTTCGGCCCCCCCTCAATTCAGTCTAAGTGCCCGAAACTCTTGGAGAACCGTTTTTTCTCCCACTAAGAGAGGGTTGAGGTGAGTACCTACCGCCGTGCCACGGCCGTGGGCCCGGGCTCGGGCAGCACGGTCCCGAACGCGACGAACAGCTGCCCGGTGAGCACGGGGACCTTGCCGGCCCCAGGCGCTCGCAGCATGTCGTTGAGCACCTCGCCAGTGCGGGGATCCCTCCGGAGGCTTGGCTTCGCGAGGTTCATCCGGTAGCGCACCACGCCGCGCTTCACGCGGTGGATGACGACGACGGTGCCATCGCTCTCGACGCCGTCCACCAGCCCCACGTGGGTGAGCCCGTCGTTGCGCCGCCCATCCCGGTTCTGGTCATACGTCTCACGGAAGAACACGAGGTCTCCCGGCCTCGGCTGGCCCCGGGTGTACACGCGCCCCTGCGTCTTCGTGTACCGGTAGAGCGCGGTGACGCCGTTGTCCCCGGCCAGGCCGGCCCCGCGGAACGAGACTCCGGCCTTGGCGTACACGGCCTCGACGAAGCCGGTGCAGTCGCTCGGCCAGGTGCGTCCGGCGAGCTTCACCTTGCTGCTGCCCACCAGCCCCCGGGCGGCGGTGAGCACGTCCTCGCGGCGGGCGGCGGGCGGGGGAGGGTGCACCTGCTTGCGGGGGGCAGGCGAGGCGGCGACGCTCAGCGGGGCCCGAGGCGCCGCGACGGGCGTGAGGGGGCCGTAGCGGTAGCCCGAGGCCAGCACCCGTCCGCCGCGAGGCAGGCTGGTGGCGCACCCGGTCATCATCACCACCGCCGCGAGCAGGACACCGAGCCTCATGATGCGACCTCCCTGTAGCGAGTCCACGAGGGAGAGGGTCCGGCGGATCAGCCGTGTCGTCAAAAAACCTACCCGGCCAAGCGGGCGAGGAAGCTCGGGTTTTTCACCCGGTGGCATGGTGGTAATTCTGGGCCAATGCGCAAGTTTCGAGCCCTCTCCCTGCTGCTGCTGCTGACTGGCTGTGGTGCGCCCCGGGCGTACCAGCGGGCCCAGGAGGCGGACACGCTGGAGGCCTACCGCGCGTTCCTGCGCGAGTACCCCGAGGCCGAGGACGCCGAGGTGGTGGAGGTGCGCGTCGAGGAGCTGGAGTTCGAGGAGGCCTCGAAGCTGCACTCGGTGGTGGCCTACAAGCGCTTCCTGGAGGCGCACCCGGAGGGGCCTCGGGCGCGCTCGGCTCGGGCGCTGCTGGAGGGCCTGCGCTTCAACGCGGCGAAGGAGGCGGGCACCGCGGCGGCGCTGCGGCAGTTCCTGCGGGACCATCCGGACGGGGCGCAGCGCGAGGAGGCGCAGCGGCTGCTGAGGGAGGCGGAGCTCAAGGAGCTGGCCACCACGACGGACTCGCGGCAGCTCCGGGAGTACCTGCGCGAGGCGCCGGATGACCCTCGGCGCCTGGAGGTGGAGTCGCGGCTGGACGACGAGTCCTTCACGCAGGCGCGGTCCGCGGGGGCGGCTCAGCTCTTCGTGTACCTGCGGGACTTCCCGGCGGGGCGCTACCGCGAGCAGGTGAAGGCGAAGCTGCTGGAGCTGGAGGTGGAGGGGCTGCTGGTCTCCGGGCTGCTGGAGGAGGCGGAGTCGCGCGTGGCGGGGCACCCGCTGGGGACGAAGCTGAAGGACTTCCCGGCGCGCCTGGCCCGGGTCCGCGCCGAGCGCTCGGCGCTGCTCAGTCCCGAGCCGGTGGCGCAGGCCGCGCAGGTGGGGCACTACCTGCGGGACATCGAGGACCTGAAGCGCTCGCTGGTGGCGCCGGATCCGATGGATCGCTGGCAGGCGGCGGAGGAGCTGGGCCAGCACGTCTCGGTGCGGGTGCTGGATCCGCTGCTGGAGGCGTTCCGCGCGGGGCGCAACCCGCTCGTGCGGCAGCGGGCGCTGGAGAGCCTCCAGACGGTGCTGCGCGCGCTGCCCAAGCCGGTGGCGGAGTACGAGGTGGCGGTGCGGCTGGAGTCGCTGCGCGAGAAGGCGAACAGCGCGGAGCTGTACCTGGCGATGGCGGCCCTGCTGGACCTGTCCGGGCGCATGAGCGAGGCGGCCACCGAGTACCAGCGGGCCTTCGTGCCGGAGGATCCCGATCCGGTGGTGCTGCGGCGCTGGGTGCAGCTGCGCGAGGAGCGGCGCCAGTCCTTCTCGGCGGCGGTGGCGGCGCGGCAGCTCTCGCTGTGGGCGCTACGGGTGGCGCGCGAGGAGTCGATCTCCCCCGAGGGCGCCGTCCCCCTGGCGGCGGCGCGGCAGCTGTGCGCGGCGGTGCAGAACGCCCGCTTCGCGTCGGAGACCATCGCCCGGGCCCGGAAGGCGAACACCGAGTTCCCCGAGGACCTGGCTGGCTTCGAGGTGGCGGCGGCGGACGCGCTGAAGCTGTCGGAGGCGCGGCTGGCGGACGCGGAGCTGTTGCTGCGCGAGCAGACGCCCGGGGCGCGCACCTGCGGAGACGACGCCGTGGGCGAGCGCCTGGACAACGCGGTGTCCCAGCGGCGCGAGGCGCTCCGGACGGTGGGGGCGAAGCTGCCGAAGCTGGCGCCGCTGCTGCTCGAGGTGGCGCGCGAGCGGGATCCGTCCCCCGAGGTCCGCACCGAGGCCGCGGGCCGGCTGTCCGCGCTGGGTGTCCACTAACCGACGGGATCTCCCAGGTCAGACCGACCCGTAGAGTGAGTCGCCATGGCCACTCGCACGTACACGTTGAAGGCCGCGCCGACGACGGCTCCGCCGCGCATCGACTATGAGCGGCTGCTCAACGAGGAGCAGCGGCTCGCGGTGGAGGCGGGGGAGGGGCCGGTGCTGGTCATCGCGGGGGCGGGCACGGGCAAGACGCGCACGCTGACGTTCCGGGTGGCGCGGATGCTGGAGCGGGGCATTCCTCCCGAGGGCATGCTGCTGCTCACCTTCACCAACAAGGCCGCGCGCGAGATGACACGGCGGGTAGAGGAGCTGGCCGGCTCCTTCGCGGACGTGCGGAAGCTGCTCGGCGGCACCTTCCACCACGCGGCGCACGTGCTGCTGCGCCAGCACGCGGGGGCGCTCGGCTTCTCGCGCGACTTCACGGTGCTGGACCGCGAGGACGCGCGCGACCTGATGTCCTCCTGCATCGCCGAGCGCAAGCTGCCCCGGGAGCGGCGCTTCCCCAGGCCCGAGGTGGTGTTGGACCTCGTCTCCATGGCCGCCAACCTGCAGCACTCGGTGGCGGAGGTGGTGGTGGAGCGCCGGCCGCAGTTCCTCCCGCTGACCGAGGAGCTGCTCGCGGTGACGCGCCGCTTCGCCGAGCGCAAGGCGCGCATGCACCTGATGGACTTCGATGACCTGCTGGTGCTGCTCAAGCGGCTGCTGCTCGAGAACCCCAGCGTCCACGCGGAGCTCGTGGAGCGGTTCCAGTGCGTGCTCGTGGACGAGTACCAGGACACCAACCGGCTGCAGGGCGAGCTGGTGGATCTGCTCGTGGGCGAGCGCCGCAACCTCACCGTGGTGGGCGACGACTGCCAGTCCATCTACAGCTTCCGGGGCGCGGACTTCACCAACATCATCGACTTCCCCCAGCGCTACCCGGGCTGCGGCATCTACCCGCTCACCCGCAACTACCGCTCGACGCCGGAGATCCTCCGGCTGGCCAACGACTCCATCTCGCTCAACCAGCGCCAGTTCCCCAAGCAGCTCATCTCCTCGCGCCCCCCGGGCCCCACGCCGGTGCTGGTGCCCACTCTGGACATGGCGCAGCAGGCCGCCTTCGTGGCCCAGCGGGTGCGCGAGCTGCGCGACACGGGCGTGCCGCTGAGGGAGATGGCGGTGCTCTACCGGGCGCACAGCCACTCGCTGGAGCTACAGCTGGAGCTGACCCGCCGGGGCATCCCCTTCCAGGTGCGCTCGGGCATGCGCTTCTTCGAGCAGACCCATGTGAAGGACGTGCTCGCCCACCTGCGGCTGGTGGGCAACGGGCGGGATGAGCTGGCCCTCAAGCGGATCGTCAAGCTCGTATCCGGCATCGGCCCGGCCAAAGCCGAGTCCTTGTGGGAGGCGCTGATCGCGCTGCCGCCCGAGCTGCCCCTGGCCGAGGCCCTGGGCCGCCCCGAGGTCCGGGCCGAGGTGCCTCGGAAGGCGGCGCCCGGCTTCGAGCGGCTGAGCCGTCTGCTGGAGCGGCTGACGGGCCATGGGTCGGAAATGACCCCGGGGCAGATGATCCAGGACGTCCTGGCCGGCGGCTATGCCGAGTACCTGCGCGCCGAGTTCCCCGAGGAGGAGCGGCGCGAGGACGACATCCGCCAGCTCGCCGAGTTCGCCGGGCGCTTCGAGGACCTGCCGCGCTTCCTGTCGGAGATCGCGCTGGCGTCCGAATTCTCGGCCCGGGAGGCCACCGGGGAGGCCCCGGAAGAGGGCCTCACGCTCTCCACGGTCCACCAGGCCAAGGGGCTGGAATGGCAGGCGGTTTTCGTCATCTCCCTCGTCGAGGGCCGCTTTCCCCTGCATGGAGCCGCTCGCACGCCGGACGAGGAGGAGGAGGAGCGCCGGCTCTTCTACGTGGCGGCCACCCGGGCGAAGGACGAGCTGGCGCTGACGTATCCCATCTCCGTCGTCCTGGAGCTCGGCGAGCGGGCGATCCTCCGGCTTTCCCGCTTCGTCGAGGAGCTACCGGTGGGCGAGGACTCGCCCTACGACCGGCTGATCCTGGAGACGAGAACCGAGCAAGACGGCGCTTGACGTGATACAGAGGGGAAGGTGTGTGGTCCCCTCGGGCCAGACACTGACTCCACAATGGCGGACAGACCTCGCATCATCGGGATTGATCTGGGAACGACCAACACACTGGTCGCGTCCGTGAAGAACCGCATCCCGAAGATCGTCCCCACGGATCGCGGCAACCTGATCCTCCCCTCCGTGGTGGCGCTCTCCGCCAAGGGCGACCTGATGGTGGGTGGCGTGGCCAAGGATCAGATGGTCACCAACCCGCGCAACACGCTCTACGGGACCAAGCGTCTCATCGGGCGCAAGTACCACTCCAAGGTCGTCGAGGAGCTCAAGGGCTACTTCAAGTACGACATCGTCGAGGCCCCGGACGGTGACGCGGCGGTGATGCTGGGCGGGCGCCTGTACACGCTGCCCGAGGTGTCCAGCGTCATCCTCAAGCAGCTCAAGACGATCGCCGAGCAGTTCCTGGGTGGCCCCATCGACGAGGCCGTCATCTCCGTGCCGGCCTACTACACGGACAGCCAGCGCCAGGCGGTGAAGGAGGCCGGGAAGCTGGCCGGCTTCGACGTGAAGCGCATCGTCAACGAGCCCACCGCGGCGGCGCTGGCGTACGGCTTCAACCGCGGGTTGGATCAGAAGATCCTCGTGTACGACCTGGGCGGTGGCACCTTCGACGTCTCGGTGCTGCACCTGACGGGCAACGTCTTCGAGGTGCTGGCCACCGGCGGCGACACCTTCCTGGGCGGCGTCGACTTCGACAACCGGGTGATGGACTACGTGCTCGAGAAGTTCTGGGAGGAGACCAAGGTCGACCTCTCGCAGAGCCCCATCGCCATGCAGCGCATCAAGAACGCCGCCGAGTCGGCGAAGATTGATCTGACGCTCATCCCCAACGTGCTCATCGACCTGCCCTTCATCGAGGAGCGCAAGGGCAAGCCGATGGATCTGCGCATCCCCCTGACGCGCGAGAACCTCAACGCGCTCACCATGGACCTGGTGGATCGCACGTTCGAGATCTGCGACCGGGTGCTGGGGGAGAAGGGCATCAGCCGCTCGGAGATCGACGAGATCATCCTGGTGGGCGGGCAGAGCCGCATGCCGCTGGTGCAGCAGCGGATCCAGGAGCACTTCGGCAAGCCGCCGCGCAAGGGCGTGCACCCGGACGAGTGCGTGGCCCTGGGCGCGGCGCTGCTGGCGGACTCGCTGGGCAGCCTCGACGCGGTGACGCTGCTGGACGCGGTGTCCATGCCCATCGGCTACGCGCTGCCCAACGGCCGCGTGCGCCGGGTCATCGAGAAGAACTCCCGCATCCCGCTGGTGAAGAGCTTCCGGCTCCCGCCCCCGAAGGATCCGGGCGCGCCCTTCATCGAGATGGACATCTTCCAGGGCGACAGCGACCTGATGGTGGACAACGAGTTCCTGGGCACCCTGAAGGTGCCGGCCGAGTCGGCGGGGCGGAAGATCGACTTCCGGCTCAACGAGGAGTGCCTGCTCCAGGTCATCGTCGAGGAGGCCAGCGGCCCCAAGCGCATCGAGCTGGCCACCCGGGACACCCCGGAGCTGCTCAAGAAGGAGCTGGCGCGCGTGGCCCAGGAGCGGGCCCAGAAGGCCGAGCAGGCGTCCACCACGCCGTCCTCCCACCAGGAAGGCAGCGGGCTGTTCTCCAGCATCAAGAGCATCTTCCGCAGGGGATAGCGAGAGCGGCATGGCGAAGTTCCCGTCGAAGGAGTGGTGTGAGGAGGCGGTTCGGCTGGTGAACGAGGATCCGGAGCGCTCGCTGGCCGCCCAGGGCTGGCAGGGTGAGATCGGGGTCATCGTCGACGCAGAGCCGGGCAAGCTGGCGCGCGCCTTCGTGGCACACCTGGTGCCGCGCAATGCCCGCATCGAGAAGCTGCGGGTCCTCGAGGAGCCGGACGATCTGGACGAGCTCGAGCCGGCCTACCTGGCGCGAGCGCCGTACTCGGTGTGGAAGCAGCTCCTGCAGGGCAGCTTGGATCCCGTGGAGGCGGTGCTGCGGCGCCGCATCGCGGTGAAGGGCGACCTGCAGCAGCTCATCGAGCGGCTGCGGTTCAAGGGGATCGCCGACCGCGTCTTCGCCCAGCTCAAGACCGAGTACGTGGACGAGCAGTGAGGACCCGAGGGGGGCAGGCCAGATGGGGATTCGCGAGGATCTGAAGAAGCAGGCGCTGGGGATGTCGCAGAAGGCGGTGGAGAAGCTCATGGCCGACGAGAAGCGGGCCATGACCGTCGCCCAGGCACTCGGCTCGGTGCAGCGGGGCAAGCAGGCGCTGGACAAGGGGCAGGAGGAGCTGATGCGGGCGCTGAACTTCGCCCCCAAGAGCGACTTCAAGGCCGTGGGCAAGAAGCTGTCGGGCCTCAAGCGGCGGCTGCGCGAGCTGGACGAGAAGCTGGAAGAAATCTCGCGTCGATAGCCGTTGACAGGGGGCACAGCGGGTGGCATTTACCCGCGCGTCACTTCGTCGGGGGCGCATAGCTCAGCGGTAGAGCACTGCCTTCACACGGCAGGGGTCCCAGGTTCGAATCCTGGTGCGCCCACTCCCAACGAAAGTCGACGTGCAGTCGGGCGCATAGCTCAGCGGTAGAGCACTGCCTTCACACGGCAGGGGTCCCAGGTTCGAATCCTGGTGCGCCCACAACGTAAAGGCCGTGAGTCCCCAGGGGCTCACGGCCTTTTGCTTTTCCAGGCCCGACGAGGAGACGGCGCCACCCGGCGGCACCGTCTCCATCTCAGTCCGGGAGGGCCCGCGTCACTCGGCGGTCTGGGTGGCCTGCTGCGCGGCCTCGTCGACCTTGAGCTGCTCGAGCGTGTCTTCCTTGATCTGCACCGCGGTCTTCTGGCGAAGCCCGGCGATGAAGTCGTCGAGGTTGCGCCCGCGCCGCTCGGTGAGGAGCCGGTTCTCGATGCGCGACTTCACGGAGTCGAAGTCCTGGTTCATCCCGGCCTGACGCCCGGTGAGCTGCACCAGGTGGACGCCCTGCTCGGTGGCCACCACGGTGGTGAGCTCCCCCATGGTCTTCAGGCCGAAAGCGGCCTCCGCCAGGACCGGGCCCCACACCTGGGCCAGCTCCTCCCGCGTGCGGTAGCCCAGGTCACCTCCCGCGCCCTTCGTGGTGCCATCCTCGGACCGGGTGCGCGCCACCTGCTCGAAGGCGGCTTGCAGGGCCGCGGGCTCCTGGCGCTTGAGCTCCGCCAGCAGCCTGGTGGCCGAGGCCTGCACCTCGTTGCGCTTCACGTCGCCCTTGGGGGACACGAAGAAGACGTGGCTGGCTCGCACCCGCTCGGGCTTGATGAACTCGTCGCGGTGCTCGTCGTAGTACTTGCGCAGATCCTCGTCCGACACCGCGCCCGCCGCGCTCTCCTGCTGGGCGCGCAGCAGCTTCTGCACCATCACCTTCTCCAGGGTGGCGCGCACCTCCGGATCCTTGTCCAGCCCGCGCTGGCGGGCCTCCTGGACGAGGAGCTCGAAGCGGATCTGGTTGTCGAGGAACTCCTTCTTCTTCTCGAGCGTGGCGTAGCGCGCCCGGACGAAGGGGGGCTGCTCCTCCAGCTTCGCCTTCAGCTCGTTGGCGGTGATGGAGCGGTCACCGACGGTGGCGACGACGGGGCTGTCGTCCTTCGGTCCCTTGTCGGAGCTGGGGGAGTTGCCGCGGTCCCCACAGGCGGTCAGGGCGAGCGCGACGGTCGTGAGGAGGCAGGGGAGGGAAGTGAAACGCAGGCGCATGGGCTGCTCGCGGGAGATGCAACGGCCGCCTTCACCGCTGGTGTGAGGGGCCGGAAAGGTGCGCGCGCACAATACAGAAAGTCGCCGCCGGAAGCGCGGGGGGAGCTCCTGCTTCCCTGGCTGGGGGGAAGGGAGGACGGGTCTCTAGACCTGACTCCTGGGGATATGCATGATGCGCGCCCATTTCTGGGAGTTCCCAGCTCGGCAGGGCCCGGGTGGGGAAGACGTCATGAGAATCGCGCGAAGCCTGATGTGGGTGATGTTGCTCGGTGCGGCCTGCTCGAAGCCGGGCTCCCCCGATGCGGGGGACGTTCAGAGCCAGGCGGTGGGCAGCTACACGGGGGGGGTCATCACCGAGGCGGAGCTGGCGGCCGAGGTGGCGCGACTGCCCCCGCAGCTCCGCGAGCAGTTCGACACGGTCAACGGCCGGCGCGAGTTCATCCGCTCGATGATCGACAAGCGGCTGCTGGCGCAGGAGGCGCGGCGCCGCGCTCTCCACGAGCAGAAGGACATCCAGCGCCAGGTGCGGGATCTGGAGGAGCGGCTCATCATCCAGGCGCTGCTGGCCGAGGAGGAGAAGGCCGCGAGCACGCCCTCGGAGGAGCAGCTTCGGGCGTATTACGAGGCGAACAAGGCGGAGCTGAGCCAGCCCGAGCGCGTCCGGGTGGTGCGGGTGCTCGCCGCGGTGCCCGCCGGGTCTTCCGCCGCCGAGCGGACCCGCGCGCGCCAGCGGGCCGAGCAGTTCGCGCAGCGGCTGCGCAAGGGCGAGGCCGTGGCCCGGGTGGCCGCCGACGGCGACGGGCCCGAGCGCATCCAGGGAGGGGACCTGGGGCTGTTCGCCCGGGGCGATGGGCGTGATTCGGCGCTGGAGAAGGCGGCGTTCGCCCTGACGAAGGCCGGCGCGGTGAGCCCGGTGGTGGAAGAGGCGGGGGGCTACTCCGTCATCCAGCTCGTCGAGCGGCGGGAGCCCCGCATCCCTCCTTTCGAGGAGGTGCGCTCCACCCTCCTGGGCCGGATGCAGCCGCAAATGAAACGTAAGGTTTTCGATGATCTCCTGACGCGCCTGAGGCAGGCTGGCGGAGTCAGCGTAGAGAGCAGTACACGGCCGTAAGACGTACAGTTGGGAGGGGTTGTGCTTCGTTCGAGCCGTCGTACGGGGGGGCTCTCTCGTCTCCTCATCCTGTGCTTTGGGCTGCTGTCCGCCGGAGGGGCTTTGGCGGAGCCGTCCGTGGTCGGGGCGCATCCCATCGTTCCCATCCGGACGGGCGCACAGGCCGTGGAGATCGGCCTCGAGGTGAATGGGGCGGTGTCCCAGCTCGTGGTGAGCGTCCAGGGGACCTCGGTCACGGCGGGCTCCTTCGCCACGGTCTCGGGTGCCGTGGTGACGCGGGACTACGCCGGGGCGGTGCCCTTCCACCTCCTCGTGCCGTTCCAGAAGCCCTTCCCGGCGGATGGCGTCCTCGAGATCACCGCCCGGCCCGTGCTCGCCACGGGCTCGCTCCCGCCCCAGCAGGTGGTGAAGTTCGACGCGAACAAGCCGCCCCCCTCGTTCCGTGAGAGTCCGGTGTCCGTGCGCTCCGTCCCGGAGCAGGGCGGCATCCTGGTGGAGGTGGCCTACACGGGAGACGTGGCCGACGCGGAGCTGTCCCTGCTCGGCGCCTCGGGCCTGGAGCTGCGCACCGTGCACGGCAGCCTCGCCGACGCCGAGCCCAAGGCCTTCGCGCTCACCCGGCGGATGAAGGCGCACCCCCGCTCCGACACGCCCGGCCGCGTCCAGTTCTTCGTTCCCTCCCTCGCCAGCACCTCCATTCCTCCCGACGGTGTGGTGATCGCGGACGTGTCGCTGCGCGATGCCTTCGGCCGTGCGGTGCACACCTCCGCCGTCGAGTTCACCAGTGGTACCGACTTCGATCCGCTGCTCGGGCTGGTGCTGCGGCCCTCGCCGTTGCTGCTCTCGGATGGATTCGGGCAGCGCGAGCAGTTGAGCGTCACCGGTCGGTTCGCCATCGCGGGCGAGGTCGATCTCTCTGGACCCTTCAAGGGGGTGACGTACCGCTCCCTCAATGAAGAGGTGGTCGGCGTCACGCAGGGCGGCGAGGTGATCGCCCGGACCAACGGCCAGG
>NZ_DASVSO010000239.1:0-1779 GCF_036388035.1 Archangium sp.
CTCACCACCCAGGACGCGGCGAAGTCCGGCGACGCCGTCAAGGCCGCCACCCGCACCCTCAACAAGGCCGCCTCCAAGGGCGTCATCCACAAGCGCGCCGCCTCGCGCCGCATCTCCCGGCTCGCCAAGGCCGCGAACCGCGCCAAGGCCGCCGCGAAGTAGTCGCAGTCGTCTCACCAGTTGCTCGCCAACCGGTCGTACCCCTCGCGCATCAACGTCTCCGAGAGACGGTGAAGCGCGGCCTGCCGGTTGGCTTCAGCTTCCAGGACGTCGCCGGACACGCTCGCCGTGCCCGGCAGGAAGTCCTCGTTTCCGGAGACGGTCGTCTCCGCGAGCACCCGCTCGTCCTTCATCAGCCGCAACTGCACCGTCACCGAGGTGCGATAGCTGGCGAGCTGGGGCTCGGCGATCCGCGTGTTCCCCTGGTAGACGGGCTCGGTGAGAATGGTGGGCGCGCTGCCCACCCACACCACCTCGCCTCGCACGGAGGCCTCGCAGGCCCCGGTGCCGCCGAGCACTCCGGCGCGCATCAGCTCCTGACGGAAGGCCCGGGTGAAGAGCAGCTCCAGACCCGGCTCGGGCGTGTTGTTGCTGAAGACGGGCGCGCACACCGTGCGCACGCCCTCCGGCAGCGCCGCGCCCCGGGGCGTGAAGCGGTAGCCACACCCGAGACCCGACAGCACGAGAACCCACCCCACCACGCTCATCCGCGACATGGCGCCCACAGTAGCGGCGCGAGCCCGGCGGTCAAGCGTGCGCGGTGCCCCCTCCCCCTTCGTGCGCCAGGGCCGCTCCCAGCCGGCGCCAGGGCCATGGCCACGCCAGCAGGAGCCCCAGCAGCGCCAGCGAGAGCCCGCTGACGGTCAGCCCCGCCGTCAGGCCCGGCGCCTCGTAGCGGAACACCACCTCGTGCGTCCCCGCAGGGACGCGCACGCCCCGCACCACCAGGTTGACGTGGAGGATCGGCGCGGGCTCGCCGCCCACGGTGGCGCTCCAGCCGGGGCTGTGGAGATCGCTGAGGACGAGCACCCCGGGCGCATCCGCCTGGACGGCCACCCGCACCTCCTCGGGAGCGTACGCGGTGATGCTCGCCGTGCCGGTAACGGGAGGCCCGGGAGGCTCCGCCCAGCCAGGGACGAGCACGGCACCCGGCTCCAGCGTGGCGAGTTGCAGGCGCGGCTCCTTCCCGGGCTCCAGGGCGCGCGGAGCGGCCAGATAGGCGCGAGGCCACACCCGGGGCACCTCGAAGACGACCACGCCCGTGCCCGTCTTTCCCCGCTGCTGGAAGCCCAGCGCCGCGAAGTCCGGCGCGTACTCCTCCCGGGAGAGGGCCGTGCCCACGTTCAACCGCGGCGCGAGCGCCTCCACCCACTGCTGCCCCGCCCCGAACAGCTCGGAGACCTGGGCCACCTGCCCCTGGAAGTAGAGGTCGGTCACCTCGACGCCGTACTGGCCGCCGATCAGCGCCAGCAGCGCATCGCGCTCCACGTCCGCCCGTTGGCGATCCGCCTCGGTGGCCAGGCTCCCCTCGTCCAGGGGCTGGTTGTCGATGCCGAGGTTCATGACGCGCATCTTCCCGGGCCCCACGCCCATGGCCCGCAGCGGCTCGACCGTGACGGGAGGCGTGGCCGAGTCCTCGAGCGGCCGCACGTCGAGGACGGGCAGGCTGCTGGCGCTGGTCTCCAGGAACACCAGGGCGAAGAGGACAGGGCCTCGGACTCCCACGGGCGCCCGCACCAGGAGCGCGCACACGGCCAGCACCCCCGCGCCGAAGCCGAG
>NZ_DASVSO010000240.1:0-13073 GCF_036388035.1 Archangium sp.
CATCCGCACCGTTCCCCAGGGCACCTTGAACAACTGGTGGTTTGATTTCATGAAGGATGGCCTGCTGGTGCGCGAGCGGCTCGACCTCGAGGTGTATGTCATTGCCGGCAATGCCCGGTTCTGGGTCCCCACCACAGGCGATCTGGAGTATTACGGCGGCTGGGCGAACGTGAAGACGGTTCCAGAGGGCTCCATGGGCGGCGTGTCGATCTGGCCCATCTGTGGAACCATCCTCAGCGAGCGGTTCAGCGCGCAAACCTATATCATCGGTGAAGGTGGCACGAAGACCCTCATCCCGGAATGGGGCACCCACATGGTGGTCCCGGCAGGCTCGCTGTCCAGATTCGTCGACGTGCCGGAACACGTCTGCATCAACTGACGTCCAGGAGCCGTCTGCTCGCCCGCGCGTGGCCGTCCACCTGCCGCCGGTGGACGGCCGCGCCGCCTACTTCGTGATGATGCCGTGCCAGAGCAGGC
Source organism: Archangium sp. (assembly GCF_036388035.1). GTDB lineage: Bacteria > Myxococcota > Myxococcia > Myxococcales > Myxococcaceae > Archangium. Next base: position 478 of record NZ_DASVSO010000240.1, read on the forward strand.
GCTCCTCGCGGCCCGGATCATTCTCGACCCGGGACTTGAGGTTGAAGAGCAGGGTGGGGCGTTGCTCGGTGGTATAGGCCGGCCACGCGGGAATGCCCGGGTGATTCGGATTGCCGGTGCGCGCGAAGGCGATCCACGCCGAGCTCAGCTGCTCGGACAGCTTGAAGCGCTCGGGGTCCTTTCCGGTGAGGCTGGGAACCAGGTCCGCGTTGTCGAACACGAAGGGAATCTCGAGCGCGTGGGTGGCCTTGAGCTTGCCCTCGAGGACCGGCGTCTCCCAGGTGAACAGGTACACGTAGACGGGGGCGCCCGCCTGGGCCACCTTGCGCTCGGCGGTCAGCAGGGACGGCGCCCGGAACAGGTCGCTGCCCGCGGTGATGATCACGTCCTTCGCCGGGGCGTCCGGCATGGCGCGGCGGTAGTGATCGAAGACCTGGTCCTTCGCCTCGCCCACCAGCCGGCCCAGGCCCTGGCGTGCCATGCCGTCGGTCATCGGTCCCAGCTTCCCGTAGAGGAACAGCGTCATCTCGTCTTGATTGGTGCCAATCATCAGGGGCACCCCGGCCGAGACGGCGGGGGCCGTGGGCTCGAACGGATTGCCGGGCAGCACCTGCCCATCCGCCACGGGAGTGAAGGGCGAGTTGAAGGTGAAGGTCCCCCGCTCCTTCTTCAGGACGACCATCTGCGCATCGAGCACCTTGTCCACGGGGAGGTTTTGCAGCGCCTCGAGATCCCCAGCCGCGAGCTCGAGCTCTGCCATCAGCTCGCCAGCGTAGGCGGTCGCCTGCTCCGGCTGCAGCGCGCGCACGAGGGCCCCGCTCTGGCTGATGGCCTTGTGGAACAGCCCCTTCGCCGCGGGCATGGCGAGCAGCAGCGTCACCTTCATGCCGCCGCCCGACTCTCCGAAGATGGTGACGTTGCCCGGGTCCCCGCCGAAGGCGGCGATGTTGTCGCGCACCCACTCGAGCGCCGCGACGATGTCGAGCATGCCGGCATTGCCCGACGGCGCCTGGGCCCCGGTGCCCGTGTAGAGGTAGCCCAGTGCCCCGAGCCGGTGGTTGAGCGTGACCACCACGACGTCACCGCGCCGGGCGAGCGCGGTCCCGTCATAGAGAGCGGCCGACCCGGAGCCTTCCACGAAGCCGCCGCCGTGCAGCCAGACCATGACGGGACGCTTCCCGCCATCTGCCACGCCGGGAGTCCAGACATTGACGGCCAGGCAGTCCTCGCTGGTGGCCTGGGTGTCGGGCGTGACGAGCGCCGCCACGACTTCGCGCGAGACCCCGGCGCCGATGGCACTGCGCTGGGCGCAGCGCGGGCCGTACTCGACCGCATCCCGAACGCCGCTCCACGGCTCGGGCTTCACCGGCGGCATGAAGCGGTTCTTGCCCGACGTGGGCCCGCCGTACGGAATCCCCTTGAAGACGCGGATGCCTTCGGAGAGGACACCGCGAACCTGGCCACTCGCGGTATCCGCGATGACTGGACCTTCGTTCTTCAGCTCGCGGCCCTTGTTCTCGGTCACGAGCGGCTTGTGGGCACAGCCACTCATCAGGACGAGCGCGAGCAGTCCGATGAGGGTGGACGGACGGCGTACGACGAGAGTGCTTCCAGATGGCATCGATCGTTCCTCCTGGCGGGGTGCCATACCAGACTCGGACACTCTTCTGGCGCTACACGGAGCGGCTATTGGGGGATGGGGAGGACGTGCCCCTCAATGACCTGCCCGATGTTCTCGGGGTGCCTGGACGTCACCGACAGCAGATGGAAGGCGGTGGCGTAGTCCTGGGGCGACATCGTGATGCGCATGCTGTCGACGGTATCAAAGGACTCGTTCTCTGCTACCAGGCCAGCTGGTAGATGTCGGGGAAAGGGCCCTGTCTCCAGGGCCCGCTTCGCCCATTCGAGCCTTCCACTTCTCCATGCCCCTCCTTCCTCGCCTTCAACTCTTCGAGTTCCTCGACCAGCCGTGGCTGCCCGGGCCGTTGCGCCGTGGCGAGGTCGACTACCTGCGCGTCGTGCTCGACCGCATGCGGCCCTACGACAGCGTGGCGCCGCAACTGGCGGAGCTGCTCCGCACGGCGGGCACGGACCGGATCGTCGACCTCTGCTCCGGCTCGGGGGGCCCGTGGCGCACCCTGCTCCCGGCGCTGCGAGCGGTACACGACCGGGCCGAGGTGCTGCTCACCGACCTCCATCCCGTCCCGGGGCAGGAGCTGCCTCCCGGCGCGCAGTACCGCGACACCCCGGTCGACGCCACGCGCATCCCCGAGGAGCTGACGGGGGTAAGGACCCTCTTCGAGGGGCTGCACCACTTCCCCCCGGAGCGGGCCCGCGCCCTCCTCGCGGACGCCGCCGCGCGCCAGGTCCCCTTCGCCGCCTTCGAGCTCACCCAGCGCTCGCTGCCGTACCTCCTCGTCCAGCTCCTGCTCGTCGTGCCCCTGGTGTGGGGCTTCACCCCGCTCATCCGCCCGATGCGCTGGTGGAGCCTGGCCCTCACCTACCTGGTGCCCATCCTTCCCCTGCTCATCCTCTGGGATGGCGTGGTGTCGTCGCTGCGGACCTATGCTCCGGAGGACCTCGAGAGGCTGACGACGGGGATCGGCTCCGACGGGTACCGCTGGAGCAGCGGAGTCCATCGCGTGCAGGGGATGGCCATCACCTACCTCATTGGGCAGCCTCGCCGCCCGCTGTGAGGGTGTGACGGCAGGCGCCGGGTGCTGGCGTCCTGCCGTCCCCCATGGGGTCTACAACGACATGCCGAGCCGCTGGCGCAGCCGCAGGAAGTCGTCGGACAGGGCGTAGCCGAGGAGCTGCTTGAGGTCCGCGCGCTCGCGCAGGGCCTGCAGCACGGGCTCGGAGCTCTCCACGCGGGCGGAGGCGTACTGCGGGTCGTCGCGCAGCAGCATGTTGAGACCCACCGACACGTCACCGCACATCAGCAGGCCTGCCCGGTCCGCCGAGAGGCCGAAGCCCTCCAGCACGGGCTCCAGCTCCACCTTGGGCTGGGGACCCAGCTCCAGGGCGGCCGGCTCCAGCGCCTTGAGCGCCTTGCGCGAGTAGGCCCGGCGGTAGTTGCGCACGGCCTCCTCGTTGCCACGCCCCAGCGCCGTGAACTGCGGGGCGAAGATGCGCACCGAGTTGCCGAACAGGTCCGTCGTCTCACCCCGCGACAGCTTGGTGAGCACCGCCGTCTTGTTCAGCAGGCCCAGCACCGCGCGGCCGATGAGGAACTTCTGCTCGCGGGCGTTGAAGCGGCGCACCACGTCCTGGCCCACGCACACCGACAGCGGCTCGGTCGTCTCCAGACCGAGGAGCCCGCGACGGGCCTGGTAGACCTCGAACTCCTCCACGCCGAAGACCTGGGCCACGGCGCGCACGGCCTTGAACACCGCGTGGTCCGGCTTGAGCTTGTCGTTCTTGCGGTCCACCCCGAGCAGCTCGAACTGCGGCGGGTTGATCTTGCTGAGCTGATCGCCCACCGCGCGCATCACCTCGAGCAGCGGCCCGCGCGCCGAGGGGTGCATCACCCCCGCGTCCACGTCCGCCAGGCTCAGGCGCTCCTGCGTCTCCTGCGGCAGCTTGACGCGCGTCTCCGTGTAGAAGGCCATCTCCACGTCGTTCGTCGCGCGCAGGAAGTGCAGCACCGCCGCCGCGCAGAAGGCCTTGTCCATCTGCTTGAGGCCCTCCCACAGACGGAAGAGCGCGTGCAGGCTCTCCACCCGGGTGGGATCCAACCGGAGGATCTGCCGGTGCTCCTCGATGGCGAGCTGGGCGGAAGCCGCGTCGCGCATGTACAGGCCCGCGAGGGCGGCGCGCGCCTGCAGGTGGGTGGTGTCCCCGTCGACGATCTGCCGGTACAGCGTCAGCGCCTTCCCGGGCTGATCCAGCGGGCCGGCGAACAGGTCCGCCACCTTCAGCCGCAGCGAGGCCGCGCGCTTCGTGTCTCCGCTGGCGTGGGCCTGGACGGCCTGGGCCTCCAGCACCTGCGCCAGCTCCGGGAGGTTGTTGGCGCGCTCGTAGAGGGCCACCAGCCGGTCCACCAGGGCCGAGTCGCCCGGGGTGAGCTCCAGCGCCTGGCGGTACAGCGTGGACGCGGTGGCACCGTCACCGAGCCCCTGCTCGTGGATCTGCGCCAGCGTCACGGTGTGGCGCGCGCGCTCGACCAGGGGGAGGTCCAGCGCGAGCAGCCGCTGCAGGCACTCGGTGGCGCCCGCCCAGTTGCGCACCTGCTGGAAGAGGGTGGTCAGACGCTCCAGCACCTCGGTGTTCTGGGGCAGGACCTCGCGCGCGGCGTGCAGGTGCACGGCGGCGCGGCTCGGCTCGCTCAGGTGATCCTGGTACAGCGCGCCCAGCGTGAGGTGCATCCGCGCCAGGACGGCCGGCTCTCCCCCGAGCTGGAGGCGCTGGGCGAGCGTCGTGGCGGCCTCGGCGTACTTGTGCTCCTCCAGCATCAGGTGGGCGCGCAGCTCGAGCGCCTCCGGGTGCGTCGGGGCGAGGGAGAGCGTGCGCTCCAGCAGCTCCAGGGCGCGGGCGCGGTTGCCCATCGAGAGGTGCGTCTTCGCCGCGCTGAAGAAGGCCGTGGTGGCCCCCTCGGTGTCGCGCTGAGCCAGCCGGGCCTCGCCGCGCCGCTCCTGCAGCGCCACCAGGTCCGCCGCGCCTCCACGCGCGGCCAGCAGGTCCTCCAGGCCCGAGGTCGCCGAGGCATCGAGCGGATCCCGCTCCAGCGCGTGGCGGTAGAGGGTCATGGCGCCCTCGGTGTCCTGCAGCGGGCCGGCCGCGAGCCGCGCCGCGGCGACGAAGGCGTCGATGGCGGAGCGCGGATCCCGACTGGAGCGGGCCTCGGTCTCCAGCAGCAGCCGGGCGGAGGCGGCATCCCCCCGACGGGAGAGCACGCGCCGCAGGCCCTGGAGGGCCGGCAGGCACTGGGGCTGGAGCTGGAGCACCGCGCGGTAGGCCTGCTCGGCGCGGGTGGGGTTGTTCAGCCGCGTCTCGTCCAGCTCGGCGCAGCGCAGCATCAGCTCCACGCGCTCCAGCTCGTCGGCCACCACCGAGAGGCGGCGGAGGTAGAGCTCGGACAGGCCGGCCGCGTCACCCGCCTGGCGCAGGGCGCGCTCCAGGGCGAAGGCGAGCCGCACGTCGCGCGGGTTCTCTGCCACGGCGCGCCGCAGGGCCTCCAAGTCGGCGCCCTTGTCCAGGTCGTTGGCGGCGTTCACGCGCATCGCCGTGCCCAGGCGCGTGTCCTTGAGCAGCTCGGACAGGCGCAGGCGCAGCTCGCCCCGGCGCGCCCGGTCTCCGGCGCGGATGCGCTCCAGCGTTTTGAGGGCCGAGAGGTGGGCGGGCTCCAGCGCCAGCACCGCCTCGCAGCACTGGGCCGCGCGCGCGGGCTCCTGGAAGTGGTCCAGGTACAGCCGCGCCAGCTTCAGGTACGCGGCCACCTTGGCCCCGGCCGTATGCGCCACCTGCGTCTCACGGTCCAGCAGGGCCACCAGCTCCTTCACGTCCTCGTCGGCCAGGTAGAGCCGCTCCAGGGCGCGCAGCGTGGCGGAGTGGCCCGGCGTCAGCCGCAGCACCTCCTGGAACACGCCAATCGCCATGTCCGGTCGCTTGAGCTGATCCTCCCAGATGGTGGCCGCTTGGTAGAGCGCGTTGGAGCGCTCCATCGGATCCGTCCGGTTGGCGGCCTCGGCGCGCAGCACCTCGATGAGGCTCTCCCACGCGCCCTGCGACTTGTAGAGCCGCGCCAGCGCGCGCAGCGCCGGGAAGTGGCTGGGCGCCAGCGTCAGCACCTCCTGGTAGGAGGCGACGGCCTGGTGCTCGTCCTTCACCCGGTGCTCGCACAGCTCGCCAATCTTGTAGATGAGCGCCGCGGCGGCCTCGGGGGAGGCGGAGTACTCGGCCTCGGCCCGGTACATGCGGATGAGCGGCTCCCACTTGGCCTCCTGCGCGTACAGCCGCCCCAGCGCCTTGAGCGCGGGCAGGTACGAGGGGGTGAGGGTGAGCACGCGCTCGTAGGCGGCGATGGCGCCCGCGCGATTCTTCAGGTGCTCGTCGAGGATCTCCGCGTTGCGGTGGTAGAGCGAGAGCACCTGCTTGGTGTCGCCCACCAGCGAGGCCTCCAGCTCCTGGTTGGTGATGAGCTCCTGGTAGCGGCCAGCGCGCTCCAGCAGCCGCGACAGGTTGCGGATGGTGGGCAGGTGGTCCGAGGCCAGGTCCAGGATGCGCCGCATGCACTCGATGGCGTGGTCCAGATCGCTCAGGCGATCCTCGTAGATGACCGCCACCTTGTTGAGCGTGGTGATGAGCTGCTCGCGGTCCTGCGTCTGAAGCAGATCCTGCTCGTACATGGCGACGAGCTCGGCGAAGCGGCCCTGGCGCTCGAAGAGGCGGCCGAGGGCCTTCTGCGCGGGGAGGTAGCCCGGCTGGAGCTGGAGGCAGGTGTTGTAGCGCTGGATGGCCTCCTCCTGCCGGGCCAGCCGCTCCTCGAGCACCTCGGCGGCCTTGAAGAGCCGGGCGGCCTTCTCCTTCGGATCCTGCGCGGCGGCGCTCTCGGCGTCGAAGACGGAGACGAGGCCTTCCCAGTTGCGGGTGCGGTAGAAGAGCTTGCCCAGGCCGGCGAGCGCGGCGGCGTGGCCGGGGATGCGCGAGAGGATGGCCTGGTAGCGGGTGATGGCGTCCGCGTCGCGCTTGAGGTCCTCCTCGTAGAGGGCGGCGAGGCGCAGGTTGATGCCCACCAGCTCGCTCTCGTCGTTGATGCAGCCCACCCAGGCGAGCAGCACGTCGGCGAGCTCCTCGAAGCGCTGGCGCGTCTCGTAGATGTTGGCGAGCGCGGAGAGGACGAGCGGCTCGTTGGGGCTCACGCGGCGGGCGTCGAGCAGAGCGGCCAGCGCCTCTTCCTTGCGACCGAGCCGCTCGTACATCTTGCAGAGCTGGAGCCAGGCGGGCGCGCCCTGGACGCCGAGCACCTCGGCCTCGGCGGTGAGGACCTCGAGCAGCTCCTCGGCGCGGCCCTCGCGCACGGCCACGCGCTTGAGGGCGTTGAGCAGGAGCAGGTCCGTGCGGTCCAGCGCGAAGGCCTCGCGGAAGCAGGCGGCGGCCTGTTCGCCGCGCTTGAGCCGGTCATCGAGCACCAGGCCGGCGGCGGTGAGGTAGTGGGCGCGCAGGGCGGGCGTGTCGAGCGTGGCGGCCAGCAGCCGGTACACCTCGACGAGCGAGGCGTAGTCGTTGCGCGCGGCGTAGAGCGCCTCGAGCTGGGTGAGGAGCGCCACGTCCTGGGGCTCGAGCTGGAGGCACTGGCGGAAGGCGGCGGTGGCGTCCTCCTCGCGCGACAGGCGCTCGTCGAGCAGCGTGCCCTTCTCGAAGAAGAGGGCGGCGCGGCCCCGCACGTCCTCGGTGGCGTTCAGCTCGGCGTCGACGAGCTGGATGACCATCTGCCAGTTGCCCACGTCGGCGAAGAGGCGGCGCGCGGCGCGGATGTTGGCGAGGAAGCGCGGCGCGAGCCGGTACGCGTTCTGGAAGGCGACCGCGGCGTTGCGCGGATTCTTGAGGGGGTCCTCCCAGAGCAGACCGATCTCATGGAAGAGGAGGGCGGCCTGGGGCTCGTTGCCGAGGGCGCGGGCCTCGCGCTCCAGGGAGGCGATGCGCTCGCGGGCCTCCTGCTCGGGGCTGGCGGCGGGGGGGAAGGCGGACAGGTGGGTGGCGAGGGTCTCGGTCGCTTGCCGCTGGGGGGCGCCTCCCTGCGTGACGGCAGCCACGGGTACACCGGGGGAGGACAAGGACGGCGAGGTCCTCGGCAGTTCGTTGCGCTCGCTCATGGGGGAAGCCGGCTCCGTGAGAGGAATCGAGGCGGAAGATACAGCCCTCCCAGGTCGTACCATGCACCCGGCGGGTCCCTCAAGTTCCCGACTTTCCTGGCGAATTACCCAGGGGGAGGGCCTGTCCGCGCGGCGTGTGGCCGAGCAGGCGGGCACGCGCGTGCAGGCCCGGATGCTCCTCTCACGCCTCCGGGCCAGACGCGAGGAGCACCCGTCCAGGCTCTTCCGCCTTGACGGGGTAGACCCTGGTGGTAATAGTGAATGAGGCATTCACGATTCGATCATGGCCCAGTACCTCAAGGATGAAGTCCAGGAAGGCATCGCCGCCGCGGCGCTGAAGGTCTTCGCGCTGAAGGGGTACGCGCGCGCGACCATGGCCGAGATCGCGAAGGCCGCGCGCATCTCCACCGGCAACATCTACCGGTACTACGAGAACAAGAGCGTCCTGTTCGAGGAGGTGGTCAGCGACGACTTCGTCCGCACGTTCACGACCCTGCTGCGCCGGCGGGTGACGTCACTGGAGGGGGTGTCCGACATCCGGACGCTCGGCCCAGCGGCTGCCTTCCACCTGGCCTCCGAGGAGCTCCTCCGGTTCTGCATCGACCACCGGCTGCGCGTCATCGTGCTCCTGGGGCGAGCCGAGGGCTCCCGCCACGAGGGCTTCTCCGAGCAGCTCGTCCAGGAGCTCATCCAACTCGCCGTGGCGCACTTCCGAACGCTCCATCCCCACACGCGGGTGACGGAGACGGCGCGCTTCAACCTGGAGCAGATCTACCGGAGCCTCGTGGGCACCATGGTGGGCCTCCTCACGAAGTTCGAGGACGAAGCCCTGATCCGAGAGGCCGTCCAGGGGTACTCCCGGTACCACCTCGCGGGGCTGAAGAGCTTCTTCGAGTAGTTTTTTTTGCCCGATAAGTGAACGCGTCATTCACTTATCGGGCGGTTCACGGCGGTACGGCCGGAATGGACCGGCGGAGGGATGCGACATGGCAATGAAGACGCTCATCATCGGCGCGACGGGCGGGGTGGGGCGGGAGCTCCTGGCACAGCTCGAGGCGAGTGGCGAGGAGGTGCTCGCCGCCACGAGGAATCCCGTGGGCGCCGCGGCCGGAGCCCGGACGTCGGCCCGCTTCATCGAGTTCGACTTCGAGCGGCCGGAGACGTTCGCGCCGGCCCTGGAGGGGGTGGAGCGCGTCTTCTTGATCGCCCGGCCGGGAGACGAGCACGCGGACTCGGTCGCCCGCCCGCTCATCGACGAGATGAAGCGTCGAAGGGTGCGGCACGTCGTCAACCTGAGCGCCATGGGCGCCGAGCTGCGGAGCGACTTCTCGCTGCGGAAGGTGGAGCTGTACCTGGAGGACTCGGGGCTCGGGTTCACGCACCTGCGGCCCAACTGGTTCATGCAGATCTTCAGCGGAGGGCCCCTGCTCGCGGGGCTCCGCGCGACCGGAGAGCTCCGCATCCCGGCGGCCCGCGCGAAGATCTCCTACATCGACGTGCGCGACATCGCGGCGGTCGCCGCCAGGGCGCTGACCGTGCCGGGCCATCTCGGAAAGGCGTACACGCTCACCGGGGACGAGGCGCTCGATTGCGACGAGGTCACCGGGCTCTTCTCACGGGCGGCCGGAAGGACGATCCGGTACGTTCCCCTCGGCGAGGAGGAGACGCGCACGACCCTCCGGACGGCCGGGCTCTCTCCGGAGCGCGTCGAGCGGCTCATCCAGTTCTACCGGCTCGTCCGGGATGGCTACTGCGCCCCCGTCTCGCCCGACGTGCGCGCGGTGCTGGGGCGGCCGGCCCGGACCCTGGCGCGGTTCGCGCGGGAGCATGCCTCCCTCTGGACATCATGAGTGATGCCTGGACGGCAGAGGAGCAACCGAACCGGCGGTGAGGAGGCGCGCGGGTGTTAAGGTGCGCCCCGCATGAAGCGCATCCTTATTGTCCTGCTCGGCCTTGTCGTCCTCGCCGTGGGCGCGGCCGCCGGTACCTTCTTCTGGGTGGAGGGCGAGGTGCGGCGCGCCGTGGCTCCACCGGGCGCCGCCTCCGTGGAGTTCACCGTGCCCAAGGGCGCCACGGGCCGAGGCCTGGGGCCCCAGCTCGCGTCGCAGGGGCTGATTCGCGACGCCCGGCTGTGGCGCTGGCTCCTCTACCGCCGGGGTCAGTTCGCTCCCAAGGCGGGCCGTCACGCGGTGAGCCCGTCGATGACGATGGCGGAGATCGCCACCGCGCTCGAGGCGAGTCCCCTCCCCGATGACGTCGCCTTCAGCGTCATCGAGGGCTGGCGCCTGCGCGACACCGACGCGGCCCTGGCCGCCGCGGGCCTCATCACGCCCGGCGCCTACCTGGCCGCGGCCCGCCACCCCGAGCGGTTCACCGCGACCTTCCCGCTGCCGAAGGGCACGCTCGAGGGCTACCTCTACCCGGAGACCTACCGGGTGGTGCCCGGCTCCGTGAAGGTGGAGGAGCTCATCCAGCGCCAGCTGGACACCTTCGCCGAGCGCTTCTACGCCCCCCACAAGGAGGCCCTCGTGAGCAGCGGGCGCAGCCTCCACGAGGTGGTGGTGATGGCCTCGATGCTGGAGCGCGAGGAGCCCGTGCCGACGCAGCGGCCGCTGGTGGCGGGCATCCTCTGGAAGCGCGTGGACAAGGGCTACCCCCTGGGGGTGGACGCGACCTCGCGCTACGAGCTGGCCGAGTGGAACGACCGGCAGGCCTTCCTCCAGCGCCTGCGCAACCCGGAGGACCCCTGGAACACGCGGCACCGCAAGGGGCTGCCGCCGGGGCCCATCGGCGCCCCCACGGTAGAGTCGCTCCGGGCCTCCCTGGCGCCCCGGCCGAGCGAGTTCTGGTACTACCTCCACGACGCCGAGCGGCGCCTGCACCCCTCGCGCAACGCCGAGGAGCACGAGGCCCTGCGCCGCAAGTACAACGTGTACTGAGGGCGTCTCGGGACTACGGTCCCATCACGTCCAGCGGCAGCCTCACCGTGAACGTGGCGCCCTGTCCGAGGGCGCTCTGGACGTGGATGCTGCCGTCATGGGCCTCGACCACCTGTTGGGCGATGAAGAGGCCCAGGCCGAGCCCGCCGTAGTGGCGATCGGTGACGGCGCGCACGAAGCGCTCGAAGATGGACGGATGGTGCTCGGGCGCGATGCCGATGCCCTCATCGCGCACGGTCAGCACGGCCTCGCCGGCCTCGGTGCTCACGCGCACGTGGATGGGCTTGCCCGCCCCATATTTGAGGGCATTGGTGAGCAGGTTCGTCACCACCTGCTCCAGCCGACGCGTGTCCCAGGTGCCCACGATGGCGGGGGGGGCCTCCACCTCCACGCGGCCCCCAGCCTGGGTGGCCTGGGGGGCGTAGCGCGCCACCACCTCCCGCGCGAGCGCGGACAGGTTCATCGGCGAGCGCTGGAGCTGAAGCCTGCCCGTGCTGATGCGAGAGACATCGAGCAGGTCGTCGATGAGCTCCGCGAGCTTGCGCACCTGACGGCGCGCCACATCGAGGTCCCTGGCCACGCGGGCACCGGACAGGGCGGCCTCGGGGTTGTTCTCGATGAGGCGCAGCAGGCCCGTCAGCTTGAGCTGCAGCGGGGTGAGGGGTGTCTTCAGCTCATGAGAGGCGACGGACAGGAACTCGTCCCGCGCGCGGACGGCCTCACGGAGCCGGTGCAACTCCCGCTCCTCCTCGGCCTGCTTGCGGGAGGTGAAGTCGCGCGTCACCTTGGCGAAGCCGCGCGGCGTGCCGTGCTCGTCGTGCAGTGCGGTGATGACGACGTTGGCCCAGAAGAGGGTGCCGTCCTTGCGCACGCGCCAGCCCTCGTCCTCGAAGCGCCCCTCACGCGTGGCCAACTCGAGCTCCCGTTGGGGCTTGCCCCGCGCCACGTCCTCGGGAGGGTAGAAGTGGCTGAAGTGCTGGCCGAGGATCTCCTCGGTCCGGTAGCCCTTGATGCGCTCGGCCCCGGCGTTCCAGGTGACCACGCGCCCGTCCAGGTCCAGCATGAAGATGGCGTAGTCCTTGACGCTCTCCACGAGCAGCCGGAAGCGTTCCTCGCTCTGCCGCAGGCCCTCCTCGGCCTGCTTGCGGGTGGTGAGGTCGCGCGTCACCTTGCCGAAGCCAGACACCTGGCCCTTCTCGTCGTGTAGCGCGGTGATGACGACGTTGGCCCAGAAGAGGGTGCCGTCCTTGCGCACGCGCCAGCCCTCGTCCTCGAAGCGCCCCTCGCGGGCGGCTGCCTGGAGCCCCGACTGGGGCTTGCCCCGGGCCACGTCCTCGGGAGGGTAGAAGCGGCTGAAGTGCTGGCCGAGGATCTCCTCGGCCCGATAGCCCTTGATGCGCTCGGCCCCGGCGTTCCAACTCGAGATGTGGCCGTGTGGATCGAGGGTGAAGATGGCGTAGTCCTGGACGCTATCGATGAGCAGCCGCAGCTGATGGGCGACCGCACGCTCGGCGGGACCATCCCTTTGGGGGACGGTGCTGGAAGCCGGGCTTTCCTGTGTCCTGTGACTCAATGCACTCCTCATCATGCGCATCCGATGAGGTGCAACGTTCTAGAGGCGTCCGTTCTTCACGAACGCTCGTCTGGCGAGCAGCCCTGCTTCCGAGGCAGCACCCCAACGCCAGGGGTGCCGCCCCCGGCGGGGTGGCTCACGGAGCCGGCGGGGACTCGCCCGGCTCGTCGTGCTGCATCCCCCGACGTACGCGCGTGAGGATGTCGATCCGCAGTTGGAGCCAGTCCATGCCCTTGGGTGTCTCGTAGGCATGGGCGGAGAAGTAGCTCG